>NZ_JBVVPZ010000014.1:0-136088 GCF_055811415.1 Mesorhizobium sp. WSM4846
GGGGGGGGGGCCCCGCCGGGGGGTTGTTGCCCCTGGGGGGGGGGGGGCTGTTCAATGGGGGGGGGGGGGGGGGGGTCTCCCCCCCCCCCCCCCCCCCCCCAAACCCCCCCCCCCCCCCGGGGGGGGCGCCTCGCACAAACCTGTCTCATCTTCTGCATTCCCCCACGCGGCCTCTACCGCAGCGACGGCCGCCGGCGGCAATTCCTTCGAGAAGGTCAGATACTCCTTCAAGGCCAACCCTTGCTCGGCCGACTCCAGCATCTCCAGCAACGCACGCGGCGTTTGCGGAATCCCTTCAACGACGTAGCCCTGTTCGCTCAGGTCGTGCAGCATCGCCAGCACGCTGGACGGCACGTCGAGGCCGACGGCGTAGCCGGTGCGGCCGGGGGCGCTCGGATAGTCGGGGATCAGGATGGCGAGCTTGCGTTTTTCGCGCGGCGTGCGCTGCAGGCGCACGAACGCCTCGACACGGTTCGCCACCTGCGCGACCCGGTCCGGCTCCGGCCGGTTGGCGAAGGCGCGGAAAGCCAATGCGGGATCGACCTCGCTTTCGCCCTTGAAGGAAACGGCGCCGGCAAGGATGCGGCCATCGAGTTCCGGCAGGACGACATGCATGGCGAGGTCGGCGGGCGCCAGGCCGCGCTGGTTGTCTTGCCAGATGTCACGGCGTGTCGTCGCGACGATGACCTGGAAGACAGGAACGCCGGCGCGGTCGAACGGGGTTTCGACGCCGGGCTCAGCACCCGAGGCGAACGCGGTCGCGGTGATGATGGCGGCCGGCTTTAGCGTGGCAAGCGCGGTTTCGACAAAGGCGAGCGAGGCTGGGTCCTTGAGGCTGGAGACGAAGATCGGCACGGGGGCCATGCCGCGCTGCCGCAGCGCTTCAAAAAGCGCGTCGATCGGCGCGACATCGGCGGCGAGCAGCATCGAGCGGTAGAAGAGGATGGGCACGACGTCCCCCTCCCCCTCGAGGCGAGGGTGGCCCGCAGGGCCGGGCGGGGTCGTTGCGGCAGTGCTCGACGTTGTTTGCTGTTGGCGCACTTCAGAGTGTTGGCGCACTTCACAGGCGACCCCACCCCCGGACTGCGGCCGGACCCTCCCCTCGAGGGGGAGGGGGACGTCGTGCTCGACGACCCCCAGTCCCGGTTGATAGTAGCCGGCTTTTGGCACGCTGACAGGCTCCGCGACCGCCACATCTGATCCGGCGAGACTTGCCAGCCTCCGCACCAGCGCCGTCATATTCTCCGGGCCGCCTTCGCGGAAATAGCCGAGCAGGCCGTCGAGTTCCTGGCGCGGCAGCGTCGAGCCTTCGATCAGCCGCAAATCCTCGTCGCGGCATTCGCCGGGCAGCAGCGCCAGTTTTATGCCGTGCGCGCGGGCGGTCGAGGCGAGCTGGTCGCAGCCGTAGCGCCACCAGTCGTAACCGCCGAGGATGCGAACCAGAACAACCCTGGCGTGCCGGGCGACGCTGTCGATCCACAGGTCGACGGACATCGGATGGCGCAGATCGCGCAAGGCGGCCAGCCGCATCGACGGCAGCCGATCCGCGTCCGCTTTCCATGCCGCCGCCAGCCCGGCCAGGTCGCTGTCGGTGAAGGACAGCGCCACGACATCCGCAGGCGTCTGCCTGAGATCGACAGGCTCGGCGAGATCGTCGAGCGAGGCGGATGTGGTGGTGAGGATGTGCATGGCGGCTCGTGCCTGAGGTCAGCCGGCGAGAATACGCTCGATGGCCGGGCGGTTCAGCCCTTTCAGGCCGATGACGACGAGGCGCGAGCGGCGGTCGTCGTCGGCGGTCCAGGCGCGGTCGTAGTAGTGGTTGACGCGCGGCCCGACAGCCTGCAGCAACAGCCGCATCGGCTTGCCGCCGACCTCGACGAAGCCTTTTACGCGCAGCACGTTTTCTTCCTCCGCCGCCGTGGCGACACGCAAAGCCAGCTCATCGGGATTGGCAATCGACGGAATGTCGATGACGAACGAGTCAAAATCGTCATGCTCGTGATCGAGCTCGTCATCGTGGTGGGTCTTGCGGTTCTCTATGTCGTCCTCGACGGCAAGGCCGAGGCCGAGCAGCACGGAGGGATCGACCTTGCCCTGCGAGGTCGGCACGATCTTCACCGCGCGGGCGGCGTGCTTGCCGATGATGGCATTGGCGCGGGCCGAACCGGCGGCGTCCATCAGGTCGCTTTTCGACAGTATGATCAGGTCAGCGCAGGCGAGTTGGTCCTCGAACACCTCCTCGACCGGATCGTCGTGGTCGAGCGTCTCGTCCTGCGCGCGCTGCGCCTGCAGGGCGTCCATGTCGTTGGCAACGCGGCCTTCGGCCAGCGCCAGTCCGTCGACCACGGCAATGACGCCGTCGACCGTCACCCGGCTCTTCACCGTCGGCCACTGGAAGGCCTGGACCAGCGGCTTGGGCAGCGCCAGCCCGGAGGTTTCGATCAGGATATGGTCGACCCTGGGCGTCAGCGACAGGATCTGGTCGAGCGCCGGGACGAAATCGTCGGCGACGGTGCAGCAGATGCAGCCATTGGCCAGTTCGACGATGTTTTCCTCAGGGCAGGTGTCAATGCCGCATCCCTTAAGAATCTCGCCATCGATGCCGATGTCGCCGAACTCGTTGACGATGATGGCCAGCCGCTTGCCGCCAGCGTTTTCGAGCAGATGGCGGATCAGCGTCGTCTTGCCGGCGCCGAGGAAGCCGGTGACGACGGTGCAGGGCACGCGCAAGACGGAAGTGGTCATATCTGGTCCTTCAAAAGGTCGAGGGGAGGGATGCGAGCGACGAGGCCGCGCTTCAGGCAATCGGGCCGGCCGCGCCATGGAATGAGACCGTCGGTCGAGGTGGCGAAGAGTTTTGCGCCGGTGATGAGATCGGCGCCGCTGGTCGCGCTCAGGTCGCCAAAGACATAGCTCCAGCAGCCGTCGCGCAGGATAGCGGCGCTGAGGCGGCGCTTGCAGTTGCCGAGGCATTCGACGCTGCGGATACGGATGTTTTCGCCAGAGGCGGCGCGGCGCGTGTCTTCGGCCAACAATTCGCCGGCGCGAGGATGGCCGTCGGAGCCGGTCTCGTCACGGCAGGAGGCGCAGACGATCACGGTGACGTCGGCCAGAGCATCATCATCGCCGGACAATACGCCCGCTGTCTCAGCCGAAAAACTGCTGTCGCGTTCCAAATTAGGCTCCTTGCCCGGAAAACCCGCCAGGCGATCGGATTTTTATGTCCTAGACGGCAGGTCTCCTGGCTCGCGGGTCATCGCCCTGGTGCCGCCTTCCCGGGATTTTCCCAGTGGTTATCGGCCTTGGCTCGTCGCTTACAGTTGCGGGGACAGCCGCGGATTTGAAATCGAGATTTCGCACCGCATTCCCTCTTGGCTCCTCCCTTTGCCGAGAAGGAGACCGTCTGAACCGGATTTAGGCTTGTGGAGGCAGTCGTGTCAACGCACGTCTACGACGCCGCAATGTCGGCGAGAGCCGAACCCAGATCCCCCGCAGGCGTCACCTCGATGCGTTCGAGCCCGAGCCAGCCCTGCATCAGCTGCAATTCCTCAAAAAGTTCGGCGGCGGTTTGCGGCGGCGCGCCGGGTTCGGCATAGGCGGCATGGACGCGCAGCACGCCGGCCGGGCGGTCAGCCTTAAGGTCGATGCGCGCCACGATCCTTTCGCCGAGCAGGAACGGCAGCACATAATAGCCGTATTGGCGCTTTTCAGCAGGGGTGTAGATCTCGATGCGATAGCGGAAGTCGAACAGTCTTTCCGTACGCGTCCGTTCGAAGACAACCGGATCGAACGGAGCGAGCAAGGCGCGCGCCTCGATCTTGCGCGGAAAACGAGCGTCCTTGTGAAGATAGGCCGGCTTGCTCCAGCCTTCGACGGTCACCGGCAAGAGGTCGCCGGCGTCGACCAGTTCCTCGATGCGGCCTTTGATATCAGCGGGAGAGAGGCGGAAATAGTCGCGCAGGTCGCCTGCTGTGGCGACGCCGTGGGCGCGGGCGGAAATGCGCAGCAATTCGCGGTGCGCATCCTCAGGCGATGGCACTGGCAGGGCAAGTATCGCCGGCGGCAGCACGCGCTGCGGCAGATCATAAAGCCGCTCGAAGCCACGACGCGACGCGGTGGTAATACGGCCGGCCCAGAACAGCCATTCGAAAGCGTGCTTGGCGTCGCTCCAGCCCCACCAGCCGCCTGAGCCTTTCTGGCCTTCCAGGGCGGAAGCGGCGATCGGGCCGCGTTCGACGACCTCGCGAAAGATGTCTTCAATGTAGGCGGCGCGCTCTCGGCCCCACTTGGCCAGCCCATTATACATTTCCTCGCCACGTTCGGCCCGCTCCATGCGCCAGCGCATCAGCGGATAGGTTTCGACCGGCAGAAAGGAGGCTTCGTGCGCCCAATATTCGAAGACTTTGCGCTTGCGCGTCACCGCGGCGTTGTCGAGCAGGGCGAGCGGGTAGGGGCCAAGCCGCGAATAGAGCGGCATATAATGGGCACGCACCACCGCGCTGACGGAATCGATCTGCAGCAGACCGGTCCGGGCAAGCACACGGGCCAGATGGCGGCGATCGGGCGTGCCGTTAGGGCGAGGATCGGCAAACCCCTGTGCGGCAAGCGCGATGCGCCGGGCCATGGCGAGCGAGATTTTTTCCTTCATGCAGACGGCACTCTGTCGGGTTCGACCAAAGGTGGGAGCGATGATTCCGCACCATGCTAGCAGGGTTTTGGCGGCATCTATGTCAGGAGAGAAAAGTGGAGTAAAAAGTGAAGGAAATCAAACAGGAGCGGATCGGACCAGTTTATTCGGATATGCCGTCGAGCACCGTGTTTTGAACAAGGTTTGACTTGCTTCGCCGAAAGCCCTGCGCTAACCCTCGCCGCGTTGCAGCATAGAGCCCCCTAAAACGGTTCAGTGGTTAAACTGTCACGCTTCCGCAAGTGGGTCCGGTGCTGTAATCAGAGTGGATTGGCCGCCAACGGAAAGCTGCAGCATGAACGCATTGTTGAGTTCGTACCTGCCCATCGTCCTGTTCATCGGCGTGGCGCTGGTCGTCGGCCTGGCGCTGCTTGCCGCACCCTTCCTGGTGGCCTACCGCAATCCCGATCCGGAGAAGCTTTCCGCCTATGAATGCGGCTTCAACTCCTTTGACGATGCCCGCATGAAGTTCGATATCCGCTTCTACCTGGTGTCGATCCTGTTCATCATCTTCGATCTGGAAGTGGCCTTCCTGTTTCCGTGGGCAGTGTCTTTCAGCCAGATCGGCATGCTCGGCTTCTGGTCGATGATGGTGTTTTTGGCGGTGCTGACCATCGGCTTTGCCTATGAATGGAAGAAAGGAGCGCTGGAATGGGATTGAGCGACAATTCCGGCACGCTTGTCGCGCCGAAGCCAAAAGGCATTCTCGACCCCAGCACCGGAAAGCCGGTGGGGGCGAATGATCCTTTCTTCCTCGAGATCAACAACGAACTGGCCGACAAGGGCTTTCTCGTCACCTCGACCGAGGCGCTGATCACCTGGGCGCGCAGTGGCTCGCTGATGTTCATGACCTTCGGTCTTGCCTGCTGTGCGGTCGAGATGATCCACACCTCGATGCCGCGCTATGACTCGGAGAGGTTCGGCGTTGCGCCGCGCGCCTCGCCGCGCCAGTCCGACATCATGATCGTCGCCGGCACGCTGACCAACAAGATGGCGCCGGCGCTGCGCAAGGTCTACGACCAGATGCCGGAACCGCGCTACGTCATCTCGATGGGCTCCTGCGCCAATGGCGGCGGCTACTACCACTATTCCTATTCGGTGGTGCGCGGCTGCGATCGCGTCGTGCCGGTCGACATCTATGTGCCCGGCTGTCCGCCGAGCGCGGAAGCGCTGCTCTACGGCATCCTTCTGTTGCAAAAGAAGATCCGCCGCACCGGCACGATCGAACGGTGAGCGCGATGATGAGCCTGAATGAACTCTCGACCTATCTCGGCGAGAAGCTGAGCGGCCGGATCGGCGATGCGGTGCTTGCCTATGGCGAACTCACGATCTCGCTCGAGCCGCACGATCTGATCGAGGTGGTGAGCTTCCTGCGCGACGATCCAAAATGCCAGTTCATCTCGATCATCGACGTCTGCGGCGCCGATTATCCGTCGCGGGCCAAGCGCTTCGACGTCGTCTATCACCTGCTGTCGCCGAAGCAGAACATTCGCATCCGCATCAAGGTCCAGGCCGACGAGGAGACGGTGGTGCCGTCGATCACCGGCGTTTATCCCGGCGCAGACTGGTTCGAGCGCGAAACCTACGATCTCTATGGCGTGCTGTTTTCGGGCCATCCCGATTTGCGCAGGATCCTGACCGACTACGGCTTCGAAGGTCATCCGCTGCGCAAGGATTTCCCACTGACCGGTTTCGTCGAGGTGCGCTACGACGACGAAGCCAAGCGGGTCATCTACGAGCCGGTCGAGCTCAAGCAGGAATTCCGCAATTTCGATTTTCTCTCGCCATGGGAAGGGACGGACTACGTTCTGCCGGGCGACGAGAAAGCCAAGACGAATTGAGACGCCAGAATGGCTGAAACCTCCGTCCGCAATTTTAACATCAACTTTGGACCTCAACACCCTGCAGCGCATGGTGTTTTGAGGCTGGTTCTTGAGTTGGACGGCGAAGTCGTCGATCGCGTCGATCCGCATATCGGGCTGTTGCATCGCGGCACCGAGAAGCTGATCGAAGCCAAGACCTATTTGCAGGCCGTGCCCTATCTCGACCGGCTCGACTATTGCGCTCCGATGAACCAGGAGCATGCCTTCGCGCTTGCCGCCGAGCGGCTGCTCGGCATCGAGGTGCCGAAGCGCGGCCAATTGATCCGCGTGCTCTATTGCGAGATCGGCCGCATCATGTCGCACATTCTCAATGTGACGACGCAGGCAATGGATGTCGGCGCGCTGACGCCGCCGCTGTGGGGTTTTGTCGAGCGCGAAAAGCTGATGGTGTTCTATGAGCGGGCCAGCGGTTCGCGCATGCATGCAGCCTATTTCCGGCCCGGCGGCGTCCACCAGGACCTGCCGCAGCAGCTGGTCGAGGACATCGGCAACTGGATCGATCCGTTCCTGAAATCGCTCGACGACCTCGACGCACTGCTCACCGGCAACCGCATCTTCAAACAGCGCAATGTCGATATCGGCACCGTCTCGCTGGCCGATGCCTGGGCCTGGGGTTTTTCCGGCGTCATGGTGCGTGGATCCGGCGTCGCCTGGGATCTGCGCAAGTCGCAGCCCTATGAATGCTATGCCGAGATGGATTTCGACATTCCGATCGGCAAGAACGGCGACTGCTACGACCGTTATCTCGTGCGCATGGAAGAGATGCGCCAGTCGGCGAAAATCATGCGCCAGTGCATCGACCTGCTGCTCGGCAAGGAAGGCAGCGGGCCGGTGTCGAACCTCGACGGCAAGGTGGTGCCGCCGAAGCGCGCGGCGATGAAGCGCTCGATGGAGGCGCTGATCCATCACTTCAAGCTCTACACCGAAGGCTATCGCGTGCCGGCCGGCGAAGTCTATGCGGCGGTCGAAGCCCCAAAAGGCGAGTTCGGCGTCTATCTGGTCTCGGACGGGACCAACAAACCCTATCGCTGCAAGCTGCGCGCGCCCGGCTTCGCGCATCTGCAGGCCATGGACTTTTTGTGCCGCGGCCACATGCTGGCCGACGTCACCGCCGTTCTCGGCTCCCTCGACATCGTGTTTGGTGAGGTGGACCGGTAGCAATGAACGCGCTTGTCACCGCAGCGGTCCTGACAATGGCGGCCCAAGTTCCTGCTTGGGGCCCCGATGATCGGCTGCTGTCACGAGACCTGCTGAAGATTGGGTTTGAGCTGGTTGCGGAAGGTGACTTATTGATGGGGCGCACGTTCGAGAGACATGCACCGTTGGATGACGGGATTGTCCTTCATTCCTTTCCGCAGTGCCAGCTGGATTCGTTCGTTGCCCAGGTGCCCAGCCGGCCACGGCCCTATTGTGTCTCCTGGGTTGGCGATCGTTACGACGAATACATCCGCCTGAAGCGCGGGAAAGAAGAGTTTGTGTGCGTGTTAGGGCAATCCGAGAACTGCTATCGCGTCTCCAGCTCGATTCAGTAAGAAACAAATAAAGCGAAACTCCATGTCAGTCCGCCGTCTCGCAGAAGCCAGCCTCCAGCCAGTCTCCTTCGCCTTCAACCGGGCGAATGCGGCAGCGGCGAAGCAATGGATCAAGAAGTATCCGAAGGGCCGCGAGCAGTCGGCGATCATCCCGTTGCTGATGCTGGCGCAGGAGCAGGAAGGCTGGGTGACCAAGGCGGCGATCGAGACGATCTCCGACATGCTCGGCATGCCCTACATCAGAGGGCTCGAAGTCGCGACCTTCTACACCCAATACCAGCTCAATCCGGTCGGCACCCGCGCGCATATCCAGGTCTGCGGCACCACGCCCTGCATGCTGCGCGGCTCGGAAGCGCTGATGGATCTGTGCCGCTCGAAAATCCATCACGACCAGTTCCACACCAACGACAAGGGCACGCTGTCGTGGGAAGAGGTCGAATGCCTCGGCGCCTGCGTCAACGCGCCGATGGTGATGATTTTCAAGGACACTTTCGAGGATCTGACGCCGGAGCGGCTTGCCGAGATCATCGACCTCTATGATGCCGGCAAGGGCGCCTCGGTGACGCCGGGGCCGCAGAACGGCCGCATCACCTCCGAGCCGATCACCGGCCTGACGACGCTGAAGAGCGAAAAGGCAATCCTGAAGACGACCCGCGACAGGGACGCCAAGGCAGCCGCCAAGGCCGCCAGGGAGCCCGCGCCAGCGGCAATTGTCGCGGCGCCGGCGGCTCCGGCCCAGGCATCGGCCGGCCCCGTTGCGCCGTCGAAGGCCAGCAAGCCGAAGACCGATGCGCCCGAAACCAGCCCGGCGCTGGAGACGCCTTCTCCGGCAAAGGTCGCACCGGAGACGGAAAAGGCGGCGAGCGTCAGAGCACCGCGGCATTCGGCGGCCAACGCCAACAGGGCCGCGCCGGAAGTCGAAAAGGTTTTGAAACAGCGCAGTGGTCCGATAGTCAAGGCTGAGCCAGCGGCTGCTTTCAAGGCGCCGGAAGCCAAGGGCACGCAGCTCGGCGCTGCCGGTAAGACGGCCGCCGCGAAGACGACCAATGCCAAGCCGACCAGTGCCAAGCCGACCAGTGCCAAGCCGACCAATGCCAAGACGGCCAAGCCTTCGCTCGAGGACAAGAACCGTCCGGCCGGCATCGCGAGGCCGGCACTGGTCGACGATCTCAAGCTGATCTCGGGCGTCGCCCCGAAGATCGAAGGCATCCTGCATTCGCTTGGTATCTTCACCTACGCGCAAGTCGCGTCATGGAAGAAGGCCGAGCGCGAGTGGGTCGATGGCTATCTCAGTTTCCACGGCCGCATCGAGCGCGAAGACTGGGTCAAGCAGGCCAAGGCGCTGGCCAAGGGCGGGATCGCCGAATATATCCGCGTCTTCGGCAAGAAGCCGGTCTGAGGGACGAACAATGCTTCAGGACAGAGACCGCATCTTCAATAACATCTACGGCCGCTTCGACAAGTCGCTGGCCGGTGCGATGGCGCGCGGCGCCTGGGACAACACGCCTGGCATCATCGCCAAGGGGCGCGACTGGATCGTCAACGAGATGAAGGCATCAGGCCTGCGCGGCCGCGGCGGCGCCGGCTTCCCGACCGGGCTAAAATGGTCGTTCATGCCCAAGCAGAGCGACGGCCGGCCGAGCTATCTCGTCGTCAACGCCGACGAATCCGAGCCCGGCACCTGCAAGGACCGCGACATATTGCGCCACGATCCGCATACGCTGGTCGAGGGCTGCCTGATCGCCGGCTTCGCCATGGGCGCGATCGCCGCCTATATCTATGTGCGCGGCGAGTTCATCCGCGAGCGCGAGGCGCTGCAGCGCGCCATCGACGAGGCCTATGCGGCCAAGCTGATCGGCAAGAACAACACGTCCGGCTACGATTTCGACATCTACATGCACCATGGCGCCGGCGCCTATATCTGCGGCGAGGAAACGGCACTGCTCGAAAGCCTCGAAGGCAAGAAGGGCCAGCCGCGGCTGAAGCCGCCGTTTCCGGCCAATGTCGGCCTCTATGGCTGCCCGACGACGGTCAACAATGTCGAGTCGATCGCGGTGGCGCCGACCATTTTGCGGCGTGGCGCTGCCTGGTTCTCGTCCATCGGCCGGCCCAACAACGTCGGCACCAAGCTGTTCTGCATCTCCGGCCACGTCAACAATCCGTGCACCGTCGAAGAGGCGATGTCGATCCCGTTCCGCGAGCTGATCGAGACGCATTGCGGCGGCATTCGCGGCGGCTGGGACAATCTGCTGGCGGTCATTCCGGGCGGCGCTTCGGTGCCGCTGGTGCCGGCGGAGCAGATCATCGACGCGCCGATGGATTTCGATGCGCTGCGCGACCTGAAATCGGGTCTCGGCACGGCGGCTGTCATCGTCATGGACAAATCGACCGATATCGTGAAGGCGATCGCCCGGCTTTCCTACTTCTACAAGCACGAGAGCTGCGGCCAGTGCACACCGTGCCGCGAAGGCACCGGCTGGATGTGGCGGGTGATGGAGCGGCTGGTGCGCGGCGAGGCGCAGAAGCGCGAGATCGACATGCTGCTCGACGTGACCAAACAGGTCGAAGGCCACACGATCTGCGCGCTGGGCGATGCGGCGGCGTGGCCGATCCAGGGCCTGATGCGGCATTTCCGCGGCGAGGTGGAGCGGCGTATCGACGAGTTTTCGCGCAATGCGCACCGGGCAGAGCCGGTGATGGTGGCGGCGGAATAGACGAGAGTTGAAAGACGGGCGAATGCCCGATTTGAGATACGGGCAAAAGTGCCCGATCTGAAATACGGGCAAGAGCCCGATCTGAAATCCGGGCAAGTGCCCGATTTGAGATACGGGCGAGGGCCCGATCTGAAATACGGGCAAGTGCCCGATTTGAGGAAACAGGCCGGGGCATACGGAAGAAACGACCAGGAGACTACCTATGTCGCTGAATTCGAGACCCGAACATTTGATGCCAGATTTGGACCCGTTCGAGAAGATGAACCAGGACCTGACCAGGATGATGCCGAAGGAGATGGCCAGCGCCGTCAATCTCCTGGCGCACCCTGTCGCGAGTGCGGCAGCGGTGTCGGCGCTCGGCATCGGGCTTGCCAATCATGCCTTTGGGGTGTGGATGGGCGTGCTCTCGGGAGCCGCCGAGGCCTCGCAGCGGCTCTTCCAGCCGATCGTCGACGATTTCGATGCCAGGGTAGAACGCTTTTCGCAGACAGGGACAAGCTCCTCGACCAAGGCGCGCGCGGCGACGAAAACCTTGATCGCCGAGGCGCAGTCCTTCGCCAGGAACGTGAATGACATAGCCGCGAACAGCATGGATGATGCACGCAGCGTGGTGGATGCGGCTGCCGCACCGGCCGGGTTGATGCCGGAGGATTTCAAGCAGCCCAAGGCACTGGATCGTCCGGAAAACCCGGCAGACCTCAAGGCAATATCGGGCATCGGGCCGAAGCTGGAACAGGTGCTGAACGGCCTGGGCATCTGGACCTACGGCCAGATCGCGACATGGACGCCGGAAGAGATCGCCTGGGTCGACGATTATCTGTCGTTCAAGGGCCGCATCGGTCGCGACAACTGGCTTGGCCAGGCAGCGGCGCTGGCCGCCAAGGCCGAGAGGTAGGCGACGCGATGGAGGTCCACGACAGGCGCGATGTTCTCGACGTGTGCAACGCCATCGTCAGCGATTCCAGTTTCGATGACGTCAACATGTCGAACACCCGGTTTCACGACGTCAACCTGTCGGCGGCCACGGTCCACCGCACCAACCTGAGCAACACCAAGGTGGAAGACGGCAATTTTTCGAATGCGTATTTCACCAACGTGAACATAAGCAACGTGAAGATAGAAAACGCGCAGGTTGCGGGCATGATGATCAACGGCATCAGCCTTGAAGACCTGTTCCAGGCATATGAGACGGCGAAGACCGCCGGGGGCAATTGATGGCAAAGCTCAAGGTCGACGGGAAAGAGATTACTGTACCCGACCACTACACGCTGCTGCAGGCAGCCGAGGACGCCGGCGCCGAAGTGCCGCGCTTCTGCTTTCATGAGCGGCTGTCGATCGCCGGCAATTGCCGCATGTGCCTGATCGAGGTGAAGGGCGGGCCGCCCAAGCCGCAGGCGTCGTGCGCCATGGGCGTGCGCGATCTGCGTCCGGGACCGAATGGCGAAACGCCGGAAATTTTCACCAACACGCCGATGGTCAAGAAGGCCCGGGAAGGCGTGATGGAATTCCTGCTGATCAACCATCCGCTCGATTGCCCGATCTGCGACCAGGGCGGCGAGTGCGACCTGCAGGACCAGGCGATGGCGTTCGGCGTCGATTCCTCGCGCTATCACGAGAACAAGCGGGCGGTCGAAGACAAGTATATCGGGCCGCTGGTCAAGACGATCATGAACCGCTGCATCCATTGCACGCGCTGCGTCCGCTTCACCACCGAAATTGCCGGCATTTCCGAGCTCGGCCTGATCGGCCGCGGCGAGGACGCCGAAATCACCACCTATCTCGAAAGCGCGATGACATCGGAACTGCAGGGCAACGTCATCGACCTCTGCCCGGTCGGTGCGCTGACCTCCAAACCCTACGCCTTCCAGGCGCGGCCGTGGGAACTGACCAAGACCGAATCCATCGATGTCATGGACGCCGTCGGCTCGGCGATCCGCGTGGATTCCAGAGGCCGCGAGGTGATGCGCATCCTGCCGCGCACCAACGAGGCGGTGAACGAGGAGTGGATTTCCGACAAGACCCGCTTCATCTGGGACGGCTTGCGCACCCAGCGCCTCGACCGGCCATATGTCCGCAAGAACGGCAAGCTGGCCCCGGCAAGCTGGGCCGAGGCTTTTTCCGCGATCAAGGAAGCGGTGTCGCGAACCGCGCCCGACAAGATCGGCGCCATATCAGGCGATCTCGCCGCCGTCGAGGAGATCTATGCGCTGAAGCTGCTGATGGCCTCGCTCGGCTCGAAGAACACCGACTGTCGCCAGGATGGCGCCGCGCTCGATCCGTCGCTCGGCCGGGCAAGCTATCTCTTCAACCCGACCATCGAGGGCATCGAGCAGGCCGACGCGGTGCTGATCATCGGCGCCAATCCGCGCTTCGAGGCGTCCTTGCTCAACGCCCGCATCCGCAAGCGCTGGCGGGTCGGCAACCTGCCGGTCGGCGTCATCGGCGATGTCGGCGATACGCGCTACGACTATGAGCAGCTCGGCGCCGGACCGGAATCGCTGAAGGATTTGGCCGACGCCAACGGCAAATTCTTCCAGGTGCTGAAGCAGGCGACGCATCCGCTTGTCATCGTCGGTCAGGGCGCGCTGTCGCGCTCGGACGGCGCGTCCGTGCTCGGCCAGGCGGCGAAGCTCAGCCTGGCGGTCAATGCCGCGAGAGCCGACTGGAACGGCTTTGCCGTGCTGCACACTGCGGCGGCGCGTGTCGGCGGTCTCGATGTCGGCTTCGTGCCGGGCGAGGGCGGCAAGAACGTCGCCGGCATGCTGGGCGATATGGAGGTGCTGTTCCTGCTCGGCGCCGACGAGATCGACATGGCCAGCACCGGCGGCGCCTTCGTCGTCTATATCGGCACGCATGGCGACCACGGCGCGCACCGCGCCGACGTCATCCTGCCGGGCGCCGCCTATACCGAAAAATCGGGTACCTACGTCAACACCGAGGGCCGGGTGCAGCAGACCAACCGTGCCGGCTTCGCGCCGGGCGATGCGCGCGAGGACTGGGCGATCCTGCGGGCGCTGTCGGATGTGCTGGGCAAGAGATTGTCGTTCGATTCGCTGCCGCAGTTGCGCGCAAAGCTTTATGGCGAATACCCGCATCTTGCCCGCATCGACCAGGTCGCGGCCGGCAATGCCGACGATATCGCCAAGGTGGCGAAGCTCGGCGGGCGGCTTGGCAAGGGCAGCTTCACCTCGCCGGTCAAGGATTTCTACCTGACCAACCCGATCGCGCGGGCTTCCGCAGTGATGGCGGAGTGCTCGGCGCTGGCGAAAAACGGTTTTAGGCAGGCGGCGGAATAGCATGGACACCTTCTTCTCCTTCTACGTGCTGCCGGCGCTGCTCATCCTGCTGAAGTCGGTCGTGCTGATCGTCGTGCTGTTGATCTTCGTCGCCTACATCCTGTACGCGGACCGCAAGATCTGGGCGGCGGTGCAGTTGCGCCGCGGCCCGAACGTCGTCGGCCCATGGGGCACGCTGCAGGCTTTCGCCGACCTTCTGAAGTTCGTGTTCAAGGAGCCGGTGATTCCGTCCGGCGCCAACAAGGGCGTTTTTCTGCTGGCGCCCTTGGTTTCGGCGGTGCTGGCGATCTCGGCCTGGGCGGTGATCCCGGTCAATGAGGGCTGGGCGATCGCCAACGTCAATGTCGGCATTCTCTATGTCTTCGCCATCTCCTCCCTCGAGGTCTATGGCGTGATCATGGGCGGCTGGGCGTCCAACTCGAAATATCCGTTCCTCGGCGCGCTGCGCTCGGCGGCGCAGATGGTGTCCTACGAGGTCTCGATCGGCTTCGTCATCGTCACCGTGCTGCTTTGCGTCGGCTCGCTCAACCTGTCCGACATCGTGCTGTCGCAGCAGGACGGCCTGGGCACAAGGGTTGGCCTGCCCAACACCTTCCTTGACTGGCATTGGCTGTCGCTGTTCCCGATGTTCGTCATCTTCTTCATCTCGGCGCTGGCCGAAACCAACCGCCCGCCCTTCGACCTGGTGGAAGCCGAATCGGAACTCGTCGCCGGCCATATGGTCGAATATTCGTCGACGCCGTTCCTGCTGTTCTTCCTCGGCGAATATGTCGCCATCGTGCTGATGTGCGCGCTGGCCACCATCCTGTTCCTCGGCGGCTGGCTGCCGCCCTTCGACTTCGCTCCCTTCACCTGGGTGCCGGGTCTGATCTGGTTCGTGCTCAAGGTCTGCCTGGTGTTCTTCATGATCTCGATGGTGAAGGCCTTCGTGCCGCGCTACCGCTACGACCAGCTGATGCGGCTCGGCTGGAAGGTCTTCCTGCCGATCTCGCTGGCGATGGTGGTGATCGTCGCCGCGTTCCTCAAGATCACGGGGTTTGCGTGATGGGCAGTCTGACCGTTGGTTTTCTAGGTGCAGCTGTCGGCGTGCTTTTTGCGCTCTTTGGCAACGCCGTTGTGCTGCCCTACGTTTTGCGACAACAGGACCAAAGGTTGGCAGCAAACTACCGAGCGCCGGTGCTTGGCTGGGATAAACAGATGTTGGCGTCGCTTACGAGGCTTGTGTACCGTTTCCTGATGCCTGTCATTTTCGGATTTGTCGGCGCAGTCGCTGCAGTACAGATTTTTGGGGGTGCTGAATGAGCCCGCTAGCCCAAGCCGCAAAATCCCTGCTGCTGCAGGATTTCGTCAGCGCCTTCTTCCTGTCGATGCGCCAGTTCTTCGCGCCGAAGGAGACGATCAACTATCCGCACGAAAAGGGGCCGACCAGCCCGCGCTTCCGCGGCGAGCATGCGCTGCGCCGCTACCCGAACGGCGAGGAACGCTGCATCGCCTGCAAATTGTGCGAGGCGATCTGCCCGGCGCAGGCGATCACCATCGAGGCCGGCCCGCGCCGCAACGACGGCACCCGCCGCACGGTGCGCTACGACATCGATATGGTGAAGTGCATCTATTGCGGCTTCTGCCAGGAGGCCTGCCCGGTCGACGCCATCGTCGAAGGGCCGAATTTCGAATTCGCGACCGAGACGCGCGAGGAACTTTATTACGACAAGGACAAGCTCCTGGCCAATGGCGACCGCTGGGAGCGCGAACTGGCGCGCAACATCTCGCTGGACGCGCCGTACCGCTGACATTTGACGCATGGACGAGGCGAAGGGCCTCGTCCAGAGGATGATCCCGAAAAGTTGCAGACTTTTCGGACAAGATCATCCTCCGGAATTGAAAGTGTCGCATGTTTCTTTCGATCGGGTCTTTCAACCCGATCGGAACATGCGATAGAAACACGCGGCTTCGGCACCGGAGGCGGAACGAAGCACACAACGGACAGTGCGAAAGCCGGTCCGACAGGAACCCCGGGGGAACCCATGCTGAATGGATTAGAGGCGGCTTTTTTCTACCTCTTCGCCTTTGTCGCGGTGGCGTCGGCGTTCATGGTCATTTCGGCGCGCAATCCCGTGCATTCGGTGCTGTTCCTGATCCTGACCTTCTTCAATGCCGCGGGCCTGTTCATGCTGACCGGCGCCGAGTTCCTGGCGATGATCCTGCTCGTCGTCTATGTCGGCGCGGTCATGGTGCTGTTCCTGTTCGTCGTCATGATGCTCGACGTCGATTTCGCCGAGATGAAAGAAGGCGCCCTGCAATACGCGCCGATCGGCGCGCTGGTCGGGCTGATCCTGGCGGCTGAGCTGATCGTCGTGCTCGGCGGCTATACATTCGCGCCGCAACTGGCGGCGACGGTTGCAAAACCCATTCCGGACCTTGCCGCGCGCTCGAACACGGCAGCGCTCGGCGACATCCTCTACACCGACTACCTCTACTACTTCCAGATTGCCGGCCTTGTGCTGCTGGTCGCCATGATCGGCGCCATCGTGCTGACGCTGCGCCACAAGCCGGGCATCAAGCGGCAGTCGATCGCCGCCCAGGTCGGCCGCACGCCGGCAACGGGGATGGAAATCCGCAAGGTCAAGACGGGCGAAGGAATCTGAGATGGTCGTCGGCATCGCACATTATCTGACCGTATCGGCGATCCTGTTCACGCTCGGCGTGTTCGGCATTTTTCTCAACCGCAGGAACATCATCGTCATCCTGATGTCGATCGAGTTGATCCTGCTCGCGGTCAACATCAATTTCGTCGCCTTCTCGGCAGCGCTCGGCGATCTCGTCGGACAGGTGTTCGCGCTGTTCGTGCTGACGGTCGCAGCGGCTGAAGCGGCGATCGGCCTCGCCATTCTCGTCGTCTTCTTCCGCAACCGCGGCTCGATCGCGGTCGAAGACGTGAACATGATGAAGGGTTGACGGAAACCACCATGTATCAGGCCATCGTCTTCCTTCCTCTGCTCGGCTTCCTGATCGTCGGCCTGTTCGGCACGTCGCTCGGCGCCAAGGCGTCCGAATACATCACCTCCGGCTTCCTGGTGATATCAGCCGTGCTGTCGTGGGTCGCCTTCTTCGCCGTCGGCTTCGGCGAGGGCGAGGTGTTCACCGTGCCGGTGCTGCGCTGGATCCAGTCGGGCGGGCTGGAGGCCGCATGGGCGCTGCGCATCGATACGCTGACGGTGGTGATGCTGGTCGTCGTCAACACGGTGTCGGCACTGGTCCACATCTACTCGATCGGCTACATGCACCACGACCCGAACCGGCCGCGCTTCTTCGCCTATCTGTCGCTGTTCACCTTCGCCATGCTGATGCTGGTGACGGCTGACAACCTCGTGCAGATGTTCTTCGGCTGGGAAGGCGTCGGCCTCGCCTCCTATCTGCTGATCGGCTTCTGGTACAAGAAGCCGTCGGCCAATGCCGCCGCGATCAAGGCCTTCGTCGTCAACCGCGTCGGCGATTTCGGTTTCGCGCTCGGCATCTTCGGCGTGTTCGTGCTGTTCGGCTCGGTCAATCTCGGCACCATCTTCGCCAATGCGGCGACGTCCATTCCGGCCGAAGGCGCGCCGGAGGGCGCAGCCGTATTGACCTTCCTCGGCTATGCGCTCGACAAGCAGGCTGCGATGACCGTCGTCTGTCTGTTGCTGTTCATGGGCGCCATGGGCAAGTCGGCCCAGGTGCCGCTGCACACCTGGCTGCCGGACGCCATGGAAGGCCCGACGCCGGTCTCGGCGCTCATCCATGCCGCCACCATGGTGACGGCCGGCGTGTTCATGCTGGCGCGGCTGTCGCCGCTGTTCGAACTGTCGCATTCGGCGCTGATCGTGGTCACCTTCATCGGCGCCTTCACCGCCTTCTTCGCGGCGACCGTCGGCCTCGTCCAGAACGACATCAAGCGCGTCATCGCCTATTCGACCTGCTCGCAGCTCGGCTACATGTTCGTGGCGCTCGGCGTCGGCGCCTATGGCGCGGCGATCTTCCATCTGTTCACGCACGCCTTCTTCAAGGCGCTGCTGTTCCTCGGCTCGGGCTCGGTGATCCATGCCGTCTCGGATGAACAGGACATGCGCAGGATGGGCGGCCTCAGAACGCTCATTCCGAAGACCTACTGGATGATGGTGATCGGCACGCTGGCGCTGACCGGCGTCGGCATTCCGGTGACGGTCATCGGCACCGCCGGCTTCTTCTCCAAGGACGCGATCATCGAAAGCGCCTTTGCCACGCACAATCCGGTCGCCGGCCTTGCCTTCGTGCTGCTGGTCGTCGCTGCCTGCTTCACCAGCTTCTATTCCTGGCGCTTGATCTTCATGACCTTCCACGGCCAGCCGCGGGCGAGCCACGAGGTCATGCACCACGTCCATGAATCACCGCCGGTCATGCTGGTGCCGCTGTACATCCTTGCGGCGGGCGCGCTGTTCGCCGGCGTGATCTTCCATGGCGCCTTCATCGGCGAGGGCTATGCCGAGTTCTGGAAGGCGTCGCTGTTCACGCTGCCGGAGAACCACATCCTGCACGACATCCACGAAGTGCCGTTTTGGGTGAAGCTGTCGCCGTTCGTCGCCATGCTGATCGGCTTTGCGGTTGCCTGGCAATTCTACATCCGCGCGCCGGAGATGCCGAAGAACCTGGCGGCGCAGCATCGCGGGCTCTACGCCTTCCTGCTCAACAAGTGGTATTTCGACGAACTCTTCGACTTCCTGTTCGTGCGGCCGACAAAACGCCTCGGCCACTTCCTGTGGAAGACCGGCGACGGCACCGTGATCGACGGACTTGGTCCGGACGGGGTTTCGGCGCGCGTCGTCGACGTCACCAACCGGGTCATCAAGCTGCAGACCGGCTACCTCTATCATTATGCCTTCGCCATGCTGATCGGCGTTGCCGCATTCGTCACCTGGATGATGCTCTGATGACCGCCTGGCCGATCCTCTCGCTGGTCACCTTCCTGCCGCTGGTTGGTGTGCTGTTCATTCTGCTGATCAACGACGACAGCGAGAATGCCCGCCGCAACATCCGCGCCATTGCCTTGTGGACGACTGGTATCACCTTCATCATCTCGCTGTTCATCTGGACCGGCTTCGACAATGCGGAGCCCGGCTTCCAGTTCGTCGAGAAGTTTGCCTGGCTGGATTCCGGCATCTCCTACCATATGGGCGTCGACGGCATCTCCATGCTGTTCGTCATCCTGACCACCTTCCTGATGCCGCTCTGCATCCTGGCTTCGTGGGAATCGATCGAGAAGCGCGTCAAGGCCTACATGATCGCTTTCCTGCTGCTGGAGACGCTGATGATCGGCGTGTTCTGCGCGCTCGACATCGTCTTGTTCTACGTTTTCTTCGAGGCCGGCCTGATCCCGATGTTCATCATCATCGGCGTGTGGGGCGGCAAGCGGCGCGTCTACGCCTCGTTCAAGTTCTTCCTCTACACGCTGGCCGGCTCGGTGCTGATGCTGCTTGCCATCATGGCGATGTTCTTCCAGTCCGGCACCACCGACATCCCGACGCTCCTGACGCACAACTTCCCGGCCTCCATGCAGACCTGGCTATGGCTCGCCTTCTTCGCGTCTTTCGCCGTGAAGATGCCGATGTGGCCGGTGCACACCTGGCTGCCGGACGCGCATGTCGAGGCGCCGACGGCCGGTTCGGTGATCCTGGCCGCCATCCTGCTGAAGATGGGCGGATATGGCTTCCTGCGCTTCTCCCTGCCGATGTTTCCGATCGCCTCGGAGATGTTTGCGCCGCTGGTCTTCGCGCTGTCCGTCGTCGCCATCATCTACACCTCGCTGGTGGCGCTGATGCAGGAGGACATGAAGAAGCTGATCGCCTATTCGTCGGTCGCCCATATGGGCTTCGTCACCATGGGCATCTTCGCGATGAACCAGGAAGGCGTCCAGGGGGCGATCTTCCAGATGCTGTCGCACGGCCTGGTCTCCGGCGCGCTGTTCCTGTGCGTCGGCGTCATCTACGACCGCATGCACACGCGCGACATCGACGCCTATGGCGGGCTGGTCAACAACATGCCGAAATACGCCACCGTGTTCATGATCTTCACCATGGCCAATGTCGGCCTGCCCGGCACCAGCGGCTTCGTCGGCGAGTTCCTGACCATGCTCGGCGTGTTCCGGGTCAACACCTGGGTGGCGTTCTTCGCCGCAACCGGCGTCATCCTGTCGGCGGCCTATGCGCTGTGGCTGTATCGCCGGGTGATCTTCGGCGCGCTGACCAAGGACAGCCTGAAAGGCCTGCTCGACCTGTCGACGCGCGAGAAGGTGATCATCTACCCGCTGGCCGTGCTGGTCATCTTCTTCGGCGTCTACCCGGCGCCGGTCTTCGACGCGACCGCCGCATCGGTCAAGGCGCTCGTCACCAATGTCACCGCATCAATCGACACCGCGCAGACCGCGGCGGCGAACTGACCCGAGAGGTTTGCGAACCATGACGCCGGACCTTCTCTCCAGCCTGTCGCTGTCGACACCAGAGCTGATCCTCGCCGTCGGCGCCCTGGCGCTGCTGATGCTCGGCGCCTATTCGCGCGCCAACACCACAACCACGGTGAGCGGCCTTGCCGTCGCCGTCCTGGTGGTTGCCGGCGTCTGGACGATCTTTTCCACCGGGCAGGGCAGCGCTTACGGCGAAGCCTTCGTCCAGGATCCCTTCGCCCGCTTCATGAAGGTGCTGGCGCTGATCGGGTCGGCGGTGACGCTGGTCATGTCGATGCGGTTCGCCAAGGCGGAGCATTTCGACAAGTTCGAATATCCGGTGCTGATCCTGCTGTGCACGCTCGGCATGATGCTGATGATCTCGGCCAACGGCATGATCGGGCTTTATCTCGGCCTCGAACTGCAGTCGCTGGCAATCTACGTGCTGGCGGCGATCAACCGGGACAATCTGCGCTCGACCGAGGCGGGGCTAAAATATTTCGTCCTCGGCGCGCTGTCGTCGGGCATGCTGCTTTACGGCATCAGCCTCGTCTACGGCTACACCGGCAACACCGGCTTCCAGGAGATCGCCGCAGCACTTGGTGGCGGCGAGCGGCAGCTTGGCCTGGTCTTTGGCCTGGTCTTCGTGCTGGCCGGCCTCGCCTTCAAGATATCGGCGGTGCCGTTCCACATGTGGACGCCCGACGTCTATGAAGGCGCGCCGACGCCGGTGACGGCCTTCCTCGCGGCGGCGCCGAAGATGGCGGCGATGGCGCTGATCGTGCGCGTCACCATGGACGCCTTCCAGCCGATCGCCGCCGACTGGCAGCAGATCATCGTCTTCATCTCGATCGCCTCGATGCTGCTCGGCGCCTTTGCGGCGATCGGCCAGACCAACATCAAGCGGCTGATGGCCTATTCCTCGATCGGCCATATGGGCTACGCCCTGGTCGGCCTCGCCGCCAACAGCCAGGCCGGCGTGCGCGGCGTTGCCATCTACATGCTGATCTATCTGGTGATGACGCTCGGCACCTTCGCCTTCATCCTCGCCATGCGGCGCAAGGAAGGCAATGTCGAACAGATCAGCGATCTCGCGGGGCTGTCGTCGACCAATCCGATCATGGCGACGATCCTGACCATCCTGATGTTCTCGCTGGCCGGCATTCCGCCGCTCGCCGGCTTCTGGGGGAAGTGGTACGTGTTCCTTGCCGCCATCAACGCCAACCTCTACGCGCTGGCGATCATCGGCGTGCTGGCCTCGGTGGTGGGCGCCTATTATTATCTGCGGATCATTAAGATCATGTGGTTCGACGAACCGGTCGGCGGCTTCGTGCCGATGGCGACCGAGCTTCGCATCGTGCTTGGCGTCTGCGGCGCCTTCGTGCTGTTCTACGTGCTGATCGGCGGGCCGATCGGCACCTATGCCGAAGCCGCCGCCAAGACATTCTTCTGACGGGATGGCATTTCGGCTGGCTCCAACAGCGGCCTCGGAAGGGTTCCGGCTCGAGGCACATGACACCGTCGGTTCCACCAATGCGCTGGCGCTCGACCATGCGCGGGCGGGAGATCCGGGCAAGCTCTGGGTCGTTTCGAAAAAACAGGAAAGCGGGCGTGGCCGGCGCGGCCGGGTCTGGGCGACGCCCGAGGGCAACCTGGCGGCGACGCTGCTGGTGGTCACCAATGCCGAGCTTCGCCTGGCCGCGACGCTCGGCTTCGTCGCCGGGCTGGCGCTGGCCGATGCGCTCGACGCCGTCGTGCCGAAGGGCAGGATCGCAATCGGCCTCGACGGCGGCAGCGATGGCAAAAACCGTTTCGAGCTGAAATGGCCGAATGATGTGCTCGCCTCCGGCGCCAAGCTTGCCGGCATCCTGCTGGAATCGGCGATACTCGAAGGCGATCGCTTTGCGGTGGCGGTGGGCATCGGCGTCAATGTTGTGGCATACCCCAAGGATTTGCCTTATCCGGCGACATCGCTTAGCGCGCTGGGCGCTGCTTGCGATGCCGAGACATTGTTTCTGGCGCTGTCGGATGCCTGGAGCGAGAATGCGCGGCTGTGGAACGATGGGCGCGGGCTGTCCGCCGTCAGGCGGCGCTGGCTGGCGCGCGCGGCAGGGCTTGGCGGGCAGGTTGCTGTCAGAATTGACGGTAATGTGGTGCGCGGCACGTTCGAGACCATTGACGAGGACTGCCGTTTCGTGATCCGCGACGATGAGGGTTCGGTTCTGACGATCGCCGCCGGCGACGTGCATTTCGGTGCGGTCGCGTCGGCCCAGGTTTGACAGGCCCCAGGTTTGGCAGGCCAAGTTTTTTACGGGCTCAGGTTTGACTGGCCCCAGATTTTGACGGGCTTGGGTTGACCGGCCAGGAAAGGAATGATCATGGCGACAGCGGAAAACGCCGAACTCGTCTTCGTGCCGCTTGGCGGCGTCGGCGAGATCGGCATGAACTTCGCCCTCTATGGCTACGGGCCGGCCAATGCGCGCGAATGGATCGTCGTCGATGTCGGCGTGACCTTTCCCGATGCCAGCCTGCCTGGCGTCGACCTGGTGCTGCCCGACACGCGCTTCATCGAGGAGAACATCGCCAATCTGCGCGGCATCGTCATCACGCACGCGCATGAGGACCACTACGGCGCGCTGCTCGACACATGGCCGAAGCTCAAGGCGCCGGTCTGGATGACGCCGTTCGGCGCTGGATTGCTGGAAGCCAAGCGGCAGGGCGAGCAGGGCGCACCAAAGATCCCGGTGACGATCTACCGCGCCGGTGAAAAGTTCAGCGTCGGCCCGTTCGAGATCGAGGCCATCCCGGTCGCGCATTCGATCCCCGAGCCGATGTCGCTGGCGATCACCTCGCCGGCCGGCACCGTCATCCACACCGGTGATTGGAAGATCGATCCGGCGCCGACGATCGGTCCGCTGACCGACGAGGCGCGCATTCGCGCCTATGGCGACAAGGGCGTGCTGGCGTTGATCTGCGATTCCACCAATGCGCTGCGGGAAGGGGTGTCGCCGTCGGAAGTCGCGGTTGGCGAAGGCCTCAAGGGCGTCATCCAGAGCGCCAAGGGCCGCGTCGCGGTCACCACCTTCTCCTCCAATGTCGGACGCATCGTCTCCATTGCCAAGGCGGCACGCGATGCCGGCCGCCAGTGCCTGGTGCTCGGCCGCTCGCTGAAGCGGGTCATCGATGTTGCCGGCGAGCTCGGCTATATGGATGGGCTGCCCGAATTCATCGCCGAGGAGGATTTTGGCTTCATCCCGCGCGAAAACCTCGTCATCATCTGCACCGGCAGCCAGGGCGAGCCGCTTGCGGCACTGGCGAAACTGTCGCGCGAGGAGATGAAATCGGTGTCGCTGACGGCAGGCGACACGGTGGTGTTTTCCTCGCGCACCATTCCCGGCAACGAGAAGGGTATCCTTGAGATCAAGAACCGTCTGATCGATCTCGGCATCAAGATCATCGAGGACGGCGATGCGCTGGTGCATGTCTCGGGCCATCCGCGCCGTAGCGAGTTGCGCAAGATGTATGAATGGGTGCGGCCGCAGATCGGCGTTCCGGTGCATGGCGAGGCGGCGCATCTGGTGGCGCAGGGATCGCTGATGTCGGTGTCCGGCATCGGCCAGGTGGCGCAGGTGCGCAACGGCGACATGCTGCGGCTCTATCCCGGTGCGGCGACGATCATCGACCAGGTGCCGTTCGGCCGCATCTACAAGGACGGCAGGCTGATCGGCACCGACCAGGCGATGGGCATTCGCGACCGGCGCAAGCTGTCTTTCGCCGGCCATGTCGCGGTCAATGTCGTGCTCGACGACAAATATGAGCTCGCCGGCGATCCCGATCTGGTCGCCATCGGCGTCGCCGAGGCCGATGCCCGCGGCGAGAGCCTGGAAGACCTGATGATCGATGCGGCAATCGGCGCCGTGGACTCCATCCCCCGTCAGCGCCGAAGAGATCTCGATCTCGTGCAGGAGGCAGTGCGCCGCGCCGTCCGCGGCGCCGCCAATGAAGCCTGGGGCAAGAAGCCGCTGGTGACGGTGTTCGTCACAAGGTAAGGGAATAGGGGAGTAGGGCAGTACGGCAGTAGGGGGAGAAAGTCGTTTTTCCCTACTCCCATACTGCCCTATTGCTTTACTGCCCTGAGGAAAACCAATGCTTGGACGCTTGAACCATGTCGCGCTCGCCGTACCGGATCTGGCTGCGGCGACAGCGGCTTATCGCGACACGCTCGGCGCTCGGGTGACCGCGCCGCAGGCGCTCCCGGAGCATGGCGTGACGGTGGTGTTCGTCGATGTCGGCAATACCAGGATCGAATTGCTGGAGCCGCTTGGCGAGGGTTCGCCGATTGCGGCATTCCTCGAGAAGAACCCTTCGGGCGGCATGCATCATCTGTGCTATGAGGTCGACGACATTCTTGCCGCGCGTGATCACCTCATCGCCAGCGGCGCCCGCGTCCTCGGCGACGGCAACCCGAAGACCGGCGCGCACGGCAAGCCGGTGCTGTTCCTGCATCCCAAGGATTTCTTCGGCACGCTGGTCGAACTGGAGCAAGCATGAGCTGGGTTTCATTTCTCGCCCTGTTCTTCATCACATGGTGGGTGGTGCTGTTCGCCATCCTGCCGTTCAGCCTGAGAACGCAGGACGAGGATGAGGACGTGACGCTGGGCACGGTATCCAGCGCGCCGCGCGGACCGCATATGCTGCGTGCGGTGCTGCGGACGACGATCGTCACGCTGGTTCTGCTTGGCATCTTTTATGGCATTACCCGGGGGCTCGGCCTCGGCATCGACGACATCCCGCACATCGTGCCGGATGTCAGCCGGAGTCCCGAAAACTAGACCGCCGGTACGGCTGGCCACATCTTGCATGCGAGCACCAATCCGGGCCGGAAGCCGATGCAGGTTTCGAACCGGCTGTGCTGACGCAAGGTAAAGCGGTTTAGCAATTTGTCGTGCTAACCAAATGATTGCACAAAAAAAATGCAAGGCACGAGGCCTTGCAATTTAAACGCGTCCGATCTGTTTCCGGTATCCGGCGGCAGCGAGTAACCGCGCCTAGATCGCATCCTCCCAAGACTTTGACCGCGTAGGAGAGCAGATTTCTTTCCGCCCTCTCGTTTATCGGCGCACATTAGACCAAGCCGGGTGAAAATGTCACGCAGAATTTTGCCCGGAAATAAGCAATCTCGTGCTGCACTGCACAATAGTATGGCAGGCGTTGCTTGCGAAACGACCAGCAAGGCGAACCCGGCACTGCGGCGCCTTTGCGACGCCCCAGTGGCCGCCCAGTTGGCTGCCAGTTGGCTTGGGGGAGGCGGGTTTCCATTCCGTCATGAAATGGCTATGAAGCCGGGGCAAGCAAGCCTGCGCTGCGCCGATTCCGGTGTGGCAATCCTCTCTCTCACGGACCGGTCCATGCGTTTGTCGCGCTATTTCCTGCCTATCCTTAAAGAAAATCCGCGCGAGGCCGAAATCGTCTCGCACCGGCTGATGCTGCGCGCCGGCATGATCCGCCAGCAGGGGCAAGGCAGTTTTTCCTGGCTGCCGCTCGGCAAGAGGGTGCTGGACAAGGTCTGCCGGATCGTTCGCGAGGAGCAGGACCGGGCCGGCGCGCTTGAGATTCTGATGCCGACCATCCAGTCGGCCGAGCTGTGGCGCGAAAGCGGCCGCTATGACGACTATGGCAAGGAGATGCTGCGCATCAAGGACCGGCAGGATCGGGACATGCTCTATGGGCCGACCAACGAGGAGGTGGTCACCGAGATTTTCCGCGCCTATGTGAAGTCCTACAAGGATCTGCCGCTCAATCTCTATCACATCCAGTGGAAATTCCGCGACGAGGTGCGGCCGCGCTTCGGCGTCATGCGCAGCAGAGAGTTCCTGATGAAGGACGCCTATTCCTTCGATCTCGACTTCGAAAGCGCCAGGGCGGCCTATAACAGGATGTTCGTGTCCTATCTCAGGACGTTCACGCGCATGGGGCTGCAGGCAATCCCGATGCGTGCCGACACCGGGCCGATCGGCGGCGACCTCAGCCACGAATTCATCATCCTGGCCGACACCGGCGAGAGCCAGGTCTATTGCCATCGCGACTATCTCGCACTTGACGTGCCGGGGGCGGACACGGACTTCTCGAACGATGCCGAGATCGGCGACATCGTCAAGAAATGGACGACGCCCTATGCGGCGACCGACGAGATGCACGACGAGGCGGCGTGGGAGAAGGTCGCGACAAGCGACCGGGTCTCGGCGCGCGGCATCGAGGTCGGCCACATCTTCCATTTCGGCGACAAATATTCGAAGCCGATGGGCGCCAAGGTGACCGGGCCCGACGGCAAGGATCATTTTGCTTCCGGAGGTTCCTACGGCATCGGCCCGACGCGGCTGGTCGCGGCGATCATCGAGGCCAGCCACGACGACAACGGCATCATCTGGCCGGAGGCGGTGGCGCCTTTCGACATCGGCCTGATCAATATGAAAGCCGGCGACGCCGACTGCGACCGCATCTGCGATGAACTCTATGCGGCGTTTGTCGCCGTCGGCAAGGACGTGCTCTACGACGACACCGATCAGCGGCCGGGCGGCAAGTTCGCCACAGCCGACCTGATCGGACTGCCGTGGCAGGTGATCGTCGGGCCGCGCGGCGTCGCCGCCGGCGAGGTCGAGATCAAGAACCGCAGGAACGGCGAGCGTGAAACGCTGCCGGTCGCGGACGTGAAGAAACGCTTCGGTCTTGCCGCATGAGTGGAGCGGCAGCAGCTAAACCCATGGCCGCCGGAGCTTTTTCCGTGTTTGAACGCATGGTCGCGTGGCGCTATCTGCGCTCGCGCCGCAAGGAGACGGTGATCTCCGTCATTGCCTCGATCTCGTTCCTCGGCATCATGCTGGGCGTCGCCACGCTGATCGTGGTGATGGCTGTCATGAACGGCTTTCGCGCCGAGCTCCTGACGCGCATCCTCGGCGTCAACGGCCATCTGATCGTTCAGCCGCTCGACATGCCGCTGGAGGACTATGCGCAGGTCGCCGGCCGCATCAACGGCGTGCCCGGCGTCCAATACGCCATTCCGCTGATCGACGGGCAGGTGCTGGCGCAAGGCAATGTCGGCGGCGGGTCGGGGGCGCTGGTGCGCGGCATACGCGGCGAGGACCTGGGCAAGATTTCAATCGTCGCCAACAATATCAAGCAGGGCTCAATCGCCGGCTTCGACACAGGCGAGGGCGTCGCCATCGGCAGCCGCATGGCCGACAATCTCGGTCTTGTGCTCGGCGACACCATCACGCTGATCGCGCCCGACGGCGATGTGACGCCGCTCGGCACGACACCGCGCATGAAGGGTTACCCGGTCACGGCGATCTTCGAGGTCGGCATGTCGGAATATGACAGCTCTATCGTCTACATGCCGTTTTCGGAAGCGCAGCTCTATTTCAACATGGATGGCCAGGCCCAGGCGATCGAGATCTATGTCGACAATCCCGACAATGTCGACGCGCTGAAGCCCAAGGTCGAGGAGGCAGCGCAGCGGCCGATCACCATGGTCGACTGGCGAGAACGAAACCGGACATTCTTCGATGCGCTGCAAGTGGAGCGCAACGTCATGTTCATGATCCTGACGCTGATCGTGCTGGTCGCGGCGCTCAACATCATTTCGGGGCTGATCATGCTGGTGAAGGACAAGGGCCACGATATCGCCATCCTGCGCACCATGGGCGCCACGCGCGGCGCAATCCTGCGCATCTTCCTGATGACGGGGGCGGCGATCGGCGTGGTGGGCACCCTCGCCGGCGTCCTACTCGGCGTTGTCATCTGCCTGAACGTCGAGCGCATCCGCCAGTTCTTCTCCTGGCTGGCCGGCGAAAGGCTGTTCAATCCCGAACTCTATTTCCTGAGCCAGTTGCCTGCCCGCATGGACGCCAGCGAGACGATCTCGGTGGTGCTGATGGCGCTGGTGCTGTCGTTCCTGGCGACCCTGTTTCCGGCATGGCGCGCGGCCAGGCTCGATCCGGTCGAAGCGCTGAGGTACGAATGATGGCCGAGGCCATTATCGAGCTGAAGAGCGTCGAGCGGCATTATGTCCAGGGGCCGCGCAAGCTGACCATCCTCAACGGCGCCGATTTTTCGTTGAAGCGCGGTGAGATCGTGGCGCTGGTGGCGCCTTCGGGCACCGGCAAATCTACGCTGTTGCACACCGCCGGGCTGCTGGAGCGGCCGGACGCCGGCGATGTGATTCTGGCAGGCCGCGCCTGCGGGCGGCTTTCCGACGACGAGCGCACGGCGATCCGCCGCAACGATGTCGGCTTCGTCTATCAGTTCCATCACCTGCTGCCCGAGTTCACGGCGCTGGAAAACATCATGATGCCGCAGCTGATAAAAGGGCTGACGCGCAAGGAGGCTGCCGAGCGGTCGGCGCAACTGCTCGACTACATGCAGATCGGCAAACGCGCGCAGCACCGGCCGTCCGAACTGTCCGGCGGCGAGCAACAGCGCGTCGCCATCGCGCGCGCCGTCGCCAATGCGCCGCTGGTGCTGCTGGCCGACGAGCCGACCGGCAACCTCGACCCGGTCACCGCCTCCTATGTGTTCGAGGCACTGGGGGCGCTGGTCCGGCAGTCGGGCCTGGCGGCGCTGATCGCCACCCACAATCACGAGCTTGCCTCGCGCATGGACCGTCGCGTCACGCTCGCCGACGGCAAGGTTGTTCCGCTTTAGGTGTATCGATATTCAGCCGGCCTGCCAACGGCGGTTTTCTGCGCTTCCGGCCTTCGCCGGCCGAAGCATTCATGAGCGGTCGCAGCAGTTAAGGCTACGGCCGGCGTAGGCCGATGCTCACGTACTTACGTACGCTCCGCTCCGGTTCTCGGAGACCACCCAGTCTGGTCGCTTCGCGCCCGTCTTCGACTCCGGCGCGGCCTGACCTGAATCTCGACACACCTAACGGGCTGACCACCAGCGGCCGTGTTTTCCCGCACGCAGCCCAGCGCGGAAACAGTGAATCCGTTCTCAACCTTTCCTTAACCGTGCCGAACTGAGCGCCCGAATTTCACGACACGCTTTGATTGAGGCCGTTGACATTCGAACAAAATCAGAACAAAATGCGAACATACTGAAAACAGGAGAGCGTTATGACCGGTCTTGTTCAGGATGTCGTGTCACTGGTGTGCATGAGCACGTTTCTCATTTCCATGGCGATCTGGATCGGAGCGATGTGAGGCAGCGCGCCCGTTCTTCACGGGGTGAGGGGCTGCGTCGGAGCTCTGCGGTTCAGCGCCGCTTTGTCAGCCGGCCTTGCGGGCCGTTTCGACAAGCAGAGCTGCGGTGGGTCCGAAGACATCCTCGAAGGCGGATTTCAGCGCGACATCGAGATCGGCCATTGCCAGGGGGAGGCCGAGGTCGACGAGGCTGGTGACGCCGTGGTCCTGCACACCGCACGGCACGATGCCGCTGAAGTGGCTGAGATCCGGCTCGACATTGATGGCGATGCCGTGAAAGCTCACCCAGCGCCTCAGCCTGATGCCGATGGCGGCGATCTTGTCCTCGGCGAGCGATCCGTCGGGCAGGGCGGGGCGATCCGGCCGCACCACCCAGACACCGACACGGTTCTCGCGCCGTTCGCCGCGCACGTTGAAAGCGGCCAGCGTGCCGATGATCCATTGTTCAAGTGCCGCGACGAAGGCGCGGACATCCTCGCGCCGCCGCTTCAGGTCGAGCATCACATAAGCGACCCGCTGGCCTGGCCCATGATAGGTGTATTCGCCGCCGCGCCCAGCTGCAAACACCGGGAAACGGTCGGGCTCGATCAGGTCCTCGATGCGGGCGCTGGTGCCGGCGGTGTAGAGCGGCGGGTGCTCGACCAGCCAGACCATCTCGCCGGCGGCGCCGCCTCGGATCGCTTCGGCACGCGCCTCCATCACGGCAAGCGCATCCGGATAGGCGGTGAGGCCGGGTTCGATCCGCCATTCGACCGGCGCCGAACCGGGCAGGGGCAGGAACGACGTGGCGATCTGGCTGCGTTCTGTCATGGTGTGTCTCGTGTCGCCTCACATATGGCGGCAATCGGCTGAAACGTCCAGTTGCGAGCGCGTTTCAGCTCTTTGGAGGGTTATGCCGAAGCCCGGGCATTTATTGCGCGACGCGCCCTTGTTTCGCTGGAAACGATTTGCTACACGCCGCGAGCCGGTTCGTTCCGGCTCCTACCACGTGCGGTCGTGGCGGAATTGGTAGACGCGCAGCGTTGAGGTCGCTGTGGGGCAACCCGTGGAAGTTCGAGTCTTCTCGACCGCACCAGCTTTATCCAATAAGCTGTTATTTTTATTGTGCGTTTTTTGTTTCCCTGCAGTCCTTCCAAGACTGTTTGTGCAAACTGAACACTGCGCGAACCCGTTGCTGTTTGGATGCGGAATGCCGCGCCCTGACCGCGTGGTTTGCCCCGCCATCATATGCCAGCTGCTTCAAAGACCGAACCGTGCCGCGAAACGGACACGTGGGAATGCTCGGCGAAATGCGCTTTCCACGCAAGCGGCTATATATTGATGTGATTGCGCGGCAAAATAGCCCGCTAGTGCGTTATCTCAAGGCTTGTTTGCGGACGCGACTTTCCAGCCGCATGAGCAAATAGTCGACCTCTTGTCTGGCCGCCGCCGACAATGCACTGCCCGGCTTGCGCTGGGCGTCCGACGCGATGGCGCCGCGCTTCATCATCACGTATTTTCGTATCGCAAGCCCCACGCCGGGTTGCTGCTCATAGCGCAGATAGGGCAGGTGGGCGTCGAAAAGATCGTGCGCCTTGTCGCGCTCGCCGGCGGCGGACAGTTTCACCATGTCGACCAGCATATCGGGGAAGGCATAGCCGGTCATCGCGCCGTCGGCACCGCGCTCCATCTCGAAGTCGAGAAAGAGGCCGCCATTACCGGTAAGGATCGACAGCGGCCGCAGCGAGCCGTCCTTCTGGAAGCCGCGTAGCGCGCTGATCTTCTCCAGGCCCGGCCAGTCCTCGTGCTTGAGCATGAAGCAGGCCGGGTTGTCGGTGACGATGCGGCGGATGACGGCCGGCGTCATGATCACCGAGAGGGTCAGCGGATAATCCTGCAGGACGAAAGGAACATCCTCGCCGACCGCTTCGGATGCGTTGCGGAAATAGGTGACGATCTGGTCGTCGGTGCGCAGCGCCGGCGGCGGCGCGATCATCACGCCCTGTGCGCCAAGCTCCATCGAGGCGCGCGCGAGGCTGCGCATGGCGGCGAAGCCGGGGGCGGAGACGCCAACGATGACCGGCAGCCTGGTGCGCGCCACGATACGTTTGACGATCTCGAGCGATTCGCCGGCATCGAGCTTCGGGGCCTCACCCATGATGCCGAGGATTGTCATCCCATCGACGCCGCAGCGCTCGTAGAAATCGACCATCGAATCAAGCGATTCCCAGTCGATCTTGCCATCCGCCTCGAACGGCGTCGGGGCAATGGTGTAGACGGTTTTGGTGTCAGGGCCGATGGCCATGAGCTCCTCCTAAATCCAGCTTTCAATCATAGCGCAGGACCGACAGTCCGATCCAACCCGGCTGTCGGTCCGGACGGGCGGGGTCCGTTCGTCGTTCCATCGTATGCGGACAACTGGTTGGCCGATCTGGACAATGGCTGCACGGGATTGCGCCGCGGGTTGAAACCCGCGGAAAAGAGAAGGTGTTGCGCCGTCGGACAATGCAATCATGCTCTGCGAGCCGTCAACCTTCTTACGCCGCGAGTTCAGCAGTTGCAGGCGGCGATCCGTGCCGCGATTGCCCTCAAGAACTGTCGATCCTGGGGAATGACTTTGCCAAAGTCAAAATCCAGCCTTAACCTTCTGCAATGCATTCCAGGTCGAGCATCCGGTTTTACCTGGGAAAGCCGCACGCAACGGAGCCCTATTTATGAGTGACAGCCAGGTAAGGATTGCGGCCGGGAACACCATTCGAAGCCTGCATGCCGATCTGCCGGTCAACGCCACCTTCCATATCTGGCTCAAGGCGACCAGGCCGGACGTTCCAGGCTCGCTGTCGTTTTCCAACGTTCGCGGCAAGTTCGGCGAGGTGAGCGTCGCGAACGCCGAAGAGCATGAATTCAGAATTTTTCACGTCTTCGGCGGCGGCAGTGTCGAACTGGATTACGATGCGGATCAGACCTCGGTTTCGGTTGCCTACTGGTTCGCATTGGCCGACGTGCTGGAGACAGGCATTACAGTTCTCCACACCAATCCGGGAAATGCCCCACCGAACATCCCCGACAGCTATCATTTTCGTCCGCCGTTCGGCTGGATGAACGATCCGAACGGATTTGGCCGGTTTGGAGGCCGCCCACATCTGTTCTATCAGCATTATTCGCATGGGCTTCGCTGGAACACGATGCATTGGGGGCACGCCGTCTCTTCGGATTATTTGCGGTGGCGTCACATGCCAATCTTCCTGTTTCCGTCGGAAGATCTCACCGCCAGGCCCGACAAACGGGGCGGCGCCTATTCCGGCTCGGCCATCCCGCTTGCCGATGGCCCGGGCATTCGCGTCTTTTTCACCGAGCAGGTACAGGACCGTATCCCGGAACAGCAGATCCAACTCACGGCCACGTCCAGCGACCTCATCATGGCGGGAGATGCGCACGTCATCCTGCCATACCGCCCGCTTGACCAGGGATTGACAGCGGATTTTCGTGACCCATACGTCTTTAGGGGACCGGATGGCCTTTGGAAAATGCTGCTGGGCAGCCAGAGCGATGAAGGCGGCGTTGTCCTGCTCTACGAAACCCGTGACCATACGGCCGCCACCGGCTGGACGTATGTCGGCAAGCTTCTGGTCGAGAAACACTATCGGACGACGGCGATCGAATGTCCCTGTCTGCTGCCGCTCGACGGGCCTGCGACCGACCCAGCGACGCGCTGGGTTCTGATTCTCGGGCTGATGAACAGTGAAGACCAGTCGACCCGGCGCAAGAACCTGACAATGGCCATTGTCGGCTGGTTCGATGGTCGGACCTTTGCCAAGGAATTCGAACAGGAACTGGACTTCGGGACGGATAATTACGCCTTCCAGGCCTTCGCCGACGGCGATGCCATTGTTGGCATAGGCTGGCTTGCCAACTGGGCCGACACCGGGCCGGCGATCGATTTTCCCACGGCCATGACGTTGCCTCGCAATATCCATCTGTCTGCAGGCGAGTTGCACACCCCGCCCATCGGCGCTGCCGAGAGCCTGCGGAGCCATATTCTGGACCGGACACGCCTCGCAGCCGGAGAGCAGGTAAGCTTTATCAACGGCGCCGTCGAAATCCTGTTCGAGCTCGAAAAGCCGGGTGCCCATTTCCACTTGAAGCTGCAACATCCAACCGTCCGGCTCGAGGTTGTCGTCGACGACGAGGGACTTGCCATTCGTCATGGAGACGACGCAGCGGCATCCCCTCACTATATTGCCAAGGGAGCCCGTCCAAAACGGCTGCGGATATTCCTCGACTACGGATCGATAGAGGTTTTTGCTGATCGCGGTCGTTGGGCTGGCACGAAACGGATCAGCGGGTTTGAGCCGGTGCAATCGGCACGTCTCATCGCCGAAACGGGCGCCATTCTACACGCGACGGTGTGGGCGCTCAAACCGTGACAACGAGATAAATATTTCCAGTTCAGGATCGGGCGTCCGCAAACACCGACCAATGAACGAGGCCTTCGACGACGCCAAGGGCGAACTGTTGCTTGGCGCTGTAGATCAGCGGGTTGTCCCGCGCCATGTCACGCAGTTCGGGAAGCGCGTTGGCGACGACAATTCCACGCGCCGCCGGCAGCTCGAACATGCTGCGGTCGTTGTTGGTATCGCCGGCGACGACCACCTCATCGAGGCCGATGCCGAGTTCATTGCAGAGCCAGGCCAGCGCCTGGCCCTTGTCTGCTGAGCGCGGCAGGATGTCGAGATCGCGTCCGCTCGAATAGACCATCGTCACCGACAGGCCGGCCTCGGCCAGAGCACGCTCGATGCTGGCAAGGGCTTCCGGACTGGCGTCGAGCAGGTACCAACTCGATTTGAAGGCGTGCTGATAGCCGTCGGGTTGGCGGACGGTGTCTTTGAGCGACCCGAGCACCGCATCGATCTTTTCAAGCGACCAGCCTTCCGAAAACCTCTGGGCAAAGTGGCTCAATTCAGGAAAATGTGCGAGGCGCGGGGTGTGCCGCGGACCGGCGAGCATCGTGCCGACACCGCCGATCACATAGTCCGGCGCCGGCAGGCCGACTTCGTCGACGAAGTTCAAAATATCATCGGCCAGGCGACCGCTGTTGTAGACGAGAACCGGCCGGTGCTCGGGATCGAGCGCTTGCCATTTTGATCGAAAGCGTGACGTCGCCGGCGCATCGCCCGCCAGGGTCCCGTCGAGATCACTCGACAAAAGCGCGATCGGTTTCAATCGCCGTCGTTCCACGGCTCGTCCCAGTCATGATCGTCGACCGCCTTCAGCACCGGACGGCCTTCGACAAGGCTGACCAGCTGCTGCGCGATGCCGGTCCAGGTGAACAGGCTGCGCGCCTTGTGCGCGCCCATGCGGCCCAGGCGGCCGTAAAGGCGCTGGTGCTTCATCGGCTTGACGATGGTGATGCCGAGATCTTCCTTGTCGAACGGATCGCCAAAAAGCGCATGCCGGCCATAGCTGATCCCGCGATAGAGGCCGCCATGGATCGTGACCACTGTCGGCGTTCCGCAGGCCATTGCCTCGATCGCGGTCATGCCGAACGGCTCGTAGCGGCTCGACAGGACGAACATGTCCGCCGCCCGATAGGTGTCGGCCAGGTCCTCGTCGGCGACATAGCCGGAGAAGACGACACGATCCTGCAAGCCTAGCTGCTCGACCTGTTGCTTGAGCTGGTTGAGGATCTTCTGTTCCTGCTCGTCCATGTTCTCGCCGCCGACAGCGAGCCTCAGGACCGCATCCGGCACACGCGGCGCCACCACGGAAAACGCATCGATCAGCAGGTCGTAGCCCTTATTGGTGGCGAGCCGGCCGAGCGCCAGGACCGTTCGCCCTTCGAAGCCGAGCCGATGGCGGATCAACCGGCGAGACGCCTCGCTGACGGGGAAGAACCGGTTGTCGTCGTAACCGGGCGGGATCATGTGCACGCGGTCGCGCTCGAGGCTGTAGTCCTCGACCAGCATGTCGACCTGCGGGGGCGTCGTTGCGATCACCATGGCGCAGCTTCGATAGATGATCGTCTCGTGCTTGATGCGCTCGGTGAAATTGAACTCGGCCTCGAACGTATCGGCCTTGTCAGGGTAGTCCGTCTTCATCTGGCGCTGCTTCCAGATGCCGAGCGAATGCGGCGTATGGATGTGCGGGATATTGAGCGCTTCCGACAGTCGCTGCCCCGCTACGCCCGCATCCCAGTAGTGACTGTTGATGAAGTCGTAGGAGAGGTTTTCCCGGCGAATCAGCCGCAGTGCGTTTTCACACCACTCGAGAAGGTGGCGGTGGAGATATTCCTTCGGAATAAAAACGGGTCCGCCACAGGCGACACGCAGGACGCGAACCCCGTCCGCCACTTCATCGACAGGAGGCTGGTCTTCAAATCGTCGCGTCCAGATATCGACGGCATAACCCAACTGGGCCAGCTTTTTGGCAAGTTCCAGGACATAGACCACCTGTCCGCCGGTATCGGCCGCGCCCAGTGGCGGGTTGGCTGCTACGTAGCCGTGGGTTGAAATGAGAGCAATTCGAGGTATCGCCGCATCCGAGTCCGGCATCTGTATCCTTCTCTACGATTGATCTGCGCACGCCGCAGCATGCACAAGTTGGGTTATATAAGGTTTCCAGCCGCCATCCGCAAATGTCGAAAGCGCCAGGCGGCCGCCAGGCTGGTGGCACGTCGGTGAGAATATTGACTCCGCCCGCAATGGTAGGCCCCAGAGACGCCGATAGGGAACATACCGAGGAGCCTCGGCGCGACGCTTATGGGAGAGCCGAAGACGTTGTGCGATTGGTGGATGATTGCGCCGGCTGACATCGACTTCGAAATCTGACAGACGCTGTAGCAATTTGACGCTGCTCATGATCCTTTCTGGAAATCGATTCCGATTTTCATGGTCATGCGCTAGACCTGACACGCAGCTTTTCCGGAATTCTGAATGGCGGGAGGCGCTTGTGGAAGGCCAGGACGAACAGACGACCGGCGCCAGGACCGCTGAGGACAGCGCCGACATCTATGGCGAGGATGGCGCCATTCTGTCGTCGTTCCTTGCCCAGATCGGCGCCGCGATCGCCGATCGCGACACGCTGACGCTAAAGCGTGAAGTCGACGACCTGCACCAATCGGAACTCGGCGACCTGATCGAGGCGCTTCATCCAGAACAGCGCCGCGCGCTGGTCGAATTGTTGGGCGCCGACTTCGATTTTTCCGCGCTGACCGAGGTCGACGAGGCTATCCGCCGCGACATCGTCGACAGCCTGCCCAACGCCCAGATTGCCCAGGGGGTGCAGGACCTCGATTCCGACGACGCGGTCTACATTCTCGAGGATCTCGAAAAGGAAGACCAGGACGAGATCCTGTCGCAACTGCCGTTCACCGAGCGGATCAGGCTGCGCCGCTCGCTCGACTATCCCGAAGAGACCGCCGGCCGCCGCATGCAGACCGAGTTCGTCGCGGTGCCGCCATTCTGGACGATCGGCCAGACCATCGACTACATGCGCGAGGACAATAACCTTCCCGACCGCTTCAGCCAGATTTTCGTCATCGATCCTAGCTTCAAGCTGCTCGGCGCCATCGACCTCGACCAGATCCTGCGCACCAAGCGCTCGATCAAGGTCGAAGAGGTGATGCATGAGACCAGGCACGCCATTCCGGCGACGATGGACCAGGAAGAGGCGGCACGCGAGTTCGAACAATACGACCTTCTCTCCGCTGCCGTCGTCGACGAGAACGAGCGGCTGGTCGGCGTACTGACCATCGACGACGTGGTCGACGTAATCCAGCAGGAAGCCGAGGAGGATTTGCTGCGCATGGGCGGTGTCGGCGACGAGGAATTGTCGGACAGCATCCTTTCGACCTCGCGCTCGCGCGTTCCGTGGCTGCTCGTCAACCTTTTGACGGCGTTCCTGGCGGCCTCGGTGATTGGTCTGTTCGACCGCACGATCGAGCACATCGTGGCGCTGGCCGTGCTGATGCCGATCGTCGCGGGCATGGGCGGCAATGCCGGCTCGCAGACCATGACGGTCACGGTGCGGGCGCTGGCGACCAGGGACCTCGACATCTACAATGCCGGCCGCATCATCCGCCGCGAGATGGGGGTGGGCTTCATCAACGGCATCATCTTCGCCATCCTGATCGGCATCGTCGCCGCCGCCTGGTTCCGCGATCCCAATCTGGGCGGCATCATCGCCGCGGCGATGATCATCAACATGTTCGTGGCCGCACTTGCCGGCATCCTGATCCCGCTGCTGCTCGACCGGTTCAAGATCGACCCGGCCGTGGCTTCGGCGGTCTTCGTCACCACGGTCACCGACGTCGTCGGCTTCTTTGCCTTTCTCGGCCTTGCCACATGGTGGTTCGGCGTGTGAGCGACGCCCGTTCAATTGACTTTTACGTAAATGCCATGCGAGATTTTGGAACAGCCTCTGGCCGATTCTGACACGCGTGCGGATAGCGAGGCCGCATGGTTGGAACTCGCAACGCGGCCGGGCATTTGGAGTAATGATGCGGGAATATTATTCGATAACCGAACTGACCCGCGAATTCGATGTTTCGACGCGGACGCTGCGCTTCTACGAGGATGAGGGGCTGGTGCAGCCGGTGCGGCGCGGCCGTACGCGGCTGTTTCGCCCGTCGGACCGGCATCTCATCCGCCAGATCATGCGCGGCAAGAGGCTCGGCTTTTCGATCAACGAGATTCGCGAAATCATCCAGATGTACAAGGAGCCGCCCGGCGAGGTCGGTCAGCTCAACCTGATGATCAAGCGCATCGAGGAAAAGCGCGAGAATCTGCGCCAGAAGCGCCGCGACCTCGAAGAAACCCTGGCCGAACTCGACCAGGCCGAGGAATCCTGCGTCGAGCGGCTGGTGGAGCTTGGCGTCAACACCTGATCGGCCTTTTTGATAATTCTACTCTGGCGGCCAGCCAGAGCGAATTCTGAAAAGACCTTGCCGCCTCAAATCCAGCGCCGCACCGTTTTCGCGTAATCCCGGTATTTCTTGCCGAATTTCGTTGCCAGAACCTTTTCCTCGCCCTCGATCGCCATTTTCTGCGTTGCGAAGGCGGCGATGATCGCCAGCGGCAGGAACCAAACGTTCCCCGAGATAAGGGCGATGCCGATCATCAGCAGCGTGTTGGCCAGATAGATCGGATTGCGGCTGACGGCGAAGGGGCCCGTCGTCACCAGATGGTCCGGCACGGCGTTCGGGTGGAGCGTCGTCTTTGCCCGGATCATGGTGCGGATCGCCGTGAACCAGAGTGCGACGACGCCGAACAATGCCACCCAGCCGGCCGCGAACAGGATGTCGCCCAAAAGGCCGCCGATCCATGGCAGCGGATAAAGCAAGCCAAGCGCGATGCTGACGGCTATGGCCGCGACATAGATCAGCGGCGGCCACGGTATGAGCCCCGATTTCGGCTGTCCCGGTTTCTGTTGGCCCGGTTTCTGCTGGCCTGGTTTCTGCTGATGGTCGGTCATTGTGCTCCTCCCTCCATCAAAGTGCCGTCGGCTTTGGCAGTGCAGGCGCCGGCGAGATCGTCGAGATGCGCCTTCCATTCCGCAGCCTGGTCGTTGCGGTAGAGCCGATCAAGCGTGGTCTCGCCCTCGAGCGTATCGAGCATGCAGACACAATAGCTGCTGCAGAACTCCGTGTCGCGCGATTGCTCGCACGATGCCTGGCACTCTTTGAGGAAGGTGACCGGCCTGGTTTCGACGGCTGCCGGCATGACTTGCGAAAACAGCCAGAGCGAGCCGATCAGCACCGGCTGGTGGATCAGGTAGAAGGCGAGGCTGTGCCGGCCGATAAAAACCAGCGGATCAGTCCAGCGGCCGGGCGCCAGGCCCGCCAGCCGCGTCAGCACGCCGGAGGCGAAGGCAAGCTTTGCCGCTGCGATGCCGGCAAGCACAGCGCCGAACCATGGAAACAGCGGGACATAATCGTTGGAGCGCGGGTTGGTTGCCGACAGGCCGACCCACCACAGGGCCGGATGATCGAAGATCTCGGACCTGAGGTAAAGCGGCGCGGTGATGACGAAAGCTGCGACAACCAGCGTCAGCAGCGCCGGCAGCCGCAGAAACGCCAGGCCGAGCAGGCTGGCCAGCGCGATCTCGTGCAGGATGCCGAAGAAGATGAAACTGTCGGGTGTGGCAAGCCTTGTGGCGGCCGATATGGCGAGCGCCGCCCCGCCGACCATGGCGAAGCGTTTCCAGAAGCCGTTCCAGCGGATTTGCTTGCCATGGGCGAGGAACAGGCTGACGCCGACCAGGAACAGGAAGGTCGAAGCGATGCAGCGCGCGTAGAATTTCCACCAGCCAAAGGCAGTCAGGCCGGGATCGGTGTAGCCGAAGAATTCGAGATCCCAGGTGAAATGGTAACTCGCCATGGCAAGCAAAGCGATGCCGCGGGCGACGTCGATAGCGATGATGCGCCTGGATCGGTCCTGAACGGCCGGCGTAGGAATGGTCATGGTCTCGCAATTCTGATTCAGTGCTGCAAGACGACTATCATGGTTGCCCCGGACAAAAGAAGACAGGCGCCGTTCCTTCTTCCTTCTCCCCTTGTTGTGGGAGAAGGTGGATTGGCGCGCAGCGCCATGACGGTTGAAGGGGTGCTGGCCGGAGCGCTGTTGGTGCCAAGCTGGAACACCCCTCATCCGACCTCGCTTCGCGAGGCCACCTTCTCCCACAAGGGGAGAAGGAAGAGCCCACGAGAAACGATTACCTTGACGGCGCATTCGCGCTGCTAGCTGGCGGAATTTGGTTTGCCGGGCGCGGCGATTCTGCCTATAGTCGCAGCCGTCGTCGGTTCCGTTTTGGAACCAAAGAGGGAATGCGGTAAGGGCAAAATCTCCCAATGCCGTGGCTGCCCCCGCAACTGTGTGCGGTAGTCCTCTCCATATGCCACTGAAGAATTTCTTCGGGAAGAGCTTCTTCGGGAAGGTGGGGAAGGGCGCTGATCCGCGAGCCAGGAGACCTGCCGGCGACAGGAGAACTGACTTCTATGCCCTCGGGTGGAGGGCGAAAGGACAAGACATGAATACCGCTTCCGTCTCGCTCGGCGCTTCCGTCTCCTCGCAGTCGCGCTTCGTGCAGTTGGCGCTTGCTGCATTTCTCGGCGTTTTCGTCATGGGTTTTGTCGGCTTCTCGCATATCGATGCGGTCCACAATGCCGCTCACGACTATCGCCATTCGATGGGCTTTCCCTGCCACTGACGAGGGGCTGTCACCATGACACTGTTTCGCAACGTCGTGTTCATCGCGGCGATCGCAGGGCTTGTGGCCGGCGTCGTTCTCGCCTGCATGCAGGCTTACGCCACGGTGCCACTCATCCTCAAGGCAGAAGTCTACGAACAGACCGGCGGTGGTCACACGCATGACCATGGTTCAGCGCCGGCCGCAGCAGGCAGCAATGCCATGAGCAGCGCCGTGCCGGCTGAAGCAGCCACCGCGGAAGAGGAAGGCTGGGCGCCGGCCGATGGCTTCGAGCGCTTCGCCTTCAACGTCGTTGCCAACGTCGTCACCGGCATCGGCTTTGCGCTGATCCTGGTCGCCGCTTCGGAGTTCGCCGGCGGCATCGGCAATTGGCGACAGGGTATGTTCTGGGGCCTTGCCGGCTTTGCCGTGTTCACGCTGGCTCCGAACCTTGGCCTGCCGCCCGAACTGCCGGCGATGCCGGCGGCCGATCTCGCCCAGCGCCAGGTCTGGTGGACGGCGACCGTGCTGGCGACCGCGGCCGGCCTCGGGCTGCTCGCCTTTCGCAAATCGCTGCCGCTCGCGGTAATTGCCGTGGCGTTGATCGTGGCGCCGCATTTTGTCGGCGCGCCGCAGCCCGACAGTTTCGAATCGCCGATCCCGGAAGGTCTGCACCATCAGTTCGTGGTGGCGGTGACGCTGACCAATCTGGTGTTCTGGCTGGTGCTCGGCGCTGTCGTCGGCTTGGTGCGCGGCCGCTTGACCGGCACCGCAACCAGCCTGCGCGATAGCCTTGCCTGATCGCGCTGCTCCAGGCAGCAAGCTGACCCTGGTCGTCGGCGGTGCACGCTCGGGCAAGAGCGCGCATGCCGAAAGCCTGGTGACGGCCTGTCCAGCGCCGTGGACCTACATCGCCACGGCGCAAGCCTATGACGACGAGATGCGCGAACGCATCGCGCTGCACTGGGCACGGCGCGGCGAGGGCTGGACGACCGTCGACGCGCCGCTCGATCTCGTCGGCGCGATCGAGGCGCTGCCTGACGGCCGGCCCGTCCTGATCGACTGCCTGACGCTGTGGCTGTCCAACCACATGCTGGCCGAACGCGACATTGAGGCCGAATGCCGAGGGCTGGCGGATGTGCTGTCGCGGCCGCGCGGGCCGTGGTTCGTGGTTTCCAACGAGGTCGGGCAAGGCATCGTGCCCGACAATGCGCTTGCCCGCCGGTTTCGCGATGCCGCCGGCCGGCTCAACCAGCAGGTCGCCGCCGTCGCCGGCACGGTGCTGCTGATAGTGGCGGGACTGCCGCTCAAGGTGAAGTGATATGACCGATATCGATGACAGGGACGAGCAACGCCACCGCGCCAAGATGGCCAAGCGCAAGGCGGTGCAGGACGCCGAGGTCGCGGCCAAGACGGTCGAGAAGGGACTGCTGATCGTTAACACCGGGCCCGGCAAGGGCAAGACCACTGCCGCCTTCGGGCTGGCGCTGAGGATGCTCGGCTACGGCAGGCGCGTCGGCGTCGTCCAGTTCATCAAGGGCAAATGGCATACCGGCGAGAAGGACGCCTTTGCCGCTTTCGGCGACCGGGTCGTCTGGCACACGATGGGCGAGGGTTTTACCTGGGAAACGCAGGATCTGAAGCGCGACATCGCCGCCGCCGAGGCTGCCTGGGCCAAGGTGCTCGAGCTGATGGCCGATCCATCGATCAGCCTTCTGGTGCTCGACGAATTGAACATCGCGCTGCGCTACGACTATCTCGATCTCGACACGGTAGTGGCGGCGCTGAAGGGCCGCCGCGAAAACCTGCATATCGTCGTCACCGGCCGCAACGCCAAGCCGGCGCTGGTCGATGCCGCCGATCTGGTCACCGAGATGGGCGTGACCAAGCATCACTTTTCCGCCGGCGTGAAAGCGCAGCAAGGCATAGAGTTTTGAGGTTTTGCCCGCCTCTTCTTCCTTCTCCCCTTGTGGGAGAAGGTGGATTGGCGCGTAGCGCCAAGACGGTTGAGGGGTGCTGGACGGAGCGCCGTCGGTACCAAGCTGGAACACCCCTCATCCGGCCGCTTCGCGGCCACCTTCTCCCACAGGGGAGAAGGGAAGGCCGCTACCGGCGCGGGTCTGGACGTCACGCAACGATGACGATCACCGACAGCAAGCCGAACAGTCCCATCAGCAGAAAGTCGGCAACCCGATAGAGTCTTAGCGCTCGCCTGATGTCCACGCTCTCGACATCGCGGCGGCCGCCTTCACCCATGAATGCGTCGTCGACCATGACGCCGTCGTAGGAGCGCGGCCCGGCCAGCGCCAGGCCGAGCGCGCCGGCCATCGCCGCCTCCGGCCAGCCGGCATTCGGCGAGCGGTGCTTTTTCGCGTCGCGCTGCACGGTGCGCCAGGCGTTGCCGGCATCGGCGTCTTTGACGAGGAACGCGGCCAGCACGATGAGCAGCGCGGTCAGCCGCGACGCCGGCAGGTTGATCAGATCGTCGAAGCGCGCCGCCGCCCTGCCGAAGGCCTCGTGGCGCGGCGTGCGGTGGCCGATCATCGAATCGGCGGTATTGGCGGCCTTGTAGGCGACGCCGCCGGCCAGCCCGCCGACGCCGATCCAGAAGACCGGCGCGACGACGCCGTCGGAAAAATTCTCGGCCAGGCTTTCGATCGCCGCGCGGCAGACGCCGGCTCTGTCGAGCTTTTCCGGATCGCGGCCGACGATCTGCGAGACGGCAACACGACCGATGTCGAGTCCGCCATTGTCGAGTCCGTCGGCCACCGCCTCGACATGCTCGGCCAGGCTCTTCTGCGACAGCAGCGATGTCGCCAGGAGCGCGGTGAGGATCAATCCGGCTGGAATGCCCGCAAGCATGGTTTCCACCGCGAAAGCGATGGTGGCCGGCACAAGCACGATGATCACCAGCGCATGAACACCGCGCCGGCGGCGCAGGGCGTCGGAATCAGTATCGCGGTTGAGCCTGCGGTCGAGAAAGGATATCAGCCTGCCGAACCAGGTGACGGGATGGCCGATGGCGCCGAGCAGCCAGCTGGGATAGCCGACAGCGAATTCAACAAGCAGTGACAGGAAAGCGATCAGGATCGACATGAAGTCTCTTGATGGAGCGGCGGCAGTGGTGGATCACGGCGGAAGCCTTGGCCGGGCGAGGGCGCTTTTTCCGCATGCGCCGCAGCCCTTCGTCGACCTCTCGACCGGTATCAATCCGCACTCCTATCCGTTTTTCGAGCTGCCCGCCACCGCCCTGTCGAGATTGCCGGAAGCTGCGCGGGTCCGTGATCTGGCCGATGTCGCGGCAAGCGCCTACGGCGCGCCATCGGCGGCCAATGTGGTGGCAGCGCCGGGCACGCAGATCCTGTTGCCGCGCGTCGCTTCGCTGGTCAGCCCCGGCAAGGCGCTGGTGCTCGGGCCGACCTATGCCGAGCATCAGCGGGCAGCGGCAATCGCCGGCCATGCGGTGACGGAGATCGATGATTTCGATACCCTGGCAGGAGCCGACCTTGCCATCGTCGTCAACCCCAACAATCCGGACGGTCGCATCGTCGAGCGCAAGAAGCTGCTTGCGCTTGCCGAAAGTTTGCGCGCCAGAGGCGGGTTGCTGGTCGTCGACGAGGCGTTCATCGATGTCGGCCCGCTTGGCGAAAGCCTGGCCGGCGATGTCGAGCATGGCGGCATCATCGTGCTGCGGTCCTTCGGCAAGTTTTTTGGCCTTGCCGGCCTGCGGCTCGGCTTTGCATTGGCCGACACACTGACGGTCGAACGGCTGGAGGCGCAGTTCGGGCCGTGGGCGGTTGCCGGACCGGCGCTCGAATATGGCATCCGCGCGCTTGCCGACAGCGGCTGGCAGGCCGAGATGCGGCGCCGTCTGGCCAGGGATGCAGCACGGCTCGATGCGCTGTTCGGCCGCTTCGGTATCCCGGTCGCCGGCGGCACCACGCTGTTTCGCTATGTCAGGCTGAGGGACGCCGCCGGTCTGTTTTCGGGGCTTGGCGAGCGCGGCATCCTGCTCCGCCATTTCTCCGGCCGGCCGGAGGTGCTGCGCGCCGGGCTGCCGGGCGAGGGCGAGGAATGGCAGCGGCTCGAATCGGCTCTTGCCGACTGGTCGCAACAGCGCGACGATGGGGCCTAAAGCGCGTCGCAATTGAACGGACTCATGCGACGCGCTTAAGTTCTTTTTTTATGCATGTCGTTATCGCAAAACCGCTGCGCACTTTTGCGCGACATGCACTGGGAGCTCAACCAATGATCCATGTCTGTTCGCTGTCGAAAGTCGAGGAAACCGTCGCGAAGACCGGGGCCGAGCGGCTGCTTTCGCTGCTGGCCGCCGGCACCGAGGTGACGCGGCCGGCGTCGATCGCCCGGGAGAACCATCTGCACCTGGTCATGCACGATATCGCGGTGGCGCAGGAGGGCATGACCATGCCGGGTGAGGAGCATGTTCGCAACCTGCTCGATTTCGCGCGCCGATGGGATCGTGCAGGGCCGCTGGTCGTGCATTGCTATGCCGGTATCAGCCGGTCGACGGCCTCGGCCTACATCATCGCGGCGGCATTGGCGCCGAAGCGCTGCGAGGTGGAATTGGCCGAGACGCTGCGCGCGCTGTCGCCCACCGCGACACCCAATCCGCGGCTGATCGCGGTCGCCGACGCGCTGCTCGATCGCAACGGCCGCATGACCGGTGCGATCCAGGCGATCGGGCGCGGCGCCGATGCCTTCGAAGGCACGCCTTTTGAGTTGAAGATCGACGGCTGATTCCTAGTCTTGAGGACAGTTGTTTATCCATCAAGCCACCAAGCAACCTACTCGTGCTGTGATCGCTGCAGGTATTGGCGACGTCGGCGCTGCCCCTCATCTGCCTGCCGGCATCTTCTCCCCGTATAGTGACGGGTAGAAGGGGCTGGCCGCAGCGCTGGCGCCTTTTTTGCAATGCCGGCGATTGGCGAAAACATTGATGAGGGCGCCCCTCGCCCCGTTTACGGGGAGAGGATGCCGGCAGGCAGGTGAGGGGCGGCGCGGCGCTGGCGAAAAGCCTCCTAGGCCAGCCAATCTGCAAGCTTGGCCTTGCGCACGTCCTTCAACAGGCTGATGAAACCGTCGGCTTGATGGTTGGCGGTCAGCCGGCCCTTTTCGGCCGTTGCAATGCTGGCGTCGCCGACCACGCCGTTCGGGTTGAGGTCGGTGGCGATCCAGGCGAAGGCGTGCGTTCCCGTATGGCGCAGCAGCGAGAATTCCTGTTCGGCGTGGGCGACGTTGGACACGAAATTGTCGGCCTTTGCCATGTCGACCAGATCCGGCCGGAAATGCAGCATCAGCGAGGTCTCGACATCGCCGCCATGGATGCCGTGGCGGTCCTCAAGCTCGGTATACATGCCGGCCGGCCGGCCAAAGCGCTGCCAACTCGTCTTCACCGCCAGCATCTTTGCCCGCACGCGCAATTCTCGCGTCATGATGCCCATGATCTCCTCGTTGCCGCCATGCGAGTTGACGACGATCAGCTTCCTTAACCCGGCCCGTGCGACCGACAGGCCAAGCTCGGTCCAGGCCTCGATCAAGGTCGCCGCCGGCAATGTAAGGGTTCCCGGCGCATGCAGGTGCTCGTTCGACTTGCCCACCGCCTGGACCGGCAGGATGCGGATGTCGAGATCGCCAGGCAGGCGCGCGATCACCGTTTCGAGCATGCCGTTCATGATCGAGGTGTCAGTCGAAACCGGCAGATGCGGCCCGTGCTGTTCGATCGCCGCCACCGGCAGAACTGCGATTGTCGCCTCCGGGTCGATGGTGGCGTATTCTGTGGTCCGATAGTCGCCCCACCACACGCGTTTCGTTGCAACGGTCATATCATGCCTCTTCGATGCAGACCTAGCGCGGGAAGGATCGCCTGTCGATCACCCTGCCGCGATGACCTCGATCTCGACCTTGAATTCCGGCCGCGCGAAACCGGATACGATCATCAGCGTCGAAGCCGGCGCCGGGCTGGTGAACAGGCGATCGCGAACGTCCATATAGGGTTTCAGAAAGACGCGATCGGTGACATAGGCGTTGATGCGCACGATGTCGGAAAGTCCAAGCCCGGCGTCGCCGAGAATCGCTGCGATGTTTTGAAAACAGAGCTCGGCCTGAGCGCCGGCATCCTCCGGGATCTGATCGTCCACAGTGATGGCGACCTGGCCAGAACACAGCACCAGCCGCTTGCCAGGCGGCACCTCGACGCCATGGCTGTAGCGGGCAAAGGGCGGCTTGATCGACTTCGGCGTCAGGAATTTGAACATGAAAATCTCCGGTCTGACTGCCAGCGTAAAGCCGGATCAGGCGAGCCTTCAAGATGCAGTGCATACTATCAGGGCGATTATGGACAGGCGTTCAAAAAATAGGCACGATGCCCCCGGTACGGCATGACCCGTCCAACTTTCGCGCCCCACTGTTGCGCAAGGCGGGCGGTCCGGGCGATGGCATGTGTCTTGCTTCTTCGATCGATGGTGTCGAGCCCGGCGCGCGGCGCGCCGGAGTCAACTGAGGGTGGTGTGAATGGACGGAAAGCTCAAGATTTCGGCTGGCGCGATCGTGCTGCTTGCCGCAAGCACGCTGAACGCGGCAGCAAACGAGAAGATCACCTTCGGCACCAACTGGCTCGCCCAGGCCGAGCACGGCGGCTATTATCAGGCGGTGGCTGATGGCACCTATGCCGCCTGCGGGCTCGACGTGACGATCATGCAAGGTGGACCGCAGGTCAGCGGCCGGCCGCTGCTGCTTGCCGGCAAGATCGACTTCTACATGGGCGGCAACATGCTGCAGGCCTTCGATGCCGTGCAGCAGGAGATTCCGCTGCGCGTCGTCGCCGCCTCGTTCCAGAAAGAGCCGCAGGTGATCATGAGCCATCCGGGTCAGGGGCTCGACAGATGGGAGGATCTGAAGAATGCGGACCAGTACATTATTGGTGACGAAGGTGCACAGAGCTACTTCCAGTGGATGATCACGGAGTTCGGCTTCGATCCGGCCAAGCGCGTGCCCTATACGTTCAACCCCGCACCTTTCATCGCCAATCCGAAGTCGATCCAGCAAGGCTACGTGACCTCGGAGCCCTTCGCCGTCGCCAAGGAAGGCGGCTTCCAGCCCAATCTGTTCCTGCTCGCCGACTACGGCTTCGACACCTATGCGACGACGATCGAGACCATGCAGGCGACGATCGACAAGCGGCCGGAGGTGGTTCAATGCTTCGTCGATGGCTCGGCCAAGGGCTGGTACAATTATCTCTACGGCGACAACGCTGCCGCCAACGCGGCGATCAAGAAGGACAACCCCGACATCAGCGACGAGCAGATCGCGTTCTCGATCGAGCAGATGAAGAAATTCGGCATCGTCGATTCCGGCGATACGGAAAAACTCGGCATCGGCGCGATGACCGACGCGCGCATCCAGAGCTTCTACGACAAGATGGTCAAGGCCAAGGTCGTGCCGGCCGACGTCGACATCAAAAAGTCCTACACACTGGCCTTCGTCAACAAGGGCGTCGGGATCGACCTGAAGAAATAGCACCCGGGCATGATGCAGGAGAAAGTGGCGCAAGCGCCGGCAAGCGCATCGGGCAAAGGTCCGATGCTGCTGGCGCTGCGCGGCGTCGGCAAAGTCTTTTCCAACGGCGTGACAGCGCTCAGCGACGTCGACCTGACGATCCGGGAAGGCGACTTCCTCAGCCTTCTCGGCCCGTCCGGCTGTGGCAAGTCAACGGCCTTGCGCCTCATCGCCGGTCTTGCAACGCCGACCTCCGGCCTGCTCGACTGGCGCGGCAGTAGCGCTGCCGATCGCTCTGACATCGGCTTCGTCTTCCAGGAACCGACGCTGCTGCCGTGGGCCGACGTCTTCGACAATGTCTGGCTGCCGCTCAGGCTGAAGGGCATGTCGCGGGCCAAGGCTGCGCCTGTCGTGATGGAGATGCTGGCGCGGGTTCATCTGACCGGCTTCGAGAAAGCCGTGCCGCGCGAATTGTCCGGCGGCATGAAGATGCGCGTCTCGATCGCCCGCGCCATGGTGACCAAGCCGCGCGTGCTTTTGATGGACGAGCCATTTGCGGCATTGGACGAGATCACCCGCTTCAAGCTCAACAACGATCTTCTGGAACTGTGGCAGGACGAGCGTTTTACCGTCGTCTTCGTCACCCACAGCGTCTTCGAAAGCGTTTTCCTCTCCAACCGCGTCGTCGTCATGGCGGCGCGGCCGGGCAGGGTGTTCAAAGAGCTCGCCATCGATGCGTCCTATCCGCGCAACGAAGCCTTCCGCACCTCGCCCGCCTATGCCGCGCTCTGCCGCCAGGCGTCCGATGTGCTGATCGGCGCCATCAACTCAACCGCCGGACCGCATCATGACGGCCATTGATCATCCTGCCGTAACCCTGGATCCAGAGGAGGCGCGTCGCGTGCGCCAGGAGCGGCTCGAGCGGATCGGCCGATGGCTGCTGCCGCTGGCGATCATGGTCCTGGCGATCTGGCTGTGGGACCGCATCTGCGTCTGGAACGACATCCCGAAATATATCCTGCCGCGCCCCGGCGTGGTGCTGCAAACGCTGTTCGACGATGCCGGGCTGCTGTTCTCCTCGCTGCTGGTGACGCTCAGGATCACCTTCCTCAGCCTGCTTCTGGCGGTCATCGGCGGTGTCGGGCTGGCGGTGCTGTTTACGCAATCGAAATGGGTGGAGATGTCGCTCTTCCCGTTTGCAATCGTGCTGCAGGTGACGCCGATCGTCGCGATCTTCCCGCTGATCAACATCTATGTCGACAACCAGACGACGAAGCTTCTGCTGTGTGCCTGGATCGTCGCCTTCTTCCCGATTCTGTCCAACACGACGCTCGGCCTCAACTCCGTCGACCGCAACCTGCGCGACATGTTCAGGCTCAACGGCGCGACCCGCTGGCAGCAATTGCGCTATCTGCGCCTGCCGGCGGCGATGCCCTATTTCCTCGGCGGGCTGAAGATCGCCGGCGGCCTGTCGCTGATCGGCGCGGTGGTGGCGGAGTTCGTCGCCGGGGCCACCGGACAGTCGTCGGGGCTGGCCTCGCGCATCATCGAGGCCGGTTACCGGCTCAACGCACCGCGGCTGTTCGCTGCGCTGATCCTGATCTCGTTCACCGGCATTTTGATTTTCCTGGTGCTGTCGCTGATCTCGCACCTGATCCTGCGACGCTGGCACGAGAGTGCGCTGAAGCAGGAGCGATGATGGTGTTGGAGATACCAGCCTCTGGTCCTTACCATCTTGCTAACGTTCGTGTTCATCAGTCGCTCACGCCCGACCTTGCCGCTGTCTATGACAGCGATGGCTTTGCACTCGCCGACATCGCCGTCGCCGACGGCAGGATTGCCAGCATCGTCGCACATCGCCGGTCCAATACACCCGCAGGCGCCGTCGACCTCGGCGGCCGCATCGTCATGCCGTGCTTCGTCGACTGCCACACGCATATCGACAAAGGGCATATCTGGCCTCGAAAACCCAATCCGGACGGCACCTTCATGGGTGCGCTGAACGCCACCGGCGCCGACCGTGCTGCCCGCTGGAGCGCCGAGGACGTCGTTCGCCGCATGGATTTTTCGCTGCGCTGCGCCTACGCGCACGGCACAAGGGCTTTGCGCACCCACCTCGACAGCGTCGCACCGCAGGAGGAGATCTCCTGGCCGGTGTTCGAGACGGTACGGGAGAAATGGCGTGGCCGCGTCGAGCTGCAGGCCGCCTGCCTGCTCGGCATCGAAGGCGTACGCGACAAGAAATGGTTCGAGAGCCTGGCCAAACGCGTCGCTGCGGCCAACGGCGTGCTTGGCGTCGTCACCTATATGCTGCCGGACCTGGAAGAGCTTCTCGATCGGGTTTTCGCGCAGGCGATCAAGCATGGCCTCGACCTCGATTTCCATGCCGATGAGACCGACAACATCTCGGCGATCTCGCTGAAGAAGATCGCCGAGGCGGCGCTGTGGAACGGGTTTGAGGGAAACATCCTCGTCGGCCACTGCTGCTCGCTGGCACGCCAGCCCGATCTCGACGTGCTCGACACGCTGGACAAGATGGCGAAGGCGGGGCTTGCCGTGGTGTCGCTGCCGATGTGCAACCTCTATCTGCAGGACCGGCGCGGCGACCAGACCACGCCGCGCTGGCGCGGCGTGACGCTGCTGCACGAGATGAAGGCGCGCGGCATTCCCGTCGCCGTCGCCTCCGACAACACCCGCGATCCGTTCTACGCCTATGGCGATCTCGACATGCTGGAGGTCTATCGCATGGCGACGCGTATCGTGCATTTCGATCACCCGGTCGGCGACTGGCCGCAAGCGGTGACTTCGACGCCGGCCAGGGTGATGCGGCTCGACGGTTTCGGCACCCTTGCCGCCGGCGGTGGTGCCGACTTCGTCGTCTTCAGGGGGCGGAACTGGACGGAATTGCTGTCGCGACCCGAATCGGATCGCATCGTGGTGCGGGATGGTCGCGCCATCGAGCGCCAATTGCCCGACTATGCCGAACTCGACGATCTGATGGAGAAATGATGGACATTTCGGCACTGAAGCGCGACCTCGACGGTCTGAAGATCGACGACCATCCGGCGATCATCCAGCAGAAGAGCCGCGATTTCTACTGGTACAGTCCGGTGCTGAAGCAACAGCTCGATCACGTGACCGGCGACCTGATCGTGACACCAAAGACCGAGGACGAGGTGATCCGCGTGCTTGCCGCGTGCCACCGGCATAGCATTCCGGTGACGCCACGCGGCAGCGGTACCGGCAATTACGGTCAGGCGATGCCGCTGTCCGGCGGCGTGGTGCTCAATCTCGCCGAGATAAATACGATCAAGATCATATCGCCTGGTCGCGTCGTGACCGGACCCGGTGCCGTCCTCGCCGACATCGACAGGGCGACGCGCGCGCATTCCAGCCAGGAGCTGCGGATGTCGCCGTCGACCTATAACACCGCTTCGATCGGCGGTTTCGTTGCCGGCGGCTCGGGCGGTGTCGGCTCGATCCGCTGGGGCGGGCTGCGCGACCTCGGCAATGTCATCCGGCTCAGGACCGTGACCATGGAGGCGGAGCCTCGCATCATGGATCTTGCCGGCGAGGAGGTGCTGAAGGTGATGCATGCCTACGGCACCAACGGCATCATCACCGAGGTCGAGATGCCGTTGACCGCATCCTACGACTGGATCGACGTCATCGTCGGCTTCGACGATTTCATGGATGCGGCCGGCTTCGGCAACGATCTCGCCATCCAGGACGGCATCCTGGCGAAGCTGATCACGCCGATCGCCGCGCCGATTCCCTACGACTATTTCAAGCGGCACCAGAAATTCTTCCGGCGCGAGCAAAGCATCGTCGTCTGCATGATCGCCCCGCAGGCGATGGACGGCTTTGTCGCCCTCACGGCGCGCAGCAAGGGCGAGATCGTCTTCCGCGCCGACAAGGAGGCCGATCTCAAGGGCTTGCCGCCGGCCTATGAGCTGACCTGGAACCACACGACGCTGCGCGCCATCAGGGTCGACCCTGATATTACCTATCTGCAGACCCGCTATCCCTCGCCGGATCACCTCGCTTACGTCAAGGCGATGATCGACCGCTTCGGCGACGAGGTGCCGGTTCATCTCGAATTCATCCGCTTCGACGGCGCGATCGGCGTCGCCGGACTGCCGCTGGTCCGCTTCACCACGGCGGAGCGGCTCGACGAGATCATCCGCATCCATGAAGACAATGGCTGCTGGGTCTTCAATCCGCACCGCTACACGCTGGAAGAGGGCGGCATGAAGCAGACGGACGAGGTGCAACTCGCCTTCAAGCGCGAGACCGATCCGCAAGGGCTGCTCAATCCCGGCAAGATGATCGCCTGGGAGAACCCTGACTACGACTATCGCTCGGGCAAGTCGTTCCTGTTCAAGGGCTTGCAGAAGGCGGGGTGAACGATGACGAGCGTGTGGCGCTGTCGCGCTGACCTGCGAGGTCTTCGGTGAAAATCCTCGTGCTCTATGCCCACCCGGTCGAAACCAGCTTCAACGCCGGTCTGCACCGGACGATCGTCGAGCGGCTGACGGCCGCCGGTCACGCCGTCGACGACTGCGATCTCTATGCCGAGGATTTCGACCCGCGGCTGACACGGGCCGAGCGGCTCGGTTATCACGACGAGCGCGGCGCCGGTGATCCGGCAGCGCCCTATGTCGAGCGCCTGCTGCGGGCAGAGGCGCTGGTGCTGTCGTTTCCGGTGTGGAACTACGGCTATCCGGCGATCCTGAAAGGTTTTTTCGACCGCGTCTTCCTGCCCGGCGTCTCGTTCAAGCTGGCCAATGGCAAGGCGCAGCCGTCGCTGCACAACATCCGCAAGCTGGCGGCGGTCACCACCTATGGCGGCAGCCGGCTCCACGCCATGCTGATGGGCGACCCGCCGCGCAAGCTGGTCAAGCGTGTGTTGCGCGCGACGGTCAAGCCAGGCACCTCGGTGTCCTATCTCGCGCATTATTCGATGAACCTGTCGACCGATGAGACGCGGAAGAGATTTACGGCGAAAGTCGCCGCCAGCATGGATGCCTTCTGATGCGGGTCCTGGTGGTTTATTGCCATCCGGTCCCGGAAAGCTTTTGCGCCGCGATCCGGGATAGTGCCGTCGAGGTGCTGAAGGCGAGAGGCTGGGAGGTGCGGCTGCTCGACCTCTATGCGGAAAATTTCGATCCGGTCATGGGCTGCGAGGAGCGACGCTCCTACAATGAGCACGCCCCGCAGGATCCGGCGCTCAAGCCGCATATCGAAAATCTCAACTGGGCCCAGGCAATCCTCTTCATCTATCCGACATGGTGGTACGGGCTGCCGGCGATGCTGAAGGGCTGGCTCGACCGGGTGTGGGCGACCGACGTCGCCTTCCGACTGCCGGCCGGCAAGGGACGGATCCAGTCACTGGTGAGGCATGTGACGAAGATCGGGGTGATCACGACCTGCGGCGCACCGACCTGGTGGAGCGTCGTCGTCGGCCAGCCGGGACGCAAGACGATCCTGCGCGGCATGCGGGCGCTATGCGCGACCCGCTGCAGGACGTTCTTTCTGGCGCACCACCTGATGGATGCGTCGACACCCCGGAGCCGGGCTGCTTTCCTTGCGAAAGTGCGGGCGAAACTGGAGCGGTTTTGAGCTGGCGGAGATCTCCTTCTCCCCCTGTGGGAGAAGGTGGATCGGCGCGCAGCGCCGAGACGGATGAGGGGTGCTGGACGGAGTGCGGGGGGTGCCAAGCTGGAACACCCCTCATCCGACCGAGCTTCGCTCGGCCACCTTCTCCCACAAGGGGAGAAGGAAGGGCGCCCTACATCCGCACCCGTTCCGCTTTCGGATCATACATCGGCTTCAGCGACACTTCCGCGGCGAAGCGCTCGCCGGCGATTTCGATCTCGTACGACGACGACAGCACATCCGCCTCGCTCTCGCCTTGGCACGACACGTAGCCGAGGCCGATAGCGCCGCCGAGATGATGGCCGTAATTGCCCGAGGTGACCGGGCCGACAATCTTGCCGTCGCGCAGGATCGCTTCGTTGTGGAAGAGCAAGGGTTGCGTGTCTTTCAGGCGGAACTGCAACAGCCGGCGGTTCAATCCGGTTTCTTTTTTTCTCAGCACGGCATCGCGGCCAAGAAAATCGCCCTTGGCAGTCTTCACTGCGAATCCAAGGCCTGCCTCCAGCACATTGTCCTCGTCGGTGATGTCGTGGCCGAAATGCCGGAATGCCTTTTCGATGCGGCAGGAATCCAGCGTGTGCAGGCCGCAAAGCTTCAGGCCGACATCGGCGCCGGCCGCCTCGATCGCCTCGAACACGTGTACGGCCTGGTCGGTCGAGACATAGAGCTCCCAGCCCAGCTCGCCGACATAGGTCACGCGATGGGCGCGGGCCAGCCCCATGCCGATTTCTATCTCCTGAAACGTTCCGAACGGATTGGTTTCGTTGGAGAAATCGTTCGGGCTCAGCTTTTGAATGAGCTTCCTCGAATCCGGGCCCATCAGGCAGAGCACGGCTTCGGCCGCGGTGACATCGGTGATGACGACGAATTCATGGGCGAGATACTTTTTCAGCCAGGCGAGATCACGCTGCAGCGTGGCGCCCGGTACGACGAGGAAAAAGGTGGTTTCAGACAGCCGCGAGACGGTGAGATCGCTCTCGATGCCACCGCGCTGGTTGAGCATCTGGGTGTAGACGATCTTGCCCGGCGCCACGTCCATATCGTTGGCGCAAAGCCTCTGCAGGAAGGCGCAGGCATCGCGGCCCTCGACACGGATCTTGCCGAACGAGGTCATGTCGAACAGGCCGACGCCGTTGCGGACCGCCAGATGTTCATCGCGCTGGTTGTCGAACCAGTTCTGCCGTTTCCAGGAATAGCGGTACTCGCGCTCCTGGCCCTCACGCGCGAACCAGTTGGCCCGCTCCCAGCCGGCAACCTCGCCGAACACCGCGCCGCGTGCCTTCAGATGTTCATGGAGCGGGGAGCGCCTCACGTTCCGAGAGGTCGCCATCTGCCGGTACGGAAAATGGTCGGCGTAGAGCAGGCCGAGCGTCTCGGAGACGCGCTCTCTGAGATAGCGGCGGTTTTTTTGGAACGGCTGGGCGCGGCGGATGTCGACCTCCCACAGATCGAAGGGTGCTTCGCCATCGTTGATCCATTGCGCCAGCGCCATGCCGGCGCCGCCCGAGGAGACGATGCCGATGGAGTTGTAGCCGGTCGCCATCCAGTAGCCGGACAACTCCGGCGCCTCGCCGAGATAATAGCGATCATCAGGCGTGAAACTCTCGGGGCCGTTGAAGAAAGTGTGGATGCCGGCGCTGGCCAGCATCGGCATGCGGTTGACGCCCATTTCGAGGATCGGCTCGAAATGTTCGAAATCCTCGGGCAACTGGTCGAAGCAGAAATCTTCGCTTATGCCGTCCATGCCCCACGGCTTGGCCACCGGCTCGAAGGCGCCGAGCATCATCTTGCCGGCATCTTCCTTGTAATAGGCGCACTCGTCCGGCACGCGCAACACCGGCAGCCGGGTCAGGCCGGGGATCGGTTCGGTGACGAGATAAAAATGCTCGCAGGCATGCAGCGGGATGCTGACGCCGTTCTGGGCGCCAAGCTCGCGTGCCCACATCCCGGCGCAATTGACGACGACATCGGCCTCGATCATGCCTTGCTCGTCGCCCTGCGCCCAGGAAACGCCGGTGACGCGGCCATCCCTGGTGTGGACCTTGGTGACCTTCACATTCTCGACGATCGTCGCACCGCGCTGGCGCGCGCCCTTGGCCAGCGCCATGGCGATATTGGCCGGGTCGCACTGGCCGTCGAGCGGCAGATGCACGGCGCCGACAACATCGGAAACATTAAGATGCGGGTACATCTGCTTGACTTCGTTTGGCGAAATCTCGCGCACGTCAATATCGAACGCGCGGGCGAGCGACGCTTGCCTATAAATCTCGTGCTTGCGCTCCTCGGTCAGCGCCACGGTGATCGAACCGACCTGGCGCATGCCGGTGCCGACATTGGTCTCGGCCTCCAGCCTGACGTAGAGGTCGGCCGAATATTTCGCCAGCCGCGTCATGTTCTGCGAGCCCCGCAACTGGCCGATCAGGCCGGCGGCGTGCCATGTCGTGCCCGACGTCAGCTGCTTGCGCTCGAGCAGCACGATATCGGTCCAGCCGAGCTTGGCCAGATGGTAGGCGACCGAGCAGCCGGAGACGCCGCCGCCGATGATGACGGCCCTTGCCTTGGCAGGAATGGTTTTGGGAGACGGGGCGCTCATGCGGCCTCACGGCGATAGCTGGACGCGAAGCGGCGCAAGCGAAGGGTTGCTTCCAGAAGCACCGCCTCGGGCTGGCAGAGGCTGACGCGAATATGGCCGGCGGCGGCCTCGCCGAAGCTCGAGCCGGGCATGACGCCGACCTTTTCCTTGTCGAGCAGGGCCCAGGCGAATTTCTCGTCGTCCGGCTCGAGAGCCGAGATATCGAGCATGACATACATGCCGCCTTCTGAGCCGCGCACGGTGACGTTGTTCATGCCGCGCATGGCATCGAGGACGACGCTGCGCCGCGCGGCATAGCGTTCGGCGATCTCCTTGACGCCGTAGCCGTTTTCCAGCGCCTCGGCGCAAGCGAGGCTGATGAACGCCGGCAGGCCGTAGGTGGTCACCAGATTGAGGTTGGTCAGCAGCGAGGTCATCTGCTCGGGCCCGCTCAGCCAGCCCATGCGCCAGCCGGTCATGCCGTGGCTCTTCGACATGGAATTGATGACCAGCGTGCGTTCCGCCATGCCGGGCAGCGAACGCGGCGAGACGTGCTCGCCGCCGCCCAGCGTCCAATAGACCTCGTCCGACAGCAGCCAGAGGTCATGTTCCCGGCAGATCTGCGCCAGCTCCTCCAGCCGCTGGCGCGAATAGACGGCACCCGTCGGGTTGTTCGGTGTGTTGATGAGGATGGCGCGCGTGTTCGGCCGAAGTGCGGCGCGAATGTCGGCGGCACGCGGCTGGAAACCATCCTCGGCCGGTGTCTCGACCACGGTGAAATCGGCGCCCGCCGCACTGAAGGTGTTGGGGTAGGTCGCGTAATAGGGCGCCACCACGATGGCATGGTCGCCCTGGTCGAGAACGGCCTGCACCGCCGCATAAAGTGCCGCCTGCCCGCCCGGCGTAGCGATGACTTGGTCGGGGTTGGTCGCAACGCCGGTGCAGGCGGTCGAGGCCGCCGCCATGGCCTTGCGCAGGCGCGGAATGCCGGCAAGCGGGGTGTAGTGGTGATTGCTGGCGCGAACCGCCGTCACGCAGGCTTCGATCGTTTCCGTTGGCGTGTCGAAATCATGGTCGCCGACCGACAGCATGATGATGTCCTCGCCGGCCTGCTTGCGCGTCCAGGCGGCGAAATGGACCTCCCAGCCGTCTTTGCCCGAAGGCACGATGCCGGAAATGCGCGATGACGGTCTGGGCATTATGCTACTCCCGAAATTTCGTAGCCGGCCTGTTCGAGCCGGTCGCGCAGGGCGGCGATATGAGGCGGCCCGACTTCGCAGCAGCCGCCGACGATGTCGGCGCCGGCCTCGACCCAGCCGACCGCCTGGTCGGCATAGGCATCCGGATCGAGGTCGTGGCGGGCGTGCAGCACTTCCACCGTTCCGCCATGCTTGAGCGCCTCGACCGAGGTGAAGCCGTTGGCATAGGCGCCAACCGGCCCGCTGAGAGCGATCAGTTCGGGCAGCGCTGCAGCAATGGCTTCGGGCCGGCAGCAATTGATCAGCCTGGCTGCGACCGGCAGGCCGTCGAGAGCTCTTGCTGCCGCCGCTATGGTTTCGCCGCTGCGCAGCCGCGGCGCGCCGTGATCGGCGAGCGTCCACGACACCCACACCGGCTTGCCGCTTTCCGACGCGGCGGTGACAGCCGCGCGCGCCTCCTCGGCCGACGCCATGGTCTCGCACAGGAACAGATCGACACCGTCGGCCTGCTCGGCAACGATGCGGCGGTAGATGTCGAGCGTATCCTCGAAGGATATCGTCAGGGCCGGTGCGTAGCTGCCGAACAGGGGCGACAGGCAGCCGGCGATCGCTGCATCGCCGGCCTGGTCGCGCGCTTGCCTTGCCAGTTCTATGCCGCGCTGCTGCAGCGGCTTGAACAGATCCTCCGCGCCCTCGCGCGCCAGCCGCTCGGGGGTTGCGGAATAGGTGTTGATGGTGATGACGCGGGCGCCGGCCCGGATGAACTCCGCATGCAGGTCGCGCACCAGGTCCGGTTCGTCGATCAGCACCCTGGCCGACCATAGCGGGGTGGGATCGGAGCTGCTGCGGCGGACCAGTTCCTGGCCCATGCCGCCATCGGTGAGAATGACTGAATTCATGCGCGCAACCTCTCGTTGTTTGGATCCCACAGCGGTTCGTCCTTCTGCACGACCGCCTTGAAGCGCTCGCCGAAGATCTCGACCTCGACCGCAGTTCCCGGCTCAGTCAGGTCGGCGCGCAGCATGCCGAGCGCGATCGACTTGTCGATGCGATGACCCCAGCCGCCGGACGTCGTCTCGCCGACGATCCGGCCGTCATGCCACAGCGTCGACATGGTTGGCGCGTCGCAGTCGCCGGGGTTTTCGACGACCAGCGTGACAAAGCGCTTCTTCACGCCCTGCTGCTTCTCGTTTTGCAGCGCCGCCTTGCCACGGAAATCCGGCTTGTCCCATTTGACGAAACGCTCCAGCCCACCCTGCAGGATTGAATAGTCGGTCGACAGGTCGCCTTTCCAAGCGCGATAGGATTTTTCAAGCCGCAATGAATCCAGCGCGTACATGCCAAACGGTTTCAGGCCATGCTTCTGCCCAGCCGCCCAGACGGCGTCGAAGACGGTGGCGGTGTCGTCGACCCTGGTGTGGATTTCCCAGCCGAGTTCGCCGGCGAAGGACACACGCACCAGCCTTGCCCAACGGCCGGCAATTGTCGTCTCCTGGTGCGTCAGCCAGGGCAGGGCAAGGTCGGCGGCGCAGACCTCGGTGAGGATTTTTCGCGAATTGGGCCCGGCGAGGATCTGCGTTGCGTATTCCTCGGTCCGGTCGAACAGCTTGAACGAGGCGTCCTTCGGCATGCGGCATTTCAGCCATTCGAAATCGTGCCATTGTGCCACCGCGGCGGTGATCAGCGTCATCAAATTCTCGTCGTGGCGAACCACAGACATTTCGGTGACGATGCGGCCCTTGTCGTCGGCAAGATAGACGAGGCCGATGCGGCCGGGTTTCGGCACCAGCCCGGTGATCTGCTGGCTCAACCAGTCGGCCGCGCCCGGACCGTCGAGATTGAAGCGTGAAAACCCAGGCAGATCCAAAATGCCGGCGGCATCGCGCACGGCGAGGCATTCTTCGCGGACGCGATGCTGCCACGGCCCATCGCGGCGGAAGGTCAGCGTCGCGGCTTCCGAGACATCGTCGCCGGCTTGCGCGTACCAAGTGGCGCGCTCCCAGCCATTGTAGGCGTCGAAGCAAGCGCCGAGCGCCTTGATGCGATCGTGGATCGGCGACAGTTTGCGGTCGCGCCCAGCTGGCCAGGCATGGCGCGGGAACTGGATGGCATATTCGTTGCCGTAGATTTCCATGCCCTTGGCGACGCAGTAATCCGGGGCCGAGGCAAAGCTGGTGAAGCGCCGCGGATCGCACGACCACATGTCCCATTCGGTCTGGCCCTCAGTCACCCATTCGGCCAGCACCTTGCCGGCGCCGCCGCCCTGGGCGATTCCGAAGGTGAAGACGCAGGCCTCGAAGGCGTTCGGCACGCCGGGCATCGGGCCGATCAGCGGGTTGCCGTCCGGCGCGTAGGGGATCGGGCCGTTGATGACCTTGGACAGGCCGGCGGTGCCGAGAATCGGCACCCGGGCGACGGCATCGGCCAGATAGTCCTCGAGCCGGTCGAGATCGTCGGGGAACAGCTGGAACGAAAAATCGTCTGGCATCGGATCGTTGTGGCCGACCCAATGCGCACGGCAATTGCGCTCATAGGGGCCGAGATTCATGCCGTTCTTTTCCTGGCGCAGATAATAGGAGGTGTCGACGTCGCGCAGCAGCGGCAGTTTCTTGCCTTGCTCCTTCGACCACGCGGCCAGTTCGGGGATTTTCTCGAACAGGATATATTGATGGCTCATCACCATCATCGGCACGTCGCGGCCGAACATCCTGCCGACTTCGGCCGCACGGTAGCCGGCGGCGTTGACGACGACCTCGCACCGGATCTCGCCCTGCGCGGTCTCGACCACCCACTCGTCCTTGTCGCGGCGCACGCCGGTGACCGGACAGAAGCGAATGATCTTCGCACCCAGGTCGCGGGCGCCCTTGGCCAGCGCCTGGGTCAGCTGCGCCGGGTCGATGTCGCCGTCGTTCGGATCCAAGAGCGCGCCCTTCAACTCATGCGTTTCGATGAACGGGTAGCGGCGCTTGATCTCGTCGAGCCCGACCACATCGATGTCCATGCCCTGGTAGCGGCCCATGCCCTTGGCGCGTTGGAACTCCTGCATGCGCTCTGCCGTATGGGCCAGCCTGAGCGAGCCGGTGACGTGGTAGTTCATGGGGTAGCCGACCGCGTCGGCCAGCCCGCGATAGAGCTCGGTCGAATAGCGCTGCATGTTCATCAACGACCATGACGAGGAGAAGGTCGGCACGTTGCCGGCCGCATGCCAGGTCGAGCCGGAGGTGAGCTCGTTCTTTTCGAGGAGCACGCAGTCGGTCCAGCCCGCCTTGGCGAGATGGTAGAGCGCCGACGCGCCGACGACACCGCCTCCGATGATCACCACACGTGCCGTGGTCGGCAAACCGGCCATGCTCTTCTCCAATCCTTCAATAGACAGGTGGCGAAACCACCCAGATGACCACCGCCGGCTCCGCACCGGGATTGCGCCAGCGGAACGGCTTGCCGTCGAAGCGAAAGGAGTCGCCTTCGCCAAGCCGGTGCCAGACGCCTGATATCTCGATGTCGAAGCTGCCGGAAGCGACATATCCGGCTTCCTCCGTTGGCCGGCGGGCTTCGATCTTCAGTTCAGCACCCGGCGCGAAGACCGAACGCAGCATCTCGAAGCTACCGCCGAGATCGGGCGAAAGAAGCTCCTCCACCAGGCCGGAATCGCTTGTGCCAAGCGTGCGGCGGCTGCCGGCACGCACGACCACGCCGCGCTCATTCTCGACGGGCACGTCGTGGCTGAAGAACAGGCTGACCGGCACGCCGAACAATTCCGCGAAGGCTCTGAGATCGCTGAGCGAAGGTATCGACAGGCCGCGCTCGACCTGGCTGACCCAGCCGACCGAGCGGCCGAGCTTCAGGCCGGTCTCGGCAAGCGTCAGCCCGCGCGCCCTGCGCAGCGCCCTGATATCGCCGGCCAGCAGCCGTTCGCGGTTTCCTGCTCCGATCTGACGGCGGTTGAGGTCAAAGCTTTTTTCTCGGTAAAAATCGTCTGGTGAAAAGTCCCCTTGGTGAAAAACTGAGGGCAAATTTCATCAGGGGTCAGGTTCGTGAAAAAATCAAGAGAATTTTCATGAGGGCACAAGATTTGCTTGCGCCGTTTTGACGGTTCAGGCAAAGGCTCGGCCACGAACGGCGAATGAGGGCGTCCGGTCGTGGCTTGCGTTAGAGCGCCATGCGTCAAATTGGACCGCAATGGTGCTCTCTCATTTCTAGACGGCGCATGTATCCTTTCCGGAATCGATTCCGGTTTCCGGGGCACGCGCAAAGGGACGCCCATGTTGGAAAACAGGACAAAGATTACGGATGGCGCGGCGATCGTTGACGAGGCGATCACGTCGCGCCGTTCGGTGCGGGCGTTCCTGCCCGACATGGTCGACGACGAGACGATCCGCGCCATACTCGCGGTTGCCGCGCGTGCGCCTTCGGGCACCAACATGCAGCCCTGGCGGGTCTACATCACCAAGGGCGAGGTCAAGCAACGGATCAGCGACGCCATCCTCAACTCCGGCATCCGTGCCGAAAAGGCCGAGTGGGACGAGTATCGCTACTACCCGGACCAGTTCTTCGAGCCCTATCTGACCCGGCGGCGGGCCAACGGCTTCGGCCTCTACAGCGTGCTCGGCATCGGCCGGCGTGAGGTCGACAGGATGCGCGCGCAGCACGACCGCAACTTCGTCTTCTTCGACGCGCCTGTCGGCATGATCTTCACGGTCGACCGGCGGCTGAACAAGGGCTCGTGGATCGATTACGGCATGTTCCTGCAGAACATCATGGTGGCGGCGCGGGGCAGGGGCCTGCACACCTGTCCGCAGGCGGCCTTTGCACCCTATCACAAGCAGATCAGGCCGGCGCTCAACATTCCCGACGAGGAGATCGTCGTCTGCGGCATGGCGCTTGGCCGTGAGGACACATCCAAGCCCGAAAACGCGTTCCGCACCGACCGCGCGCCGCTGGAAGAGTGGGTGACGTTCGCCACGTGAGGTGACGACGCGCGGCGTCGGTCTACTGCACTTCGTAGCCGACTTCCTCGCTGGCGTGACAGAGCGCCTTCCAGAACGAGCGCGCAAACGAGCGGAACACATAGATGTCGAACTGGTCGGCGCCGGTGCGCTGGATCTGGGCGAAGACGTCATGATGCATGGTCGAGCGGCCGGCACCGACCGGGAAGGCCGGCAGCGCGAAGTCGATGGCGAAGAACTTTGCCAGCACCCATTCGGCCCTCGGTCCGGCGATGCGGATCGCGGTGCGGCCATGCGACAGGTCAGTCACCGTGCCGATATCAGGGGTGACGACATTGGCAAAGGCCGATGCCAGACCCTCGGCCTCGTCGACCACGGTGAATTTTCCCGGCGCAAAACCGAACACCGACCTCACGCCGTCGGTGCTGCCGGCGCCGGCGCCATCGGGCAGCGCAAGGCCGGTAACGGTGCGAATGCCTGCTATCAACGCCTTCTGCTGGCCCGGCCAGGCAGCGAGCTGCAGGATCGATCCCGGCCTGGTTTCGGATAGGATGACCTCGATGCCGTGTTCGAAATCGCCATGCGAGCCGGTGCGCAGCTCCAGCTCAAGCGGGGATTGGCGCTCAACCATGCATGCGGCTCCCGTCCGGATCAAAGAAGTGGTTGGAGACGATCTCGACCGGGCCGAACCGGTTGCGCAGAGGATCGGAGATATGGGCGCGCGTGCCGCGCCGTGCCTTGCCGTCCTTGACCAGAGCGAGCGCGATGTACTTGCCGAGCGCCGGCGAATAACAGCAAGCGGTGATGTGGCCGATGGAATCGTGCGGATTGGCTTCGTCAAGCGCTTCGACGATGTGCGCGCCGCCGTTGAGCGGCTGGTTGTCCAGCGAAATCAGGCCGACGAGTTCCAGGCGGCCAGGCGCGATCAGGCCCTCGCGATCCATCATCGCCGAGCCGATGAAGGGCTTCTTCCTGGACAGCATCCAGTCGAGATGCAGGTCGCGTGCGGTGGTGCGGCCGTCGATCTCGGCGCCGGTGACGTGGCCTTTCTCGATGCGCAACGTGCCAAGCGCCTCAAGCCCGTAGGTCACCAGTCCGAACGGCTTGCCGGCTTCGATCAAGGCTTCCCAGACAAGTGCGCCGTAGCCGGCGCCGGAGTAGACTTCGAAGGCCATTTCGCCGGAGAAGGAAAGCCGGCAGATCATCACCGGCACGCCTGATATCTTGCCGTGCACGATGCCCATGAAAGGCAGGGTTGCGTTGTCGACGGCGGTGCCGGTGACGCAAGCAGCAAGGATCTCTCTCGCCCTAGGCCCGCCGATCGCCGCACCCGCCCATTCGTCGGTCACCGAGGTGACATGGACCTTCAACTCCGGCCAGATGACGTCGAGGAAATACTCCAGATGCTGCATCACCTTGCCGGCATTGGCGGTGGTGGTGGTCATCAGGAAGTCCTGTTCGCCGAGCCGCCACGTCGTGCCGTCGTCGAAGGCGAGGCCGTCCTCGCGCAGCATCAGCCCGTAGCGGGCCTTGCCGACGGCCAATGTCGAGAACATGTTGGTGTAAACCCGGTCGAGGAATTCCGCCGCGTCCGGGCCCTGCACGGCGATCTTGCCCAGCGTCGAGACATCGACGATGCCGGCGCTCTCCCGCGTCGCCCTGGCTTCGCGCACATAGGCCTGCTCGATCGTCTCGCCGGGATGGCCATAAATCATCGGGCGATACCAGAGGCCGGCTGAATACATGGTCGCGCCGTTGGCGACGTGCCAGTCATGCATCGGCGTCAGTCGTTCGGGCCTCAAGTCGCCGAAACGCTCCGCGGCCAGTGAGCCGATCGACACGGCCGAAAAAGGTGGGCGAAAGCGTGTCGTGCCGACTTCGGGAATCGGCTTGCCCAGCGCCTCGGCCATGATGGCGAGGCCGGGTATGTTGGAGCTCTTGCCCTGGTCGGTCGCCATGCCGAGCGTGGTGTAGCGCTTCAAATGCTCGACCGAGACAAAGCCTTCGCGATGCGCCAGCCGTACATCCTCCGCCGTCACGTCGTGCTGGAAATCGACGAAGCTTTTTCCATCGGCCCTGATCTCGAACACCGGGGCCGGGTCGGGACCGCCGGGTGCGGCTTCGACGACCGGCAGGGCCGTTGGCGCACCTGTTCCACCTGCCGCCGAAAGCCCGGCGGCGCGGCCTTCGGCGATTGCCTCGGCGGTGGAAAAGCTGCCGGTGAAAGCGCCGGCGCCAATCCATTGCTGTGTTGGCCATCGCTGTGTTGGCCATTGCTGGGTTGGCTTCGGTGGCAGGAAGGCTTGCCTGGCGGCATTCCATTCCGCCTTGGCGCCGGCCTGGCTGGCCAGATGGATGGTCGGCGACCAGCCTCCCGATATCAGCAGGCAGTCGGCTTGAATGCTGCGCGCCTCGCCGGCAAGCGCGCCGTTGGCCATGTCGAAGCTCTGCACCTTGACGCCGGACAGCGCCTTGCCGCCTTCGGTGGCGACCACGGCGTGACCGAAAAGGATCTTGGCTTCCGCTTCATCGGCGAGCTCGCGCATATCGCTCGAAAGCTCCGGCCGCACGTCGACGATCGCGACAATCGCCGCGCCGGCCTTCTTCAGCGCCAGGGCGGAGCGATAGGCGCTGTCATTGTTGGTGAACAGTGCGATCCTGTTGCCCGCCAGCACGCCGTACTCGTTGGCGTAGCGCTCGGCGGCATGCGCCAGCATCACTCCCGGCCGATCGTTGCCCGGAAACACCAGCGGCCGCTCGAAGGAGCCGGTGGCCAGCACCACCGACTTGGCGCGAATGATCCAGTAGCGATGGCGTGGTTCGCCCTTGCCGGGCCTCTCCTTATGGTCGGCAACCCGTTCAAGCGCGGCGAGCGTGTTGCCGTCAAAATACCCCCAGACCGTGGTGCGTGGCAGCAGGCGGACATTGTCATAGCCTTCGAGCTGGCCGGCGGCTCGCGCTGCCCAGTCGGCCCCGGGCATCCCGTCGATCGTCTCGCCCGACCAGTTGGCCGAGCCGCCGAAATGCGGTTCGAGTTCGCTGAGGATGACACGCGCGCCCTGATCGGCGGCTGCCCTGGCGGCCATCAGTCCGGCCGGACCGGAACCGACCACTAGCACATCGCAGAAGGCGTTCATGCGCTCGTAACGCGCCGTGTCGGCAGCGGTCCCGGCGCGGCCGAGACCGGCGGCGCGGCGGATGAAATGCTCGCAGAACATCCAGAAACGCGTGCTCTTCAGCGGGCCGATCGCGGGCCCCATGAAGGTCTTGTAATAGAAGCCGGCGGACAGAAGCTTGCCGCCGAGCTGGTTGGCGGCGCTGACATCCCAGGCCAGCGATGGAAGCCGGTTCTGGCTGATGGCGGTCAGCCCGTCATAGATCTCGACCATGGTCGCGGCGATGTTGGGCTCGCGAACCTCGCCCCGCAACACCGTCACCAGGGCGTTCGGTTCCTCGACGCCTGCTGTCAGCACCCCGCGAGGACGGTGATATTTGAACGAGCGTCCGAACAGGGTGATGCCATTGGCCAGCAGCGCTGAGGCAAGGGTGTCGCCGGCATGGCCGGTGTAAGGCGCGCCGTCGAAGGTGAACCGGATGGTTCGCAGCCGGTCGATCCGGCCACCGGCGTCGGTGCGGCGCGGGCTCATGACTTGGCCTCCGCCTTGTGCCGGGCAGCCACTTTGTGGTCGCCGCGCGTGAACGCGACGCTGGAGATCTCGTGTGTCAGCGTGTTGCGCACGACCCTGAGATGGACGCGGCAGCCGCCGGAATGCTGCCAGATCTCGTTGTGGTCACCCGCCGGGTTCAATCGGTCATAGACATAGGCATTCCAGGTATCGAGGTCCTGCGAGGCAGGCTGAGGGCGCTCGCGGTTGCCGTCACCCTGATAGGTGAACTCGATGACGTCGCGCGGGCCGCAATAGGGGCAGGTAATCAGCATGCGATTGTATCTTCTCGTTTGACCATGATCTTGGCCGAAAACCGGTTTCCACTCTTGGTTACGCCGACCTGCGGTTCGGGATCATGGTCTAATGCAGCCGCGGCGTCGCGCCCTGGCCCTTGTCGTCGATCACCAGGCCGCGATGGAAGCGATCCAGGGTGAAAGACGCGTTGATGTCGTGCGGTTCATCCTTGGCTATGGTCCACGCAAAGCACCAGCCGGAGGCCGGCGTCGCCTTGAAGCCGCCGTAGCACCAGCCGCAGTTGAGATACATGCCCGGCAGCGGGCCGGTGGTGATGATGGGAGAACCGTCCATCGACATGTCGCAAACGCCACCCCAGGAGCGCAGCATGCGAACCCGGGCGAGACCCGGAAACAGCGCCAGCATCTCGCTCATCACCTCGTCGACAACAGGCAAACTGCCGCGCTGGGCGTAGCTGTTGTAGCCGTCGAGGTCACCGCCATAGACAAGGCCGCCCTTGTCCGACTGCGACATGTAGAAATGGCCCATGCCGAAAGTCAGGACCGTGTTGATGAACGGCTTCAGCGATTCCGTCACGAAGGCCTGCAGCACGTGGCTCTCGATCGGCATCGTATCGATGCCGGCGAGCCGCATGACCTGCCCGGTGCTGCCGGCCACCGCGACCGCCACCTTCCTGGCGCGGACCTCGCCGCGCGAGGTCGTGACGCCCGATATGCGTTCGCCGTCGCGCAGGAAGCCGGTGACCTCGCAATTCTCGATGATGTCGACGCCACGGCGGTCGGCGCCGCGCGCATAGCCCCAGGCGACGGCATCGTGCCGGGCGGTGCCGGCGCGCCGCTGCATCAGGCCGCCGACGATTGGGAAGCGCGCCGTGGCGGAGACGTCCAGCGCCGGCACCAGGCGCGCGATCTCGGCCGTGGTCATCAGTTCGGCGTCGACGCCGAGATGGCGCATGGCGTTGCCGCGGCGGGCAAAATCGTCGAGCTGGGCGGGCGTGTGCGCGAGGTTGAGGCAGCCGCGCTGCGAGAACATGACGTTGTAGTTGAGATCGTGCGACAGGTTCTCCCACAGCTTCATCGAATGTTCGTAGAAGCGCGTGTTGGCCGGCAACAGGTAGTTGGAGCGGACGGCTGTCGTGTTGCGGCCGACATTGCCGGAGCCGAGCCAGCCCTTTTCCAGCACTGCCACGTTGGTGATGCCGTGCTCCTTGGCGAGATAATAGGCGGTCGACAGGCCATGGCCGCCACCGCCGATGACGATCACGTCGTAGGACGCCTTCGGGTCCGGCTTGCGCCAGGCCGGTTTCCAGTCCTTGTTGCCGGTCAGCGCATTTTTGAGAAGCGAGAAGGCCGAATATTCCGCCATTCTTTTTGTTGTCCGTTCTGGCTTTTCGTCAGCCGTTTTGGGCGATGCGGCACATTATAGAGCAGGCCGCTGCCGCAAAGCCAATATTGCGCCATCGCTTTTCGACTGGCCGACTCCGAAGGGTGGGCAGGGCGGGACGGCTTGCTCCCCGGTATCAGCGTCTTTATCAAGGGCGAGCTTTAGAACGCCTTACCGCCTGTGAGTCGCCAAACGATCATGCTTTTCCGACTGCTCCGCTTCGTTCTGGTCCTGGCGATCGTCGCCTCGGCGCCGCTGTCGCTTGATGCGGCGGCGCAGGGGCTTGAGCAGGCTGCCTCTGGAGTGGTCGCCGACCAGCAGAAAATCCTGCAGGACCTGACGACGAGGACCGACAATCTCGAAAAGAAAATCCAGGAGGACGGTGACGACGACGCCAGCCTTGTCGACATCCGCCTGCAGCTCGAGGAAATGTCGCGAGGTGCGCTGGACAGCGCGCTTGTCTTCCGCCCGCGCCTTTCGGAGATCAACGCAAGGCTCGATCAGCTCGCGGCGCCGCCCGCCGCGGGCCAGCCACCCGAACCCGACATCGTGACCAGCGAACGCCAGGCGCTGGCGTCCGAAAAGGCCGAGATCAATGCTGTCATCGCCGCGGCGCAAAACCTGTCGATCCGAATCAGCGGCCTCATCGCCAAGATCGCCAATATGCGCAGCGAGCTGTTTCGCAATCTGCTCACCAAGCGCTACGTGCTGTCCGACGCGTTGAGCCCTGAAGTCATTTCCGATGCCAATGGTGAATTTACCGGCTTCAACAAGGCAGTGTCGTCGTGGCTGGCCTTTGTCTTCAAGTTCAAGTTCCAGGCCGTGCTGGCCGCGACCTTGACGGCGCTTTCCCTGGCGGCGGTGCTTTTTGTCGGTGGGCGGCGTTTGTTCGGGCGTATCTTCGAAGCGGACCCGTCGGTCGAAGATCCGTCCTATCTCAGCCGGTTGTCGGTGGCGTTCTGGTCGACATTGCTGCCGACGCTGGCGGTCGGCGTATTCCTGGTCTCGACCGTGTTCTTTTTCAACTATTACAATGTGTTGCGCGGCGACATTGGCGTTTTCCTGAAGGCGCTGGTCGGGGTCATCGCGGTGGTGTTCTGCGTCAACCGACTGGCCAATGCGACGCTGGAGCCGCGGCTGCCGAACTGGCGGCTCATCCCCGTTGAATCAGGCCCGGCACGCTGGCTGGTGCGGCTGACGACCGCCATGGCGGTGGTGATCGGCGTCAACTATTTCCTGTCGGTGGTCAACGACACGATGGGCTCGCCGCTGTCTCTGACCATCGCCAGAAGTTTTGTCGCCACCGTCATCGTCGGCATCATCCTGATCCTGATGGCGCTGCTGAAGCCGTTCAAGGCCACCGACGGAAGCTGGCGCCCCTGGCCGGCGTGGCTGCGCTACACCGCCGTCGCGCTAGGCCTTTTCACCATTGCCACGGCGCTGCTCGGCTATATCGGCCTTGCCATCTTCGTCTCGCTGCAGGTCGTGGTCACCGGTACCATTCTGGTGACCGCCTATATCGGCTTCCTGTCAGCGCGGGCGATCAGCGAGGAAGGTGGCTTTGCCAACACGTCGATCGGGCGCTGGCTATCGACCAATTCCAGTTATGAGGAGTCCGCGCTCGACCAACTCGGCCTGGTCGTCAGCGTCGCCATCAACCTGATGATCGTGCTGGTGTTCCTGCCGCTGATCCTGTTGATGTGGGGCTTCCAGCCCGGCGACATCGAGGCCTGGGCCTACAAGCTGGCGACGGGCCTCACCGTCGGCTCCGTGACGATCTCGGTGACCGGCATCCTCACCGGCATCGTCGTCTTCATCATCGGCTATTTCCTGACGCGCTGGTTCCAGGGCTGGCTCGACGGCTCGGTGATGGCGCGCGGCAAGGTCGATACCGGCGTGCGCAACTCGATCCGGCTGGCGGTCGGCTATGCCGGCGTCGCGCTCGCAGCCCTCGTCGGCGTCTCGGCGGCGGGCATCGATCTCTCCAACCTGGCGCTTGTCGCCGGCGCCCTGTCGCTCGGTATCGGCTTTGGCCTGCAGAATGTCGTCTCCAACTTCGTCTCCGGCCTGATCCTCTTGGCCGAGCGGCCGTTCAAGGTCGGCGACTGGATCGTCGCCGGTGAGATCAGCGGCACGGTCAAGAAGATCAGCGTGCGCGCTACCGAGATCGAGACGTTCCAGCGGCAGTCGGTGATCCTGCCCAATTCAAACCTGATCAACAATGCGGTCGGCAACTGGACGCACCGCAACAAGCTCGGTCGCATCGACATCAAGGTCGGCGTCGCCTACGGCAGCGACGTCAAGCAGGCCCATGCTGTGCTGTTGGAGATTGCGCGCGGCCATCCGCTGGTGCTGAAAAATCCGGAACCCTTCGTGCTGTTCACCAATTTCGGGGCGGCCGCTCTCGAATTCGAAATCCGTGTGTTCCTGGCCGACGTGATGAACGGCAACATCGTGCAGAACGACATTCGGTTTGCCGTCCTCGACGAGTTCGCCGATCAGCATATCGAAATTCCGTCGGCGCCGCGCGCCGTCGTCGAGACCAAGAAGCATGAGGCGTGGCCGATCGATGACGACAAGATCGAAGTCGATTTTGCGGAACAGGAGCAAGCAAAGGCGGAAGCCGTGGCCGAGACGAAACGCCTGGCCAGATCCGGGCGCAAGACCCGCAAGCCGGATCCCGATTAGGGTTTATTGATATTCAGCCGGCCTGCGAACGGCTGATACCTGCGCTTCCGACGCAGCCAAAGCAATTGCGGCATGAATGCGGCATTCAGTTGCCGTTCAGCTTGCATCTCATATAAGCTCACATGCAAAGGGCGGGAATGCCTTGCGAAATGCAACAGAGGCGGTGGCAACACCGATACTGCAAATGTGGAAGTCGCTCGTCGCCGCCATCGCTTTTCTTGCCGTGGGCGGTTCAGCCTTTGCCGCCAGCGCCACCAACAAGGACGCCGAGACCCGCACACTCGTCGTGACCGAAGGCGGTGGCAAGACGGAGCTGGCGCTGGCCGCCGGCGAAACCGCTGAATTCTGCCCGACCGGCTGTTTCGTTACCATGCCGAATGGCGACCTCGAAGCGCTGACCGGTTCGGAAACAATCGAAATCTCTGGCGGCGTCGCCCGCATCAAGTAACCGCGTCAAAAAACGTTGACTAGTTTTTAGAAGGCCGGGCAAATGCCCGGCCTTTGATCGTTTCGGGTTATCGAAACTTAACGATGAAAGGGAAAATACCGTCACGCAAGCCAGGCCGGGCCGGACGCTTTAACGATCGCTGCGCTGTTGCCCGCTATATCGGGCCGAAGACGCCAAGCATGGGGTTTTGGATCGGCGCCTGATCCTTTCCGAAAGGTCGGCTTTCGGGATCATGCGCTTTTAGGCAGGGCAACGAAGAATGGATGTGCGGTCGGACAGGAACGCAATCCCGCTTGCTGTCGATCTCGACGGCACGCTGATCGCGACGGACCTGTTGTGGGAAGGTCTGTTCATCCTTCTCAAGAAGAATCCGCTCTATGTTTTCCTGGTGCCGTTCTGGCTCGCCGGCGGGCCGGCGCGGTTGAAGCAGGCCATCGCTCAACGCATCGACATCGATCCTGCGTCGCTGCCCTACCGCGAGGCGCTGCTTCAGCGCCTTCGCACCGAACATAGCGAAGGCCGCAAGATCGTGCTGGCGACCGGGACGCCGCGTAAATTCGCCGAGGCGATCGCCGCACATCTCGGCATATTCGATCGCGTCCTGGCGACTGATGGCCCCCACAACACGACGTCAGGCAGAAAGCGCGCCTCGCTTGTCGCCGCCTATGGCGATGGCGGCTTCGACTATGCCGGCAACAGTCGGCACGACCTTAAGGTATTCGACGCCGCGCGCACGGCAATCGTCGTCGCCCCCGACCGTCATGCCGCGCGCTGGCAGGCCGTGCACAGTGCTGAAATCATGCCGGCGCCGAAACCGACATTCAGAACCATCGTCAAGATGCTGCGCGTTCATCAGTGGCTGAAAAACTCGCTGATCGCAGTGCCGATGGTGCTGTCGCACGAATACTTCAACGCCGACATGATCTGGGAATGCCTGCTGGCATTCGTCTCGTTCAGCGCAGTCGCTTCCGCCATCTACATCCTCAATGATTTCTTCGATCTCGCGCTCGACCGCAAACACCCGACCAAGCGCAACCGGCCATTCGCCAGCGGCGCGCTGTCGATCCCGTTCGGCCTCGGTTCAATGATGGTGCTGCTCGCAACAGGCGTTGCTGCAGGGCTTCTGCTGCCGATTGAATTCCTCGGCGTGCTCGGTGGCTACATGGTCATCACCACCGGCTATTCGCTGTCGTTCAAGCGCATGCTTCTGATCGACGTGCTGACATTGGCCGGTCTCTACACGATCCGCGTTCTGGCTGGCGCCGCGGCGACCGGCGTCGACGTCTCTTTCTGGCTGCTGGCCTTCTCGATCTTCTTTTTCCTGTCGCTGGCGCTGGTGAAGCGGTTTGTCGAGCTGCGCACGACCGCCATTCCGGCCGGCGAGCGCATTGCCGGCCGCGGCTACCGCACCGAAGACCAGGAGATTGTCGCCCAGGCGGGCATGGCGTCGGCCTTTTCCTCGGCGCTGGTGCTGGCGCTCTATATGGACAGCGCTGCGGTGCGCGAACTTTATCCGCATCCTTGGCTGGTCTGGCCGCTGGCGCCGATCGTGCTTTACCTGACCATGCGCGTCTGGATTCTCGCCCGCCGCGACCAGATGCATGACGATCCGGTCGTCTTCATCATCCGCGACTGGCGCAGCCAGATCGTCGTGCTCATCGGCGCTGTGTTTCTGGTCGTCGGAGGCTGGTAGGCTTGGGGCAGGAGCGGTTCCAGAGCTTCGGTCTTGCCACGCCACCGGCACTCAATGTGATCCCGGCGGACGACGCTGTTGCGTTGCTGAAGAGCGGCAAGGCGACAAGAAACGCTTTGCTCGCCTACGGCAACGGCCGCTCCTATGGCGATTCCTGCCAGAATGGGGCCGGAACGATCATCGATATGCGGCCGCTGAACAGGATCCGCGCCTTCAATGCCGAGACCGGCGTGATCGAGGCCGAGGCCGGCGTGCTTCTGTCCGACATCATCGCCCATGCCGCGCCATACGGCTTCTTTCCCGCCGTCGTTCCGGGCACGCAGTTCGTCACGCTCGGCGGCGCCATCGCCAACGACGTTCACGGCAAGAACCATCACCGGCGCGGCACCTTCGGCTGCCACGTCGAATCCTTGACGCTGCTCAGATCGGACGGACAGGCCCATTACTGCTCGGCCACCGAGAATGAACGCCAGTTCGCGGCGACGATCGGCGGCATGGGGCTGACTGGGCTGATACTGTCCGCATCGATCCGGCTGATGCGGGTGTCATCGCTCGACATCATCGAGAAGGTGACGCCGTTCCGTGGTCTCGGCGAGTTCTTCGAACTTGCAGAAGCGGCCGATCAGGCCAACGAATACGTCGTCGCCTGGATCGACCAGCTTGCCGGCGGCCAAAGTCGCGGGCGCGGGCTGCTGTTCACCGGCAATCACGCCGAGCATGGCTCCCATGTGGCCTTGCGGGCCGGTGGAAATCTTTCTGTGCCGTTCCAGCCGCCGTTCAACGTGCTCAACCGGCCGTTCCTGACTGCCTTCAATGCCGCCTACCGGTGGAAGAAAGGCCGGTCGACGGCGCCGCGCCAGGTCGGCTACCAGGGTTTCTTCTTTCCGCTCGACGGCGTCGGCAACTGGAACCGGCTCTATGGACCGAATGGGCTTTTCCAGCACCAGAGCGTGATGCCGCAAGACGTCGCGCGCCGAGTTGTGCCGGCGTTGCTTGCGGCGGCAAAACTGGCCGGGCAGGGCTCGTTCCTCACCGTCCTGAAGCGCTTCGGCGGGGTCCGCTCGCCGGCACTGCTGTCGTTCCCGCGGTCGGGTTTCACGTTGACGCTGGATTTCCCCAACCGTGGCCGGGCGACGCTGGCGCTGCTGAAGGAGCTCGACCAAATGACGGTCGAGGCCGGTGGCGCGGTCAATCCCTACAAGGACGCCCGCATGGGCGACGACGTTTTCGCAGCCTCCTTTCCGGAATGGCAACGCCTCGAAGCGATCCGTGATCCCGCCTTCATGTCGAGTTTCTGGGCGCGAACGGCGAAAAAGCTCGAGGCGCGACACGGAACCGCCGAAGCCGCGGAATAGATAACATTCGAATAGGTTGTGGTTAATGCGTCGATAACTCAAGCTTTCGTCAAGGCTTTTTGTGCTTCACGAAATGTTTGAAAGTTTTCAATAGAACAGGGAAGGCTTTATGGGAAAAACATGAAATACATCGTCTTCATTCTGTTTACGGTCATGACCAACGCCGCCGCGCAACTCATGCTGAAGCAGGGCATGATGTCACTTGGTTCGATTTCCTTCGAGGGCAGCAATCCGTTGCTGAAGCTGTTGCAGATTGTCTTCAGCCCGTGGGTTTTCCTCGGCCTGTGCACCTTCGTCATCTCGATGGCGTCACACCTCTATGTGCTGTCCAAGGTAGAGCTCAGCTTCGCCTATCCGTTCCTCAGTCTCGCCTATGTCGCCGTTGCGATCTTCGCCTATTTCATCTTCCGCGAAGACCTCAATGGCTGGCGCATCGCCGGCATCGCTTTCATCTGCGTCGGCACGGTACTGATCGCCCAAAGTGGCCGGAATTTGGCTGATCTCGGGCATGACGAGGAAACGGCATCCCTTTCGTCCGACAAGATTCACAGTGGGATCGTTCGATGAGACATGTGATCTTCGGCGGTGACGGTTTCGTCGGCCGCCACCTTGCCCCGAAACTCCTGGCCGATGGCGAGGAGGTGGTCGTCGCCGATATCGCTAAAAGCGACCTGCCGCATTACCGCTCGGTCCGATATGTCGGGTGCGACGTCACCGATCCGGCATCGGTGGCTTCGGTCGGTCTGAAGGCCGACGACATGGTCTACAATCTGTCGGCGAAAATGCTGTCGCCGATCCAGGTGCGCGCCAAGCGCCACGAATTCTTCTTTCCGGTGAATTTCCACGGCACCGAGCACATCCTGCAGGCGATGGACAGAGCCGGCGCGCCCAAGCTCGTCCATTACACGACCGACATGATCTACGGCCACACGGTCACGCAACCGATGACCGAGGAACACCCGGTTGCGCCGCTCGGCGAATATGGCCGGTCGAAGCAGAAGACCGAGGAACTGGCCGTCGAATGGCGCAAGCGCGGCATGTCGATCTCGCTGTTTCGGCCGCGCCTGATCATCGGCCCCGGCCGCCTCGGCATCCTCGAAAAACTGTTCAAGCTGATCGACTGGAGCCTTCCTGTGCCGATGATCGGCTCGGGCAAGAACCCGTATCAGTTCATCTCGGTGTTCGACTGCGCCGAGGCGGCGCGCGCCGCGTGGAAGGCCGGCGTGCCTGATGAGGCCTATAATCTCGGCTCGCTCAACCCGCCGCCGGTCCGTAAACTGCTCGGCGACCTGATCAGGCATGCCGGCTCGAAATCGATCCTGATCCCGACACCGGGCTGGGCAGTCAAGCGCACGCTCGACCTCCTCGACCTCTTGAACATGCCGATCATGGATCCGGAGCAGTATCTGATCGCCGACGAGGACTGCGTGCTCGACGTGTCCAAGGCCGAACGCCAGCTCGGCTGGGTGCCGCAATATCGCGACGAGGACATGCTGATCGCCGCCTACAGCGAATATCACGCCAAGAAAGGCGGCCATGCCGTCGCCGCCAACCATGTGCCCGCCGAGTGAAGGGCCAGCAGGAGATTCTTGAGATGACCGTCATGACCAAGCCAGACCACACGACAGCGCGCGCCACGGTCAGCGCGCCGGCACTTTCGTCCGCCATCACCGCCAAGCCCGATCTGATCAGCGTCGAGCAGGCCAAGGCGATGGACGTCGCGCGCATGACCGACCTGTTCAAGGCGCATCTCAACCCCGGTCAGCTGCATTTCATGAAGCTGCTCGGCTTCCACAAGATCAAGGTCGAGCGCGCCGAAGGCATGTTCTACATCGACCAGAACGGCCGCAGTATCCTGGATTTCTTCGGCGGCTTCGGCTCACTGGCCTTTGGCCACAATCATCCGCGCCTTCTGGAGGCGCGCAAAAAGTTCCAGGAGGAGAAGCGGCAGGAGATCGCCATCGCCTTCATGTCGCAATATGCGGCGGCGCTAGCGCACAATCTCGCCAAATGCTCGCCCGGCGACCTCGACATGGTGTTTCTAGGCTCGTCCGGCTCGGAAGCCATGGAGGCGGCGGTGAAACTCGCCGAGCGCGCCGCCGGCCCGAAGCGGTCGAAAATCGTCTATGCCGAGAATTCCTTTCACGGCAAGACCAAGGGCGTGCTGGCGATCACCGACGGCTCGCTCTATCGCGCTGACTTCAAGATGGCCGACAATGTCATGCGCATTCCGTTCGCCGACATCGAAGCGGTCGAGCGCTCCTTCCGCTCCGATCCCGAGGTCGGCGTCATCGTGCTCGAAACCATCCAGGGCGGCGGCGGTATCATCCAGGCGCCTGCCGAATACTGGCAGAAGCTGCGTGCGCTATGCGACCAATACGGTGTTCTGTGGGTCGCCGACGAGGTGCAGTGCGGCTATGGCCGCTCCGGCCGCTTCTATGCCTTCGAGCACTACGGCGTCGTTCCGGACGTCACGGCGCTGGCAAAGTCGCTCGGAGGCGGCAAGGCGGCGGTCGGCGCGATGATCGCCAGGCGCGAGGTCTACATGAAGGCCTATGGCACGCCGAAGACGGCGATGATCCACGCCATGGCCACTTTCGGCGGCATGGGCGAGGCCTGCGTCACCTCGATCGAGGCGCTCAACGTGCTTTACGACGAGGGGCTGATCGACAACGCCGCGGTCACCGGCGACTATCTGCTGCAACGCCTGCAGACGTTGCGGGAAAAATACCCGAAGATCATCAAGGAGGTCCGCGGCAAAGGCTTGATGGTCGGGCTGGAATTCCACGATTTTTCGCAGACCTTGCCGATTGTGCTGCGGCCTGTGGTCAGCGTGCTTGACGACAAGCTGAAGGGATCCTTGTCCGGTTTTGTTGGTGCTTTGCTGCTGCGTGACTACGACGTGCTCGTCGCCTTCACCGAATACAATCGCAACGTCATACGTCTCGAACCGCCGCTGATCTGCCAGCGCGAACATGTCGACCGCTTCGTCGAGGCGCTCGACAGCCTGTTGTCGCGCGGCATCGTGTCGATCGTGAAGGATTTCGTCAAAAGCCAGGTCCGTTAACCAGGTGCGCCGAGCGAGACCATGCTGAGCAAGTCTCCGGCTCCGACAAACCTGCTCGACCGGCTGACCAAGGCCGGTCTGGCATGGGGCGAGGGCACCTATGCGCGTCTTGCCGCACCGATCGGGGCGGCTGCCTTCGCGCTCTACATTCTGCTGACCGCGGCGACGGCATGGTTCATGCCTGACGCCAATTGGGACATGCTGCCCTACCTCGCGATCGCCGAGGAGGGCACCTATCGCGATGTGCAGGCGCTGCACGATTATGCCTATGGCACGGTCAGGGACGGCCTGTCGGCGAGCGACTACCAGGCGCTGACCGATGATGGCGGCGGCTTCCGCAGTCATATGGCCGGGAATGCCGCCGATTTCCATTCGCTGCTCGGCATGTACCGGATCAAGTTCCTTTACGCCGAGATCCTGTCGACGATGAGCTCGGCGATGTCGCCGGTCGCGGCGATGCGGCTGCTGCAGGTGTTCTCGGTATTGCTGTTCGGCGCGATCGCGCTGCTCTGGCTGCGCTCAGAGGGCGCGCTGGCGCTGGCGCCGGTTCTCGGCGCGGTGCTGATGATGGCCGATTTCGGCGACGCGGCGCGGGCGTTGACGCCTGACCTGCTGTGCTCAGCGCTGTTCCTCGGCGGGCTCTTTGCCTATAGGCGCGGTCGTGAAGTGGCCACCGCGATCCTGCTCTTCCTCGCTTTCATGGCTCGGCCCGACAATATTGTTTTCCTTGCTATTTTTGCCGTGCTGCTGTTGGTCTTCCGGCAGAAGGCGTGGGGCGCGCTGGCCGGCTTTGCCGCCTCGCTCGTCGCCTATTTCGCCATCTCGCACTGGGCGCAGCATCCCGGCTGGTGGCCGCATCTGTGGTTCTCCTCGATCGAGCAGCACTACAATATGGCCGGCTTCGATCCGCCGTTCTCGGCTGTCGCCTACCTCCGGGCTTTTGCCGCCTCCCTGATCCGTGCCGTCAGCCTGAACAACTGGGTCGGCGTCTCGGTGATGGCGCTGGCGGGGTGGTATGCCTCAAGCCGTGCCGGCTTCAAGCTCGACCGCCGCGCCGGCATTCTGTTTGCGGCATTGGTGCTCGGCGTATTGGCCAAATTCACGGTCTTCCCGATCCACGACACCCGCATCTATTTTCCCAATCTGATCCCGCCGTTCCTGCTGCTCGCCGGGCCATTCATGGCGTTGTGGGCATCAGCGAGCACCAAAGGGCGCGGCGCCGCGCCATTGCACGTCATTCCTGGAGACAAGTCATGAGTTCCGTTTCCAGCCTGGCGCGCAGCGCGCTGTCGCTCGGCCTCCCCGCTGGCATCCTCGATCGCGGGCCGTCGCTGCGCGGTACGAAGTTCCTGGCGAAGGCCGCGCTGAAGGCGCGCCTCAGTGGGGCAAAACGGCGGTTCCAGATGGTCAATGTCGGCGCCTGCGATGGCGTGTTGTTCGACGATGTGACGCCGTGGCTGCACCGCATCCCGCACGCTCGCGCCGTACTGGTCGAGCCGATCCCGCACAACCAGAAGCGGTTGCGCGCCAACTATACCGATACGGGCCGCTTCGTCATCGAGCCGGTCGCAGTGACGAAGACCAAGGGAACGATCACGGTCCACACCTTCGATGCCGCCGCACTCGAGGCTGGCACGCTGCCGATCGAGTTCATCGGCTGCTCGTCGGTGACCGACACCAATTTGATGTCGGCAAGAATGCCTGGGGCCAGGCCGATGCCAACTTCAACAAATTCGCGCCGCACCTCAGGGATATCGAAGTGCCGTCGGAGACATTGCAGACGCTGCTCGACCGCAACGGCATCACCCATATCGACGCCTTCCTTGTCGATTGCGAAGGCGCCGACTGGATCGTCTTCGAGCAGCTCGACCTCGAGCGCTACCGTCCCGGCATGATCAAGGTCGAGGTTGGTGCGTTGCCGGCGGCCGAGATCGGCCAGGTTGTGGTCAAGTTGAAGATCGCCGGCTACCAGGTCGGCTTCCAGGCCGAGGACATCTGGGCCTTCGCCTGAGGGGTAGCCCCCTCCCCGAAAGCAGCTGATCCTTTCGGGTCGCGTCGCATCTGCAGCGTGTCGCAAACAGGCGGTAGCATGGCGGCTGCCGCCTGCATATTGTGCGCCGATCAAACGGGCGCCGGTGCCCGCTTTACCACTTTGGAGTCGCGGGCAATGGCAGGGTTTCCAGAAAAGGCGAAGGTCGTCATCGTCGGGCTGGGCGGTATTGTCGGCGCATCGATCGCCCATCACCTGATCGAGCGCGGATGGGACGACCTCGTCGGCATCGACAAGTCAGGCATCCCGACCGATATCGGCTCGACAGCGCACGCCTCCGACTTCTGCTACACCACCAGCCATGATTTCCTGTCCTGCTGGACGACGCTCTACTCCATCGATTTTTACGAAAAGATGGGTCACTACGCCCGTATCGGCGGCCTCGAGGTTGCCCGCGTCGGCGACGACGATCGCATGGCGGAGATCAAGCGCAAGATCGCCTCGGCAAAGGCTTTCGGAACGCGTGCCCGCCTGATCGAGCCGGCCGAGATCAAGCAGAAATTCCCGCTGATCGAAGAAGAGATGGTGCAGGGCGGCCTGTGGGATCCCGATGCCGGTCTTGTCATCCCGCGCTCGCAAACGGTCGCCGGCAAGCTGGTCGACCAGGCGGAAGCCTCCGGAAAACTCAAATCCTTCGCCAACACGCCGGCCAGGTCGCTCGTCGTGGAGAACGGTCGTATCAAGGGCGTGGTGACCGATCGCGGCACCATCGAAGCCGACTACGTGATCGTTTGCGCCGGTATCTGGGGCCGGCTGATCGCGGAAATGGTGGGCGAGGACCTGCCGGTCATGCCGATCGACCATCCGCTCACCTTCTTCGGGCCCAATACCGAGTTCGCCGGCACCGGCAAGGAGATCGGCTGGCCGCTGCTGCGCGACCAGGGCAACTCGGCTTACATGCGCGACACCGGCGATCCCAAGACCGCCGAAGGCGGGCAGATCGAGTGGGGCTATTACGAAGAGACCAATCCGCGCCTTTGCCATCCGCGCGACCTTCTGGAGAAGGACCAGGCCCGTCTATCGCCCTCGCAGCGCGACCTCGACATGGAACAGATCCTGGCGCCGCTCGAGCGCGCCATGGAACTGACGCCGATCCTGGGCGAACTGGGCTACAATGAGAGCCATTCCTTCAACGGGCTTCTGCAGGTGACGGCAGACGGCGGCCCCTCCATGGGCGAGAGCCAGAAGGTGCGGGGCCTTTGGTATGCCGTCGCGATCTGGGTCAAGGACGGCCCCGGCATGGGCAAGCTCATCGCCGACTGGATGACGGACGGCCGGACGTCGATCGACCACCACGCCATCGACTATTCGCGCTTCTATCCGCACCAGACGCAAGAGCAGTTCATCTGGGACCGCTGCACCGAAACGGCGATGAAGGTCTACAATCCGGCCGTCCATCCGCGCGAGCCCTTCTCCAAGGCTCGCGACGTGCGCCGCTCGCCCTTCTGGGAGCGCGAGAAGGAACTCGGCGGCTATTTCATGGAACTCGGCGGCTGGGAGCGCGCCCATGGCTATGCCGCCAACGAGCACCTGCTCGAGAAATATGGCAACCGCGTGCCGGTGCGCGAAAACGAGTGGGACAACCGCCATTTCTGGCGCGTCTCCAATGCCGAGCATCTCGCCATGAGCGAGGATTGCGGCATCGTCAACCTGTCGCATTTCGCAATGTACGACGTGGAAGGCCCTGATCATGTCGCGCTGATGGAGTGGCTGTGCGCGGCCAGGATCGGCGGCGACGGCAATATCGGCAAAGGCATCTACACCCATTTCCTCGACGATGAGGGCATGGTGCGCGCCGACCTGACCGTCATCCGCATGGCCGACCGCTGCCGTGTCATCGACGGCGCAGATGCCGGTCCGCGCGACTTCCACTACATGCGGCGGACGGCAGAAGACAACGGGTTCGATGTCGCCATCACCGACGTGACCGAAAAATACGTGACCGTCGGTATCTGGGGTCCGAACGCCCGGGCAACATTGAGCAAGGTCGTGGAAGACCCGGACGGCCTGACGCCGGAGAATTTCCCCTTTGCGGCGATCAAGCCTGTCAGGATCGCCGGCAAGGACGTGACCGCTTTCCGGATCTCCTATGTCGGCGAGCAGGGCTGGGAACTGCACATGCGGTACGAAGACGGCCTGGCCGTATGGGATGCTTTGCGTTCGACCGGCGTGATGGCTTTTGGCGTCGAGACCTATGCCAACAGCCGCCGCATGGAGAAGAGCCTGCGCCTGCAGAATGCGGATCTTTTGACCGAGTACAATCTGCTGGAGGCCGATCTTGCCCGCCCAAAGGTCAAGGAGGCCGATTTCAGCGGCAAGGCAAAGCATCTGGACTATCGCGCCCGCGCGCATCAGCCGGCCATGCTCTGCACACTTGTCATGACGGATAATGTCGATTCCAACGGCGTTGCCCGTTATCCCGTCGGCACGCTGCCGGTGATGGACCCGCAAACGGGTGAAACGCTGGTCGACGAACTCGGCCGCCGATCCTTCACGACCTCGGTCGCCTACGGCCCGACCATCGGCAAGAACATTGCCCTCGCCTATCTGCCGTGGACGTATTGCCAGGAGGGCCGCAAGCTGGATGTCGAATATTTCGGCGAGACATACCCGGTCGAAGTGGCCGCCGTCGGCTACAGGCCGCTCTACGACCCCGACAACCTCAAGCCACGCAGCTGAGCCTCCCACAAAAGAGGTGAGGGGCGGACTCGCAAAAATGTGAATGCAAGGACTTAAAGCGCGTCACGTTTTGTGGGGCCATGCGCCGCGCCTTAAGTTCTCGTTTTTATGCAAGTCGTTGCCCAAACCCGCTGCGCATCCTTGGTTCAAGCCCGAGGGCATGCTTTTGGACGACATGCATTAGCCCGGGGCTAGGCTTTTCGCTTTGTGGCGCGACGATTTTCGCTTACCTTGCGGCATGTCTGCTTTTCCCCGCGCAGGACATCTCCTCTCAGGCGCCGCCGCGCTGGCGCTGACGTTCGTCCAGGCGCCGGAATCCCGCGCTGCCGATCCCGTTGACGTCGAACTGGTGCTGGCGGTCGACGTTTCGCTGTCGATGTCGCCGGCCGAACTCGAAATCCAGCGTCGCGGCTATGTCGCGGCACTGACGCATGACACGGTACTGCAGGCCATCGCCGACGGCGCCTACGGCAAGATTGCCGTCACCTATGTCGAATGGGCCGGCACGACCTGGCAGCACATCATCGTGCCGTGGACGGTGATCGCCAATCGTGCCGACGCCGAGCGGGTCGTCGAGCAACTCTCCGCCCATGCGCCCAACAGCGCGCGGCGCACCTCGATTTCCGGTGCCTTGCAATTCAGCAGCGATCTCTTCGCCGAGAGCGGCTTTCAGGGCGTCAAGCGCGTCATCGACATTTCAGGCGATGGCCCCAACAATCAAGGTGCCCCCGTCGACATCATCCGTGACGAACTGGTCAGGCAAGGCATTACCATCAACGGCCTGCCGCTGATGACCCGGGGCGGCTTCACCAGCGTCTACGACGTCAACTATCTCGACCGCTATTACACAGACTGCGTCATCGGCGGGCCCGGCGCGTTCATGATCCCGGTCAACGAGTGGACGCAGTTTCCCGAAGCGATCCGCCGCAAGCTGGTGCTTGAGCTTGCCGGGCCTGCCTCACCGCAATGGGCGGCGGAAGAAGCGGCGCATCCGCCGGTGGTGCTGGCGCAGGACAAGCCGGCCACCGACTGCCTGGTCGGCGAGAAAATGTGGCGCGACCGAAGCTGGATGTTCGACACCCGCTAGACTTCAATCGCCATCCGCCAGAGGTACGCGTGCAAAATATTGCCTTGCCTTGTCTACGCGGCCAGCAACTGCTTGCGATCGACGCGCTCCTGCTGCGGCGAGCGCGCATAGAGCTCGCGGTAGCATTTGGAGAAATGCGAGGCGGAGACGAAGCCGCAAGCGACCGCCACTTCGACCACCGGCAGCGATGATTGGATCAGCAAGTGCCGAGCCCGGTCGAGGCGGATCTCCAGATAGTAGCGGGCAGGGGATCGTCCCATCTCGGTGCGGAACAGGCGCTCGATCTGCCGGCGTGACAGGTCGACATGGTCGGCGATCTCGATCAACGACAGCGGCTCGGACAGGTTTGCTTCCATCAATTCGATGATGGTCAGCACCTTGGAGTTCTGCACGCCAAGGCGTGCGCGCAGCGGCAGGCGCTGGCGATCGGTCGGGCTGCGCACGCGGTCAGTCAAGACCTGCTCGCAGACCCGGTTAACGAGATTGTCGTCGAAATCGTCGCCGATCAGCTTCAGCATCATATCGAGCGCCGCGGTGCCGCCGGCGCAGGTGTAGATGTTCTGGTCGATCTCGAAGAGGTCGGCAAAGACATTGGCCTTCGGGAACGCTTCGGAAAAGCCCGGCAGGTTCTCCCAATGAATGGCGCAGCGCTTGTTGGACAACAGGCCGGCGGCGGCCAGTATATGAGCGCCAGTGCACAGGCCGCCGATGGCGACGCCGCGATTGTATTCCTCGCGCAGCCAGGCGAAGGCCGATTTGTTCTGGTAGCGCTCGACATTGATGCCGCTGCAAACGACCGCCATGTTCGGCCGTTCGGAGCCGGACATCTTCTTGCGTTCGTCCTCCAGCGAGGTGTCGACGGCGCATTCGACGCCGTTCGAGGCGCGCACCGGCTTGCCGTCAATGCTGGCGAGCCGCCAGCGGTAGGCTTCGTAGCCGAGCATCCGGTTGGCCGAGCGCAACGGATCGAGCGCCGTTGCAAAGGCGATCATGGTGAAATCGGGGACCAGGAAGAATACAAACGATCGCCTGATCGGATGATTTACGACGTTCACAGGGTAACCCTCACGCTGCAATGGCGCGAACAGGATGTCGCGATCAGCATAGCGACATCAGGAAAAATCTTTCCTGTCAATCGGCTAGGCGGCAACGAAAAGACTTTATTTGCGACATGGGTCGCAAATGGGCAATCGCTATGCGATGACGACCCAACCTGCTGCCGGATTGAGCATAGGCCGCATGTGGTCGGGGCATGACCAGGCACGCCGCCTCGGCAAACCGAAGCGGCGTTGTGATCAAACTTTGAAGCAGCGAGCGCCGCTTGCGAGCTTGGCAGATCAGGCGACGAAGCCGAGGCGCGCGGCGGCCACGGCGCCGGTCTGGCCAGGCATTGTGTTGGCAAGGCGCTGGCGCTCGAGCGCGGTCGTCAGGCTCATTTCACGGCGAGCAAAAAGGCGGGCAAAAAGCTTCATCATCATCTCCATTCGGTTGCTCAGACGGGTCGCCTTCGCGTGATGGAGTGGGGCAGCTCGTTGGCTGGCGCTGATATAGGCTTACGTGAAGGGAAACTAAATCACAAAAGCGAAGCACTTGACATGAAAAGCGACATGGCATGCGATAAGTTTGGGCAGTCTGCCCAAAATTTGTGAATATGTACAAGGCGTTAGGCAGGAATCCCGCTGCTATGCGGCGTATTCATATGCGTCATGCAACGGCGACATGGCTCTAAAAGAACATTTGCTCAACAAATAAAAGGTCTGCCGGACATGGTCTGTGCGGCAGGCCTTCAGCTTTTGATACACACGATCTATTTTGCTCCGCCAGCCCAGGATCCAACGCCGTGGCGAGTGCCGGTCTTGGTGTCGGCGGCTTCAGGCCAGCCGATATCCTTCTGCAGTTCGATCGGCAGAGAGCGGATGGCGCGTTCGGTCTGGTAGCGGGCGCGGGCCGCGCTGAATTCGGTCGCGATGCGGCCGATGGATGACAGGATGGACATTTTAATTCTCCTTGGGTTGGGCCGGGTGCCGGTGCTCGGCGGACCAAGCGCTACATCCGGTTTGTTTCAGCTTCATTTCGTGTCGATTGCAGATCAGTGTCGCAGTCGTTTCAACGCCGCCTTCGATGCGTCTGCCTTCGATGGAGTTGACTATCCTCCCAAAGTGATGTTCAATCAAACGAAATGGAATGATAGTTTGCATCAGAAAAATTGAAGGTCGATCCCGATGAACGCCCCACTCAATCATCCGTTGCCGCTGCTCGATCTCGACGTTTTGCGCACCTTCGTGGCGATCGCCGAAACCGGCAGTTTCACCACCGCCGCCAGTGCCGTCTTCCGCACACCGTCGGCTGTCTCCATGCAGATCAAGAAGCTGGAGGACATTCTCGGCCGCTCGGTGTTTGCGCGCGACGCGCGCTCGGTGACGCTGACCACGGATGGCGAGATGCTGCTCGGCTACGCCCGCCGGCTGTTGTCGATCAACCGCGAGGTGGTGTCGAAGTTCATCATCCCCGACATTGATGGGGTGGTGCGGCTCGGCTCGCCCGACGACTATGGCGAGCGCGTGCTGCCGCATGTGCTGAAGCGTTTTGCACAGTCGCATCCTTCGATCGCCGTCGACGTGACCATAGACCAGAGCAGCAATCTGCGCCGGCGCATGGACGACCGGGCGCTCGACATCACGCTTCTCACCAATTCCTACAAGACCAGCGCGCTCGGCGCCGAAGTGCTGCTCACCGAACCGATCGTCTGGGCCGGCGCCAAGGGCGGCTGCGCGCATCTGCGCGAACCGCTGCCGGTGTCATTGTGGGAAGAGGGCTGTGCCTGGCGGGCCGGGGCGCTCGAGGCGCTCGGCCGTGAGGGCCGCAACTATCGCGTCGCCTATATGAGCGCGCACACCGCCGGCCAGCGCGCCGCGATCATGTCCGACCTCGCGGTGGCGCCGCTGCCGAAATCGTTCCTCGGCAGCGACATGGTCGAGCTTTGCCCGAAGGACGGCATGCCCGACATCGGCACCTACAATCTGGCCATGGTCGTGGCGCCGGACGCCAGCGCGCCAGTGAAAGCCGTTGCCGATCACATCCGGGCAACGTTCGAAGTGTTCAGAGAAACCGGAAAGTTCTGATTTTAGGACCTCAATGGCGCAGACAGGTTGTGAGTGGGGACTTCACGACCTGTTCTTTGCAGCGCCAATTCGCCGGCTTTGGCCTGATAGCTCTTGGTTTCGCTGGTTAAAAACGTCGCGATGCTGTCTCGCGCGCGCCGCGCCTCTGGCATGTCGATCAGCGGCCAGACGTGGAACATGCCTTCCTCATAGACGACCTCTATCTCGACACCGGCGGCACCGGCCTTTTGCGCGAAGATCAGATTGTCGGGGGTCAGCATGTCGCGCGAACCGGTCAGAAGCAGCGTTTTCGGCAACACCGAGAGGTCGCCGTAAAGCGGGCTGATGCGCCAGTCGCTGGGATTGATGCCGGCACTGTAAAGCCGGATCGCCTCGAGGCCACCAGGAATGCCCAGCCACGGATCATTGCGTTCCGCCTCGAACACTTCGGGGTTGGCCAGCGACATGTCGAGGCCTGGCGAAATCAGCACATGGCGCGACGGCAAGGGCAGGGCTTCCTCCGCGGCCATCATGGTCAGCACCACGGCCATGTTGCCGCCGGCGGAATCGCCCATGAAGACGATGTCCTGCGCTTCCGTTTCGTCGAGCATCTGACGGTAGACCTCGCCGACCATGCCGAACATGGCGTGGAAATCGTGTTCGGGAGCAATGGGGTAGATCGGCACGGTGATGCCGAAGCCCAGCCGGTCGGCCATATCGGCGATCAGTCCCCAGTGATAAGACGTGATTTGAAAGACATAGGCGCCGCCATGCAGGTAGAGGATCCGCTTTCGCTCGCCGGTCTTCGGCGCGATCTCGTACACGGGAAAGCCGTCCACGCTGCGCGTCGCGATCTCGAAACGCTGATGCAGCGATGCGGGCGGCTGATGGTTCTCCGTCTTGCGGGCGTAGGCGATCCAGCGCTGCAGGTTTTCCGGGCTGGAAAAGGCTTTTTTGCGGCTATACCTGAGCACGAAGGAAACGACGTGGCTTTTGATACTGGGCATGCGGACACACGGACTTCGGCTGAGCCGACTAAGAGAACCCCTCGCAATCGAAGATCGTGCCTTCGCCCAGAATGTCAAGATTTGCGCGGTCTCAACACGGCCCTGTGATTTGGCTGGCAATCAAGGCCAGCGCAGCATCGCTCAGCGCCTGGGCAGCAGTACGGCGCACAGCCGACGGTCGATTGCTGCCGGAGCCGGATGACGGCTCCGGCGCTTGGCCAGCAGCTTGCATTTGTCGGCGAAGGTCATCAGCGCGCCGAACCCAGAAGCAGGGCCGAGAAGCTGACCTGCGGGTCGTTGCGCGGCGACACGGGCCAGCCGATATCCTTCTGAATTTCGGGCGGCAGGCTGTTCATGGCCCGGACCGACCTGTTCCTGTTGTGCGCATGCTTGATGGCCGTACCAAAGCGGCCGAGGCTTTCGAACATCGACATCTTCATCTCCCTTGGAGTGCTGCGGCGGCTGAAAGTTATTTCCTGCCTGCCGTTCGATGCCGGTTAAATGCGCCGCGTGTGTATCGGATGGATTTCGCGAAAACAGCGCCTTGTTTCTGTTTGGGCTGATCCGGAAACATATGCATGCAAATGAGAATGAGGGTGAGTGCAGCTTTTAGCAGCGGGATGCTACCCCCGGCCGCGCCGGGCGGCGTGGCCTTCGCGCGAACGACGCCGTGGCGCGGCATCGCCGGAAATGCCGTCTTCGCTCACGGTCTTGCGCGGCGGCAGCTTCACCGCCGCCGATAGTTTCGGGAACGGGTCGACCTTGTTCGGCAGCGCCATGGCATAGACGAAATGCTCCTGGAATCTCGGCTCCAGAGCGGTCTCGATCTTCTCGATCCGGCTCACCGTTTCCTCGATCTCGCGGCGATAGCCGCGATTGAGCAGCGCCATGCGCGCACCGGCACCGGCGGCGTTGCCGACGGCCGAGACCTTGTCGAGATCGCAGTCGGGAATCAGTCCCAGCACCATGGCGTATTTCGGATCGATGAAGGAGCCGAAGGCACCGGCGAAGTGGATGCGGTCGACATGATCGGTGTGCTGCTTTTCCATCAACAGCTTGGTGCCGGCATAGAGTGCTGCCTTGGCGAGCTGGATGGCGCGCACGTCGGTCTGGGTGATGGTGATCCTCGGCTCGCCTTCCTTCAGCACGTAGGAGAAGGTGCGGCCACTGGCGGTGACGCGTGGTGAGCGGGCGCAGAGCCCACCGTCGACGACGCCGTCCTCGGAGATGATACCGGCCAGATACATCTCGGCGACCACCTCGATGATGCCGGAGCCGCAGATGCCGGTGACGCCGGTTGCCTGGACGCTGTCGAGGAAGCCGGGCTCGTCGGACCACAGTTCCGAGCCGATGACGCGGTATTTCGGCTCCAGCGTGTCGGGATCGATGCGGACGCGCTCGATGGCGCCGGGCGCAGCGCGCTGGCCGCCGGAGATTTCCGCGCCCTCGAAGGCCGGACCGGTGGGCGAGGAGGCCGCCACGACCCGCTGGCGATTGCCGAGCACGATCTCGGCATTGGTGCCGACATCGACGATCAGCATCATCTCGTCCTGGCGGTGCGGGCCTTCCGACAGCGTCACCGCAGCCGCGTCGGCGCCGACATGGCCGGCGATGCAAGGCAGCATGTAGAGCCTGGCGCCCTGGTTGAGCTTCAGGCCGATATCCGACGCCTTGATGTGCACGGCGCCCGAGACAGCCAGCGCGAATGGCGCGCCGCCGAGTTCGGTCGGGTCGATGCCGAGGAACAGATGGTGCATGATCGGATTGCCGACGAAGACGCAATCCAGGATGTCGTTGCGCTGGACGTTGCCTTCCGCGCAAACCTTGTCGACGAGACCCGAGATCGCCTCGCGCACCGCGACTGTCATGCCTTCGCGGCCGTCCGGGTTCATCATCACATAGGAAACGCGGCTCATCAGATCCTCGCCGAAGCGGATCTGCGGGTTCGACGTGCCTGACGAGGCGGCGACGCGGCCCGACAGCAGCGACACCAGATGCATGGCGATGGTGGTCGAGCCGATATCGCAGGCAAGCCCGTAGGCCTCGTTCTTGAGGCCGGGCCACAACGAGATGACCCGCGCGGTCTCGCTGTCGGCATCCTTGTGGATGGCGGCGGTCGCGGTCCAGTTGCCTTTGCGCAGGATGCCTTGCACCTGCGGCAGCAGATGGAAATCGAAATCGAGGCTGTTGAGCCCCCAGTCTTTCATCAGCGCGATCTTCAGGCGATCGAGATCGCCTGATGGATTGTGCATGTCGGGCTCTTCGATCTCGACATAGCACATGTGAATTGCCGAATCGCGGGCGATGATCCTGGTGTCGGCGTCCTTGCGAATGGTCTGTGCGTTGATGACCGTATCCTGCGGCACGTCGACGACGAGATCGCCGAGGATCTGCGCCGAGCAGGACAGGCGGCGCCGTTCGGGAAGGCCGCGCACGCGTTCATAGCGCTCCTCCTTGGCGCCCTTGGGCGAGATGTGGTCGTTGGAAGAGACGATCTTGTGCTTGGCGAAATTGCCTTCCTGCACCTCGACCTGGCAGCGCCCGCAAGTGGCGCGTCCACCGCACACGCTCTCGACATAGACGCCGAGCTGGCGTGCGGCATCGAGCACCGGCGTGCCGACCGGAAACCGCCCGCGCTTGCCGGACGGCATGAACAGCACGAGCGGATCGGTGATGTTGGCAGGAGAGTTCACGATTGCGCGCTTATCCTCGGGCCATACGGGCTTCACGACCGCCGCGCCGGCGACCGCCATTGCCATTGCCTTCGCCCGGCGCATTGACTTGCGTGGGCGCCGCGATCGCCTGGCCGCCTTCGGCCGGCTTGTAGTCCTTGTAGGTCCTTATCCAGTTGGTGCAGTTCTCGTCGGTGCCGTTCAGCACATTGGCGCCGCGCACCGCTTCCATCTCCTGCGGCCGCACCGGGTTCATGATCGCCGAGGTCATGCCAGCGCCGATCACCATCGGGATGAAGGCGGCGTTGATGCCGTGGCGGTGCGGCAGGCCGAACGAGATGTTTGACAGGCCGCAGGTGGTGTTGACCTTGAGCTCTTCACGCAGCCGGCGCAGCAGGGCAAAGACCTGGCGGCCGGCGTCGCCGAGCGCGCCGATCGGCATGACCAGCGGGTCGACGACCACGTCATGCGCCGGAATGCCGAAATCGGCGCAGCGCTCGACGATCTTCTTGGCTACGGCGAAGCGCACATCCGGATCCATCGAAATGCCTGTCTCGTCGTTGGAGATGGCAACCACCGGGACATTGTATTTCTTGACCAGCGGCAGGATGGCTTCGAGCTTTTCTTCCTCGCCGGTGACGGAGTTGACCAGCGGCCGGCCCTTGGCGACCCTGAGCGCCGCCTCGATCGCCGCGGTCACCGAACTGTCGATCGACAGCGGCAGGTCGACCAGCCCCTGCACGATCTCCAGCGTCTGCACCAGCAGGCCGGGTTCGGTCTCGTTCGGGTTGACCGAGGTGACGCCGGCATTGACGTCGAGCATGGTCGCGCCGCAGGCGGCCTGTTCCAGCGCGTCCCTGATGACGGTATCGAAATTGCCTGCGATCATCTCGGCCGCGAGCTTCTTGCGCCCGGTTGGATTGATGCGCTCACCGATCACGCAGAAGGGCTGGTCGAAGCCGATGATGATTTCTCGTGTCGCCGAGGCGACGATCGTCCGGGTCATGCAATCTCTCCCTCGTGATATAAAGACTTCTTTATATCGTTTCTGTTTTCGATCAAGCGAATGGTGGCGTCCGCGCCATCAATGCGCGGTCTTGACCATGTCGACCTGCGTTTCGGTGATCTCGTCGTGCAAAATGTGGTCGAGCCGGTCGGCGACGAGCTGATCGTCGCGGCGGATTTCGCGTTTCCAGGGCTGGCGCCCCTTCAGCACGCCCGATTCATCGACGATCTCGGCGACATATTCCTCCTGGCGATAGGCCATCACATGGACGCCGCAGACGCCGGGAATTTCTTTCACCTCGTTGATGATATCGATGCAGAGCTGCTTGCCTTCCTTCTTCTGGTCCTGGGCGCCTTCCAGCCGCTTGACGATCGAATCGGGGATATGAATGCCCGGCACGTTAGAGCGGATCCATTTGGCGGTCTTGGCCGAGGCCAGCGGTCCGACGCCGCACAGGATGAAGCATTTTTCCGTAAAACCGAGATCGCGGACCTGCTGCATGTAGGTGCGGAACATCGGCACGTCGAAGCAGTACTGGCTCTGCACGAATTGCGCGCCGGCGGCGATTTTCTTGCCCAGCCGGTAGGGGCGGAAATCGATCGGCGGCGCGAAAGGGTTGATCGCCGCGCCGAGGAAAAGCTGCGGCGGCGTCGTCAGCTTGCGGCCGGACAGGAACTTGCCGTTGTCGCGCATGATGCGGCAGGTTTCCAGCAGTGACATGCAGTCGAGATCGAATACCGGCTTGGCGCCTGGCTGGTCTCCGGCCTGCACGCCGTCGCCGGTCAGGCACAGCATGTTGGCGACGCCCATCGCCGCCCCGCCCAGCACGTCGCCCTGGATGGCGATGCGGTTTCTGTCGCGGCAGGCGATCTGCATGATCGGGGCATAACCCATGCGGGTCAGCAGCGCACAGATGCCGACCGACGACATGTGGCAGTTGGCGCCCGAGGCGTCGACGGCGTTGATGGCGTCGACCCAGCCGTCGAAGATTTTGGCGCGGTTGTAGACGTCTTCCGGATCGGCGCTGTCCGGCGGGTTGAGCTCGGTGGTCACCGCGAATTCGCCGCGCCTCAGGACGCGCTCCAGCCGGCCGCGCGAGGTGTGGCCGGGCAGGGGGTCGAGCGGCAGATGGATGCCGGCCGGGTTCTCGTCGGGCTGGCGGCCGATCATGCCGGTGCCCCAGGTTTTGGAACGTTGCGCGCGGCTTCGCGGGCGGCGGCGGCCTGCGCGGTCACCCGCAGCCATGCCGAGGTCTCGCGCAGCGACTGGTCGACCGGCTTCTGCACGTCGAGGATCTTGTCGCCATGCACCATATTGCGTGAACCTTCCCAGGCCTTGACCCAGACGCACGGCATGTCAGGCTCGACCTCGCAATTGCCGTTGGCACGCACACCGCCGCAAGGGCCGTTGCGCAATTGCTTGGGGCAATTCATCGGGCACGACATGCCGGTAGAAGAAAGGACGCACTGGCCGCACATGCGGCAGTCGAACATAAAACCCTTGACGCGTTTTTCGACGAATTTGATCGGACCTTCGACGCGGCCGTAACCGATGCGCTTCCACAGCGGATGGAGGAGCAAAAACATGTCGGAGAACCTGGCGTAGAACCATTCGAGCAGTCGCGAGTGGCGGACGGACCACAGCCTGACAGCGAAGGAGCGCTGCACGCGCCGCTGCGGCGACACGTCGGCCGGCTTGTAGTCGGATTTCGGCGCTGCCTTCTTGACCAGAGTGGCCTGGGTAATCGCCGGGGTGGTTTCAGACATCTTCTTTTCCGCCCGCCTTGACCAGAGCGACCAGCCGCTCGCGGTCGTATTTCGCGTCGATGTCCTGAAAGGCTTTTTCCACCTCGCCTTCAAGATCGTCGCTGACCGACACGGGGTCGGCCTTGCGCCATTCGGCAAGGTAGTCGTCGGTGCCGCCGGCGCCGGTGCGCATCGCGCACATGTCGATCGCCTCGGTAAAGCGCAGCGGCAGTTCGCGCTTGGCGTTCTGCCGGCCCTTCTTGACGATGACCTGGGCGGGGATGTCGCGCCAGTAGACGACGATCAGATCGGCCATGAATTTCCTACTCCTCGCGCATGACCCCGAAAATCGGCATCGAATTTGGAAAGGATCATGCGCCGACTTAAAGTGCTACAGCGTCCATTGCGCGTCCAATAGGACGCGCGGCGCTGTAGTGAGTGCGAGCATTGCCGGAAGCGCTGTCGGGCTGCTTGTTATGGGACGACGCGCGCGCATTCAAAAGCGACGCAATTGGCAGCCACAACGGAAACGCGAAAATATTCGATGCTTGGCCTGGTTTTGATCAGCCGGCGCGACGATCGAAGCTGCCGACAAGCTTCCTGTGGAAGCGGATATAGCCTCGCTCGGTCGTGCGCAGATGTTCGGCGACAATTTGGTGGAAACGCGGCAGGCGGTGAAAGGGAACGGCCGGATAAGAATGGTGCTCGGAGTGGTAAGGCATGTTCCACGCCACGAAGCGTACCAGCCTTGTGGTAAAGGTGGTGCGGGTGTTTTCGAGCATGTTGGCGACATGCGGGCAGAGCGCGTGCTCGGCCAACAGATAGGCCCGCAAGAAGGGCTGGCCGACGAGCACCGGCACGATCCACACCCACAGCAGAAGCGCCGACTGCACGGCCAGCGAGGCCGCCAGCAGCACTGCATAGACGACCAGGAACCAACGCGCTTGCGACGTCACCTTGTCGCGGCCTTTTTCCGGCACGAAGCCGTCGCGGTTGCGGCCGGCGGCGTTGACGACGATCACGCGCGCCATGCCGCTCCAATAGGGGATCCCGGAGAGATAGCGCACATACTGGCCGATGGTCTCCGGTTTCGGAGCCATCAGTTCGGGGTCGTTGTCCGGATCGTGCGTGTGGCGATGGTGCGCGAAATGGAAATAACGGAACCATGCCGGCGGCAGCAGGATCAGGAAGCCGGTCACGGCGGCGATGGCGCGATTGAGCCACGGCGTCCTGAAGGCCGTTTCGTGGATCGTCTCGTGCAACAGCGTGAAGAAAAAGACGATCAGGACCCCCTGCGGCAGCACGAGAACCGGCCAGAACGGGATGCGGGCGGCGATCAGCGCACCCAGCACGACAACCAGCCCGCCGTGAACGGCCAGCCGGACAATGCCAGGCCTGTCCAGTTTGGCGGTGAGGTCGCGACGATCATGGACCGAAAGGCTGGCGATGATGGCGCGGTGGTCGATTTCGCTCATAACGGCCAAGCTTATCGTCAGGGCGCTGTCCGGTAAATCGGCGCTCGTTGCCAGACGCCGGTTTTTGCGCCGGTCCAGAAATAGACAGATCGTCGGATGGTACCATTGTTTCCAAGGCAGGCCGCGGCGCGGCGCCCGCAAAGACATAGTGCTAGTCGTGAAAATCTGACGGTTGATACCCAAATCGAATTGCATCGATGGGCGGTTAACTGCCTTCCGTGTCGCCGATTGGAACGCACAGGCAGCGCCATATCAAGACCTTCGTGGTCTCACTTGCGAAATCGCGATCCGCACTCAATCCAGACATCTAGTGATTGGACTTGACGCGCTACTTCGGGACGAGCGACCCGGCGCGGCTTCCTGGGGTTGGATGAATCGCGCCGTTTCGGCCGGGGTCGTTATGTGGCTCATTCGAGCGCAATAGAGCGCGACTCGTGATCACTCTAGGCTGGTCTTGCCGAGCTGAGTGTACCAAGTAGCGTTGTCCCAAAAGCTCGTGATCTTGATGATCCGGCCTTCCTCGTTAGTTTCCAGAATGAACAGATGGCGCAACCAATACTCCTTGCCTTTGTTTGTGATTCCAAACGCGTCCTTAGTCTGCTTTCCGCCGATGTGAACATCCACGAAGGCAACGTCACCGCTCTTGTCCTCCCAGATTGCGCTAACCTCGTTGCGCAGGTCAGGGAAAGCATCGATCAGCGTCCGCCAGACCGGCACGCCATCTTTGAGGACATTGCCGGAACCAGCGTCACCGAAAGGCACGTAGACGAACGTGGCATTCTCGGTAAAAAGAGTGGTCATGGCGTCTACCTTCCGATCGCGGTAAGCGTCGAAGAATTTCTTTGCCGCTTCCGCTGCATTTGCCGCTTCCGCCGCAGCGACCGCGAAGGCAGACAAGGTGATTGCGATCAGCACCGCCGCCGAAATCCGAGCTGGGTGTAATTTTTCCCGTGTCCTGAGTGAATGGAACGTCATCATCTCCTCCCTGAGATTGTTGACTGCAGCAGATTGTCCAAAACGGCAGATCAGGATTCTACTAGATCGAGGAACGTCCTCGCTTCCTTGATGTCCGGCGTCGCGAAGCCCTCTGTGAACCAGCCGCAAACCGGTGCGAGAAGGTCGTGGGCCCTTTGCCGCTCGCTTCCCTGGACCCAGAGTCGGGCAAGAGATGTGGCGGCTCGCAGCTCCCAAAGCTTGGCGCGTTGATGTTGGGCCACGGTAAGCGCGTGCAGGAAGGAAGCCTCGGCCTTCTCGTCCGCCTTCAAGTCCAGGAGCAGTTCGCCCTTCCGGAGGTGCAACTCAGTCTCGTTCCACCGCTCGTTGGTCTCGGTGATCAATGCGAGCCCTTCCTCGATCCTGTCGAGTGCCGCGCGTGGGTTGCCAAGCCTGCTGAGGGCGCTGGCGAGCATGAGCAGCCAGCGTGGCACAAAAAGCTTAGCGTCGTGCCCACGCCATTCGACTATGCCGTCACGCATTTGAGCAAGACCGCTATCCGACTCACCCGCCTGGATCAGAACCCAACCCTTGAGAATGACCCCTGCTGTACGCCAAAGTGAGAAACCGTGCTCCGTACTGATTGAGATCAGTTCATCGACAATGGCCTCATCCGCACCAAAGTTGCTGTCGCGCTTATACGCGCCGAGATCTCTCGAATAAGTGCAAAACAGGGCCGATTGGAACAGGCCGAACGCCGCGGATGGGCTGTGCCGGTGGTGTCTTATAGCCTGTAACAACTCGGTGTATTTCTCGAATGCTTGATCGGGATAACCGAGGTGCAGCAGCGCGTGGGCGATATAGCAAAGGTTTGCGATACGGGGATCATAGGCGAATCGATAGGCAAGCGCAGCGTGCTCGTTCGGATCGTACAGCGCCAACGACGCCTCCATGTGCTTGCGTCCGGCATCAAAATCTCCCCGGTGCACCGACGTGATGCCGACGCACCGGTGTGCGATCATGATTGTGGCCCGATCGCAGTCGCATTCGGCCCTGCGCAGCATCGATGTCGTCGTTGCCAGCGCAGCATCGAGTTGACCACGCAGGAGGTAGACGAGATACCGGCCGTAATCGGCCACGCTGCGCAGAGTGATGTCGTCCACTCGCTCGCACAACTCCTCGGCTCGCGCGAACGCCGCTGCGGTGGCCGGCGACGACCAACCTTTGGCCGCCATAAAGGCGGTGCCCAACGCCACCTGCATATCCAGCTCCAGGCGGACGCGCTCCTGATTGTCAGGTAGGGTGCGGACAAGTCTTAGCCCATTTTCCAGGTGCGCGATCGACTCCAAAATTGCAGAGCGCTGGATCGCCGATTGCGCGGCTTGCCACCAATAGCTGACTGCCCGCTCGATAAGGCCTGCCTCGGTGCAGTGATGGGCAATGATCTCCGGCAAAGCCTCGGAACCCGCTGCCACACGCTCTTCGAGAGCCGCGGCGATGCGCGCGTGCATCTGCTGCCGCCGAGTTTTAAGAAGGCTGGAATACGCCGCATCCTGCACAAGCGCATGCTTGAAGCTGTAGGTCGCTTCCGGCGGCGCACCGCGGCAATAGATCAGCTCGGACCTGCAGAGCTGGGCCAAAGCGTCCTGCAGTTTGCCTTCGTCGTGCGGCGCCACGGCGGCCAGCAGATCGTGCGAGAATTCGCGGCCGATTACAGCCCCGATCTGCGCCACCTCCTTGACCGGCGCCAGGTGATCGAGGCGAGCCATTAGCGAGTCGTGCAGCGTAGCCGGGATCGCCAGCGGCGGGAGAGTTCCGGTCAACTCGAAATGATTGCCGACGTCCCGCAAAAGGCCTGACTCCAGGACTGTCTTGGTCAGTTCCTCAACGAATAGCGGAACCCCGTCAGTTCGCGCCATGATCTGGTCCAGAACCTCGCGCGGTAGCGCCTTGCCGCCGGTGACGCGGAGAGCCACGGCTGCGCCGTGCCGTCGCGTGAGACGAGAAAGCGAGAGCTGGGTCACATGGGCATGGCTGGTCCAGGGTGGGCTGAATTCCGGCCGGAAGGTGATCAGAACCAGTGCCGGCAGGCGCTGGACCCGCTCAATTACCAGACCCAGCAGCTCTAGTGTCGAAGGGTCGATCCAATGCACATCCTCGTATACGGCCAACACAGGCTTCTGCTTGGCTAGGCCGGCGAGCTGCTCGACCAAGATTTCCAGCGTGCGTTGCTTGATGCGCTGTGGCGGCAGATCGATTGGCGGGTAGCGTGTTTCGGTTGGGATCGCAAGCAGAGCGGCCAGTACTTGCGCCGCCTCCCGGTCCTGCTCGCCGCCCCGAGCGAGCAGAGTTTCAAGTTTATCGAGCTTCATCTCGGCGGTGTCATCACGGTCGAAATGCGCCGCCCGCTCCAAAAGTCCGACCACCGGATAAAGCGCACTATTGGTGTGGTACGGCGAGCAGTAATTGCTGAGCGGGATATACGATTCGTTGGCCAAGTGCTCGCGCAAGGCGCGCACAATGCGCGACTTGCCAATCCCCGGCTCCCCGGAGAGGAGGATCACCTGTCCTTCACCTTCCTCCGCCCGCGACCAGCGTTCCAGAAGCAGAGCCAGCTCCTGCTCGCGGCCAACGAGCTTCGTCAGCGCGCCGGTGTGGAATGCCTCGAAGCGGCTTTCGGCCCGGCCCTCGCCTCTGACGGAATAGGCTTTCAAGGCCGTCTCGAAGCCCTTCAGAACCTGTGGTCCCAGATCCTCCAACTCGAACAGATCGCCCAGCAGATGTCTTGTGCTCTCGGCGACAATTACGCTGCCCGGCCGGGCCAAGTCCTGCAGTCGCGAGGCCAAGGTCGGCGTCTCGCCGACCACCGCCCGCTCGCGCGCTTCCTTGTCGCCGACAAGCTCACCGACCACCACGAGACCCGTCGCGATCCCCACCCGGCCCGCAAGCGGCTTGCCATCCGGCGCCCGCAGTTGCGCCACTGAACTGGCAACCGCCAAGCCTGCGCGCACCGCCCGCTCGGCATCATCTTCATGCGCTCGTGGCCAGCCGAAATATGCCAGCACACCATCGCCCATGAATTTCGCAATGTGTCCCTCGAAGCGGGTAATCTCGCCTGCGCAACAATTCTGGTAGCCTCGGATGATCTCACTCATCTCCTCGGGATCGACCCGAGCCGAAATCGCGGTGGAGCCGACCAGATCAGCGAACATCACGGTCAGTTGCCGCCGCTCGGCACCGGTTGGGGACGCCGGTGCCGACGCAAGTTCGGCGACTTGAGTCAAGGCTTTGACACCTTCAGCTGAGATTGCAGAGGAACTTTCCCGCAGCTCGGCAATAGCCTCCAGAAGCTTCCGGCGGTGCCCTACCGAACTGACGCCGATGTCCTTGAGATCCTCGGCCGTCAGCCGCAGGAGCACTTCGGCCTCGACGTTGTTCTCACGAAAGGCCGTGCCGTATTGCTGCAGCCCTAAGCTGCGCAGCCACTCCTCAATGTCCATGTCCCACTTCCGCGGTGGAGACGCCGGAGGGCTCCTTCGGCAACAGTCCGGCAGTCTTACACAACTGAGGTCCTATGCAACGTCATGGAAGTTGTGGCCGACGGGCTTCTAGCGGCCGGCGTGTTAGCGAGGTAGGCGGATCAACCGTCCGGTTTTTGAACCCTGCCGAATTTCAGATCGCTGGAACGAACGGCAGATCCCCACAGCTGTCCTTAAACCACGCCCGCGCCAAGGTCGCGAAAGGGTCACGACGTTCCCTTGACCTCTCATCAGGGATGGTCCGCAAGGGGTCGTCTCGCGTCCTTCTACGTGTGTACCAAGCGTCAGGACTTCACCACTAGCGCGTGGGTTCGCTTGGACCGCCGGGTTAACCCTGTGATCGGCCTCAGGACAGCGGGCTCAGCGCCTGAGCTCAAGGATGTCGAGCTTCGATTCGTGATAGGGGGCCGGGAACTCGATGCGCCATTCGTTGGCGCTGTTGCGAAAGGCATAGCCGACCTGGTCGCTTTGCGGGCCGCTGCCATAGGGTTTTGCGGGATCGTTGTTGACAAAGAAGGAGCCGAGATAGATCGCGCGCTTTTCGCCGTCGTCGAAGAAACGGCCCTTGGTGCGTTGCGAACCGGTGCGTTTTTCGAGCATCCAGCCTGAACCATCGTCGCTCACCTTGCACTTGAACCAGCCATAGATGACGAGCGGGCTCAGTCCGCCGGCCTTGATGGTGCGGCACTGCCAGCTGCCGGCCAGGTCCTTGCCGGAAAACGCGACCAGCGGCTTTGCCAGCAAGGCGTCGAGCTGCTTTGACCTCGGCGTCGTCGCCGGCCCTGGCTTCATCAAGGGCTGCCTTGCGCGTCTCGTCATATTTGTCGAGCCGCACCTTGTCGGCGGGCGTGATCAGCTTCTGCACCTCGCCATCGGCGAGCGCGGGCAGGGCGAAGCAGAAAACGCCTGCGGCAATCAGGAGGCGAGCGATCATCGGTGCGTTTCCCGGTCGACGGCTGGAACAGCGTGTTTTCTCGTTTGGCATACAACTTACCGGTTCGCGGCGGCCTGTCATCCGTGCTTAACAGCGGTCAGCTTAAAACTCGTGGTTTTGCCGATGCGGATCTTGCTTACGGGGTCGTCAGGCTGGCTGGGCAGCGCGCTCGCGCCGCGCCTGCGGGCGCTTGGCCATGACGTCATCGGGCTGGATCCGGTCCCGTCGGCGCAAACGCAAATGATCGGCTCGGTCGCCGACCGTGATCTGGTGATGCGGACGGTCGGGGAAAACCGCATCGAGGCGATCGTCCACAGCGGCGCGCTGCACAAGCCTGACATCGAACACCAACGTAATGAGGATTTCATCGAGACGAATGTGCGCGGCACCCTGAACCTGCTCGACGCGGCGGTGTTATCAGGCGTTCAGCGCTTCGTCTTCACGTCGACGACCTCGCTGATGATCTCGAAAGCCATACGCGCCGGCCTCACCGGCGGTGCGCGCAAGGCCGCCTGGCTGACGGAAGACATGGCGCCCGAGCCGCGCAACATCTACGGCGTAACCAAGCTTTCGGCCGAACATCTTTGCCGCCTCTATCACATCCAGTCCGGACTGCCGGTGATCGTGCTGCGCACCGCCCGGTTCTTTCCCGAGGCAGACGACATGGCGCATGCGATCGAGCAGTCGGACGCCAACACCAAGGCCAATGAGCTGTTGTTCCGCCGACTGACCGTGGAAGATGCCGCCGAGGCCCATGTCGCGGCGCTGGAGAAGGCGCCGCGACTGGGCTTCGATATCTTCATCGTCTCGGCGCCCACGCCGTTCCGGCCTGATGATTGCGAGGCATTGATCGCTGACGCGCCGCCCGTCGTCGCCCGCTATTTTCCGGAATTTCCGGCGCTCTACGCGCGAAAGGGCTGGACGATGTTTCCCTCGATCGACCGTGTCTATGACGCCTCGCGGGCGCGGGACAGGCTGGGCTTCGTCTGCAAGACGAGCTTTGCCGCTGTGCTCGCCGGGCTAGCAGCGGAAGAAGGAGCGGCCTGAACGTCAGCCGTGTCCGGCGGCGCTGGCCAGCTCATTCGTCAGGTCGCCATAGCCGGTCGAGCGGCGCTCATAGGCGAGGCCGAGCATTTCCGCGGCCTTCTGCGCTACCTTGTCGAGTTCCGGATCGTCAGTCTGGGCGATGTAGACCAGCTTCTGGTAATTGCCGAAATAGTCCTTGATGAGCTCCGGATGCCGATCGAGGCCGAGCGGCTTCATGAAGAAGGCATCGAACTGCCGACACAGGAAATCGGTCATGTAGAACGACATCATGTCGTCGTCGGCGATTTTCGCATAGGCTTCCATGCCCTGGTAGAAGGCAAAGCAATGCGGACCGGCCATGCGCTCGACCCCATGCTTCTCGCAGACGCGGTCGAGCAGGCCGCCGGTGCCGCAATCGGCATAGCCGACGAAAATATTGGTGTAGCCGTCCGCCTTGGCCTTCTCGATTGCCTTGTCCATGGCCGGCGCGATGCGGTCCGGGTAGAAATGGAACTCCGCCGGCAGGCAGGTCAGGTCGAGATGGTCGAGCCCCAGCTGCTCCTTAACGGCCAGAACTTCGCGCGCAATCATCCCGCAGGCGATGACAAGCAGCCTGTCACCTTGATCGGGTTGTAGTTTTCTCGCAATGCTCATGGAACCAGTCTAACCGATTTTCGTTGCTGTCCCACGAATCTATCTGTTGAGGGAGATACCATTCATGAAACCGCTACGCATTGCGCCGATCGCCATCCTCGCTTGCGCCCTTGCTCTTTCGGCCTGCGCCAACACCGTCCGCGGCGTCGGCAGGGATGTCAAATCGACAGCCAACGCGGTCGAGGATACGGTCCAAAATCCCTGATCCCGCGGATATCAACAAGGCGCATCGCTATCGAGAAAGTTCAAGCGATGCGCGTTAAGTCATTGTAACATCTGGGAACAACAAAGTCGTGTTGCAAGGCTTGGCTCGGTTTATGGTCCATGCCGAATTCGCCGAAGTGAGGTCGAAGCGGCCGTGGTGTCCGCCTATTGCAATTGTTTCGTCAGGTGGGGGTTCGCTGGGGCAGGCACGAAAAGTTGACTTTTCGAATGGGGGGACATGCCGGTAATCTTTCCCTGTACCTCAACAACGAAGCTAGGAGCATAGAATGAAGATCGCTCTCTTAGTTCTCGCCGCTCTGGGCCTTTCGGCGTCCGGCGCCGCAGCGGAATGTGTCGGCCACAACAAAACGACGGCTTCCGTAGATCAGCAAACCAAAGCTGCAAGCGTAGATCAGCAAACCACAGTCGCAAGCGTCGCGAATACAACCGCCGACACGCCGATCCTGAAAAAGGAAGAGGCGAAAGAGTCTGAATAGGCGATACAAGCCGCTACGCGGAACGCTGTTGCTTGTTGAAGACTTGACATGCCGGCGCTACGCGGCGCCTCGTCTGCAAGAGCATAGGTACGGGCTCCGTACTTATGCTCTTGTGTTCTCCTCGTCAGTTCAGGCCGAAGCGCGGACGTTGTGCTTGCGCTTCATAAAATCCTTGGCGGTCTCGACTGCCACGGCTGCGTCGCGGCAATAGGCGTCGGCGCCGACGGCTTTGCCGAATTCCTCGTTGAGCGGCGCGCCGCCGACCAGCACGACGTAGTCGTCGCGGATGCCCTTTTCCTTCATCGTGTCGATGACGACCTTCATGTAGGGCATGGTCGTCGTCAGCAGCGCCGACATGCCGATGATGTCAGGCTGGTGCTGTTCGATGGCGTCGAGATATTTTTCCACCGCATTGTTGATGCCGAGATCGATGACGTCGAAGCCGGCGCCCTCCATCATCATGCCGACAAGGTTCTTGCCGATGTCGTGGATGTCGCCCTTGACGGTGCCGATCACCATCTTGCCCTGCTTCGGCGCGCCGGTGGCGACAAGCAGCGGACGCAGGATGAACATGCCCGCCTTCATTGCGTTGGCCGACAACAGCACTTCCGGCACGAACAGGATGCCGTCGCGAAAATCCTCGCCGACGATGCGCATGCCCTCGACCAGTGCCTCGGTCAGCACCTTGTAAGGCGCCCAGCCGCGCTCGAGAAGGATGTTGGTGCCTTCCTCGATCTCTTCCTTCAGCCCGTCATAAAGGTCATCGTGCATCTGCTGCACGAGTTCGTCGTCGGAAAGCTCGGAAAGGATGATCTCGTCGTCGGCCATTTTTAATCCAGCTCCTTGCCGCACAGATGCAATTGCGGGGCCTCAAATATCACGTCAATACCTAACCCGCTACAGGCCAGCGTCCATAGCTGATTTGCGACTTCCCGCAAAAGGAAAGCGACTGCCAGATCTATTGGAATTCTTGTCGATTTTGCGACAGGCGTTGGCGCTGGCGGGCCGTTTCGAATAGGGTGCATGACTACGATCCGGCCAGAAGCCGCGATATGCGGCAATAATAATTGTGCCAGAACAAAAGCCAGGGAAGAACGATCATGAGTGAGAACGCGCCGGTCGATCAGGAAGCGTCAAACGCGCGGCGCGGACGCGCCGCCAGTGGTGGTGCCGCTGCCCGACGGGCGGCGCGCTCGGGTGGCGGCCCCGGCACCCAACTCACCTACATCAAGCGCAAGATCAACGTCTATGAGGTGCTGGGCGAGGAAGGGCTGACGCTGATCGAGAAGAACACCGACACGGTGCTCGAAGAGATCGGCATCATCTTTCGCGACGACGCCGAGGCGCTGCAGCTGTGGAAAGAGGCCGGCGCCGACGTCAAAGGCGAGCGCGTGCACTTTCCCAAGGGGCTCTGCCGCTCACTTCTGAAGACGGCGCCGTCCGTCTATACCCAGCATGCCCGCAATGCCGAACGTTCGGTGCAGATCGGCGGCAACGCCACGGTCTTCGCACCGGTCTACGGCCCGCCCTTCGTGCGCGACCTCGACGGCGTCAGGCGCTATGCGACGATCGAGGATTTCCGGAATTTCGTGAAGCTCGCCTATATGGCACCGTCGATCCACCATTCGGGCGGCACGGTGTGCGAGCCGGTCGACGTGCCGGTCAACAAGCGCCATCTCGACATGATCTACAGCCACATCAAATATTCGGACAAGCCGTTCATGGGCTCGGTCACCGCGCCGGAGCGCGCCGAAGACACGGTGGCGATGGCCAAGATCGTGTTCGGCGACTATTTCGTCGAGAACAACACGGTGCTGACCAGCCTGATCAACGCCAATTCGCCGATGGTGTTCGACGAGACCATGCTGGGGGCGCTGAAAGTCTATTCGCGCCACAACCAGGCTTGTATCGTCACGCCGTTCATCCTCGCCGGCGCGATGAGCCCGGTGACGGTCGCCGGCACGCTGACCCAGGTCCTGGCCGAAGTGCTGGCTGGCGCGTCGTTCACGCAGCTGATCCGGCCGGGCGCACCGGTGCTGTTCGGCACCTTCGCCTCGTCGATCTCGATGCAGTCGGGCGCGCCGACCTTCGGCACGCCGGAGCCGTCACTGGTTTCCTATGGCGCAGCGCAGCTCGCGCGCCGGCTTGGCCTGCCGTTCCGCACCGGCGGCTCGCTCTGCGCCTCGAAAATCCCGGACGCGCAGGCCGCTTATGAGAGCGCCAACACGCTGAACTCGACGATCCTCGCCGGCACCAATTTCGTGCTGCATTCGGCCGGCTGGCTCGAGGGCGGGCTCGCTTCCTGCTACGAAAAATTCATGATGGACATCGACCAGCTCGGCATGACCCAGAAGTTCTCCGAAGGCGTCGACCTGTCGGAAAACGGCCAGGCGATGGATGCCATCCGCCAGGTCGGCCCGGGCAGCCACTATCTCGGCTGTGACCACACCCAGGCCAATTTCCAGACCGCCTTCTACCGTTCCAGCATCGCCGACAACAATTCCTACGAGCAGTGGTTGGCCGAAGGCGAAAAGTCGGCACCGCAGCGCGCCAACGAACTCGCTCGCCGCTGGCTGGAAAGCTACGAGGCGCCGCATCTCGATCAGGGCATCGATGATGGGCTGAAGGACTTCATCGCCAGCAAGAAGGCGTCGATGGCCGACGCCTTCACCTGAAAGGAGCCCGAGTCAGGCGGGGCTAAAGTCGCCAACATCATCCACAAGGAAGTCTGGCGGAGCGCCTTCTCCGAGCCGGACAGGAAGGGATGATCCTTGAGCGCAGCATGGTCGAAGATATAGCGGCTGCGCTTTCCGCCCACGGCCTCATCCTGCGCGGCGGCTTCAATTTTGCAGGCGGTGAGGAAACACCCTCCGGTCTCTCCGGCGCTGCCGCCAGATCCGTGCTGCTGGTGGGACAGGCGGGCGCCGCGCCGTGGCCGCATTTCCTGCGCTGGCGGGAAGGCCAATCGCAAACTATTGCCGATCCGCTCGATGCATGGTCGCGCGAAGTGATCGGCGCAGTGGCGAAGAAATTCGGCGCGCGTGCCGTGTCGCCGTCTGACAAGCCTTATCTGCCGTTCCAGCAATGGGCGATGCAGGCGGAGGGTCTGAAACCGTCGCCGCTCGGCATTCTCATGCATCCGCAATACGGGCTCTGGCACGCCTATCGCGGCGCGCTGCTGTTCGAGGACGCGATTGCGTTTGGGGAAACTCGCGAAGTGGTTCACCTTTGCGATGCATGTGTCGACAAACCTTGCCTGAAATCTTGTCCGGTCGATGCCTATTCTGCGGATGGTTTCGCGCACAAGACCTGTCTGGCGCATGTGCGTGGGCAAAACGGCGCGCCTTGCCGAACCGGCGGTTGTCTCGACCGCAACGCCTGTCCCTACGGCGCGGCCTATCGCTATCCGCCACAGGTTCAAGCCTTCCACATGGCCGCGTTCGCGGGCCTGTAGCATCGCCGAATGCCGCACGAAACTTGAACACCGTAATTGCGACCCCGACCGCCCTGCAAAAAAATCATTCCATCATCCCAAGGAATCGCCATTAGCCTTCGTCCAACAGGCAAATGATGGCGATGATGCTGGATGAAAGCGAAGCCTCCGACGCCGAACTGATCGGTCGTGCGAAGGGCGGTGACAGGGGGGCTTTCGGCAAATTGCTCGAAAGGCACTATGACTTCGTCTATCGCGCCGCCTATCGCTGGTGCGGGAAAAAGGCCGATGCCGAGGATATCGCCCAGGAAGTCTGCGTCCGGCTCGGCCGGGCGATCCGCGACTATCATGGCAGCGGCGCGTTCACCACCTGGCTCTACACGATGACGCTGAACGCGGCACGCGACATGATGCGCAAGACCGTCCGTGAGGCGATCAAGACCGAAGCCTACGGGGCTTACGAGCTGATCTCGGGAGAGGCCCCGGCCGAGCCCGAAGATCCAGCCGAGGCGCTTTGGGCGGCGGTGCGGATGCTGCCGGACAAGCAGCGCGACGCGGTGCTGCTCGTCTATGGCGAAGGGCTGAGCCACGCACTCGCTTCCGAGGCGATGGGCATCTCGGAGACGACGGTTTCCTGGCACATCCATGAAGCGAAGAAACGGTTGAAGGCCCTCATGCTTTCAGCCGGGGAAGTGTGATCATGGTCGACGACAACGAACTCAACAGGCTGCGCGACATCGCAGCACCGCCGCCCGGTACCGCTGCGAAGGCGCGTGCCTTCGAGGCCGCCATGCGGGCTTACGACCTGGGCGAAAAAACTTCACCTGCCGCCCAAGGAACGGCGAAAGGGCTTCGTCTCACAGAGCGAGCACAAAAGCTCTGGAGCGAAATCATGCAAAAGAAACTCTTCGCCACCCCGGCCATTGCCGGGCTCGTCGCCCTGCCGATCGCCGGATACGCCACCATCTATATGCTGCAGGAGCAGCCGTTCTATTCCGGTGGGGACGAGAAGATCACCGAAACGCTGGCCGACAAACCAGCGGCTAAAGCGCCGGCTACGGTGAGGCCGCTCACCGTAGCCGAGGCCGACAAGCGGAAGAAAGCCGATGCCGACGCCGAAAACCGCGTCGCAGCCGAGGCGCTTGTCGCGCCGGCGTCGCCGCCGAAGCCACAATCGGCTGCCGGCGGCCTGGCGCAGCAGGACGCTTTGGCCCGCAATGTGGCGCCCGAGCCGGCACCTGCGACGAAAGGTGAGTTCGCACAGGATGGTGGAGCTGCGCCGTCTGGCAGAGTGATGATGTCTATATCTCCTCCGAAAGCCGACGGAGCCACGCAGGCTGGCCGCATGCCAGGCGCCGAATCCAAGCTGATGGTACAGCCGCAGGCCCTGCCGGCCGACCAGATGCTGCCGGAGCAAAACCGCGACCGCGTCGAGGATTTCAAGAGCAATCCGGTGCGTGCCGCGCTCGAAGACCCGGTCTCGACCTTTTCGATCGATGTCGACACGGTCTCCTATTCCTTCGTGCGGCGTTCGCTCAGGGAAGGTGTCGTGCCGCAGGCCGAAACGGTCCGCGTCGAGGAGATGATCAACTACTTCCCCTATGACTGGAAAGGTCCGGACTTAGCCTCGACGCCGTTCAACTCGACCGTCAGCGTCATGCCGACGCCGTGGAACCAGCACACCAGGCTGATGCATGTCGCCATCAAGGGTTTCGATGCCAAGCCAGCCGAGCAGCCCAAGGCCAATCTGGTCTTCCTGATCGACGTGTCGGGCTCGATGAACGAGCAGGACAAGCTGCCGCTCCTGCAGTCCGCCTTCCGGCTTCTGGTCAACAAATTGAAGCCCGACGACACCGTCTCGATCGTCACCTATGCGGGCGATGCCGGCACCGTCCTGGAGCCGACGAAGGTTTCGGAGAAGGACAAGATCCTCAATGCCATCGACACGTTGGCGCCCGGCGGCAGCACGGCCGGCGAGGCGGGTATCAGGCAAGCTTATCGGCTGGCGCAGAAATCCTTCGTCAACGACGGCATCAATCGCGTGATGCTGGCGACGGACGGCGACTTCAATGTCGGCCAGACCGACGACGACGATCTGAAGCGGTTGATCGAAAAGGAGCGCAAGACCGGGGTGTTCCTGTCGGTGTTCGGTTTCGGCCGCGGCAACCTGAACGATCAGATGATGCAGGCCATCGCTCAGAACGGCAACGGCACCGCCGCCTATATCGACACTTTGGCCGAGGCCGAGAAGGTGCTGGTCGAGGATGCGTTCTCGACGCTGTTCACCATCGCCAAGGACGTGAAGATCCAGGTCGAGTTCAACCCGCAAAAAGTCTCGGAATACCGGCTGATTGGCTATGAGACCCGCGCATTGAACCGCGAGGATTTCAACAACGACCGTGTCGATGCCGGCGAGATCGGTTCGGGGCATTCGGTTACCGCGATCTACGAGATCACGCCGAAGGACAGCGGCGGCGAGAAGATCGATCCGCTGCGCTACGGCCAGGCTGCGGTGAGCAATGGCGGCGTCGCCAATGCCGACGAATATGCCTTCGTCAAGATCCGCTACAAGCTGCCGAACGAGGATGCCTCGAAGCTGATCACCACGCCGGTGACATCGGCCAACGAAGTGGCTGGTTTCGACCAGGCCAGCATCGACCAGCGCTTCTCCGTTGCCGTCGCAGCTTTTGGCCAGAAGCTGCGCGACGAGGATGCGACCGCGAAGTTCGGCTACGACAAGATCATCGAGATTGCCACTGCCGCCCGGGGAGCCGACCCGTTCGGCTACCGGTCCGAGTTTTTCTCGCTGGTGCGCCTTGCCTCGGCGCTCGGCGGTAACCGGTAATGGTGATTACGGCCGGTTTTCCTCAGATGGGATCGTTCTGATACGGAAAACCGCCGATGGGCGGTGAGGCAGGCCGGCAGGGAAACCTTGCCGGCCTTTTCAATTGCGTCAGGCGCGGCTGCGCCGGCGCTCGCGGCGGGCTTCGCTGGTCTCGACGGTGTTGACCGTCGCCTGCTTGTTGCGCATCGGGCCGATGCGCTCGACGATTTTTTCGACGGTCGGGCGACCCGACCTTGTGTGCGCATCGAGTGCCTTGCGCATGGCGGCGAGGTGGGCGAACGAGGTGCCGCAGCAGCCGCCGACGATCTTTGCGCCGGCATCGACGGCCAGCCTGACATAGTCGGCCATCAGCTCGGGCGTGCCGGAATAGTGGATTTCGGCGCCGCGAAATTCCGGAATGCCGCAATTGCCCTTGACGATCACCGTCGCCTCCGGCTTCGCCTCGGTCATGTCGAGCAGTGAAGCGAGGATGTCGGAGGCGCCGACGCCGCAATTGGCGCCGACACCGAGCGGCGCCTGCGACAAGCCATCGGCGACGCCGTGGATGTCCTTCGGCAACAGCCCCATCATTGTGCGGCCGGCGGTGTCGAAGGAGCCGGTATAGGTATAGGGCAGGCCGACGCGGATCGCGGCTTCGGCTGCGGCACGGATTTCGTCCGGCGCCGACATGGTCTCGATCCAGGCGACTTCGGCGCCGCCGGCCTTCAGGCCCTCTATCTGTTCGGCAAAGGCGTCGACCGCCTCGTCATAGGTCATGGCGCCGAGCGGCACCAGCAGCTCGCCGGTCGGGCCGACCGAGCCGGCGACGATGACCTTGCGGCCGGCCTTATCGGCGACAGCGCGGGCGATCTCGGCGGCGCGCTTGTTCAGCGCGTAAACCCGGTCCTGCGCATGGTGCAGCTTCAGCCGGTGGCGGGTGCCGCCGAAGGAGTTGGTCAGGATGATGTCGGCGCCGGCATCGACGAAGTTCTGGTGCAGACTGGTGATGGTGTCCGGCGCCGTCTCGTTCAGCAACTCTGGAGCCTCGCCGGCCTCCAGCCCCATGGCGAACAGATTGGTGCCGGTGGCGCCATCGGCGAGCAGAACGCCCTTTTCGGCAAGCAAAGCGTCGATTGGATTGGTCATTGGAAATCACGCCTTCCGGGATTCTTTGTTGGGATATAAAGAAATCTTTATATGACGTCAATGTCGGTGCAGGAAGCAAGCCGTCAAAATCGCATTTCCGCCAGCCTTTGGGTGAAGCTGGCTGCTTCGTGCGCATTGATGTCGGCGGCGCGGATCAGATTGTCGAAATGGCTGGTCAGCTTGCGGACCGGCTGGGTCGCGTTCAGCACCAGATACATGTCGCCGACATAGATGGCGGCGCGATAAGGCCCGAAGATGGTGTAGGGGATCGAATAACGCATCCGTCCGTCATAGAGAAACAGGCGGAAGGTGGGATAAAGGTCGTCGAGCAGCGTCGCCATATGAAGAAGCTGCTGGTGGCGGGCGGCCTCAGGGAAACGGTCCCAGACGCCCAGGCCGCGCGCAAAGATCTCCAGCGTATGGCGCGGCATGCAGACTTCCATGTCGGTTTCCGGCCGCCGGTTGTAGTCGATGCGGTACTGCGTCTCGCCGGCCTGGGCCTCACGGCTCTTGTTGGCGATACCGGCCTCGTAGTCGACGAGCGCTTCGGTGCGCAGAAGATCGGGAATGCCGGCCGGCACGTAACGGATTTTCGTGCCCGCGGCCTCGGCATGCCATCTGGCCAGCAGCGTGCGGTCGAAGCCGTCAGGCGCTTCCTCGATCTCCAGGCTCTCGCGGATTTCACCGGTGAGGCCTTCGTCCTGGCTGAGGCCGAGCAGCCAGTCGAGCGACACTTTGAATTCGGCGGCGATGTTGAGCAGCGTTTCGGCGCGAGGAAGGCGTGTCGAGGCGCCGGACAGCAGCTGCGAAAGTGCCGAGCGGTCGATGCCCACCGCAGTCGCGAAAGCGGACTGGTTCAGATCGGATCGTGTCAGGAGCATTTTCAGGCGCTCCCGAAACACCGTCGACAGGTCGCGTTTGTCCATATCGTCATTCCAGCCATTGGTAGAAAAAAAATTCGCCGAACCTGCCAACGTGGCACTTTGGGCGTAAATGAATCCTGAAGTTTGTTTACAATAGGTAACACATGCGGCTAAAAATGCGCAATCGCAACATTTTGTGCGCTTTGTCGCGTTGCAGCACCACGACGCTCCTGACACAATGCTGTCAGGAATCAAAACGGTTCCGGCGACTGGAAGGGCAGTGGTCGATCGATGACAATCGGGAATAACAGACGGCGCAATGCACCGGCCATCGAATGGCCGACCGTCTTCCTCGCGTTTTTCTGCTACGGCACCTGGCTTGCAGCCGGCCTGTTCCTGTGGCCGTCTTATCCGCTGCTGGCGCTCGTCGTTCTGGCCTTGATGGCGGCGCTGCAATCCTCGCTGGCGCACGAAGTCCTGCACGGCCATCCGACCCGCAATGCACAGCTCAACGAAGCTTTCGTCTTCCTGCCGATTGGTCTCGTCTGGCCGTTCCGGCGGTTCAAGACCATTCATCTGCGCCATCATGCCGACGAACGGCTGACCGATCCGCTTGACGATCCTGAAAGCTACTACAAGGCGCTGTGGCACCATGACGAATTGCCGCCGGCGATGAAGTTCCTGCTGAAGATCAACAACACCATGATCGGCCGGCTCATTCTCGGCCCGTGGCTGTCGTGCACCGGCTTCTTCATCGACGATGCCAGGCAGATGCTTGCCGGCGACAAGGTGATCCGCAAGGCATGGCTGCTGCACGCCATCGGTCTTGCCGTGGTGCTGCCGGTCGTGCAGTTGGGCTTCGGCATCCCGCTATGGCTCTACATCCTGGTGCCGGTGTGGCTGGGCCAGTCGCTGATCTCGATCCGCACCTTCGCCGAGCATCAGTGGTCGGAGCATCCGGAAGGCCGTACGGTGATCGTCGAGCGTTCGCCGCTGTCGTTCCTGTTCCTCAACAACAATCTGCATTTCGTTCACCACAAGAGCCCGACGGTGGCCTGGTACCGGCTGCCGAAGCTGTTTCGCGAGCGCCGTGACGAGTGGCTGCGGATGAACAATGGCTATGCCTATCCGAACTATTTCGCGCTGCTCAGGGCATATGCCTTCAAGGCCAAGGAGCCGATCGTCCACCCGGTGCTGCGGCGCACGCCGGAACCGGGCCGGGCATTCAAGCCGCGCGTCAGGGCGCGCAGCCTCAATGGGCTTGGCAGTGCGCCGGTACCGGCCGAGCCGCCGAAAGAATGAATTTTTGGGTATTGCCGGCAGCGATGCCCAGGTGCGCGTCAATGGCCTCGTCAATTTTTCTCAGCGTAACGATCAAAGTCCCGGCATGAGCGATTTCGTTGCCGGCTTGCCGATGTACGACTGGTCTGAAATGCGGAGCGAGGTCGACGCCCAATGGGCGCGGCTGCGTGATGCCTTCCGGCAAAAAGGCATTGACGCGCCGCGGACCGTCGCTCGCGTCAATGCCGATCTGCGGCCTGTGGAAGGCGGCATCCGCGACGCCGCCGGAAAGGTCATGGCGCCCGATCCGGCGACGCTGCCGCCGGACGAGTTGGATTTTTTCGGCCTCTGGCTGCATCCGGCGCTGCTGTTCGCACAGACCTGCTGGGGCCCGATGGAACTCGGGCTGGCGACGCATGTTCAACTGGTCGGCCAGCCGCGTTACGACGCGTTCGAGGGCGGGCAGGGTGAATTTTATTCGAGCGCGCTCGTGATGCGTGCAGGTGAAGCGCCAACGGTTGGCTCACCGTCCGATGGCAGCCCGCTCATCCCGCTCGATGTCCTGCGTGACAAGCATTTTACCTTCAACAGCCTCGATTCCATGTCGGGCATTATCGCGCCGACGCGTGACCTGGAGGCGCTGGGCGAAAGCCTGGACATCTTCTCCGAGCGCAGCGAAAGCGGTGGCCACCGCGCCTCGATCGTCGCCATTGCCGAGGGCAAGGCCGATGTTGCGGCCATCGACTGCCGGAGCTGGGCCAATGCACGGCGCTTCGAGCCGGCAGCGGAAGCGGTCACGGTCGTCGGCTGGACAAGGCGGCGCAAGGGCCTGCCGTTTATCACTGCCAGAACGACACCGGAAAAGATCGTGGTGGCGCTGCGCGAGGCGGTCGCGGCGATCGCGTAAAAACAATCAGCCGCCGAGCAGCCGCTCGTCGAGCGGATAGGTCGAAAGCTGCTCGTTGCCGGTTTCGGTGATCAGGATCTGCTCCTCGATCTTGACGCCCTCGCGCCCGCCAAGCCGGCCGATATAGCTCTCGACGCAAAGCACCATGCCCGACACAAGCACGCCGTCGGGCGTGTCTTCGGTCCAGTCGATCGCATGCGGCAGCGTCGGGTATTCGTCTGCCAGGCCGACGCCGTGATAGAGCACGCCGTAACGCGCCGAGAAACAATCTCCGGGCGGCACCGCCGAGCGTTCGACAAGATCGCGGAACGATGTGCCCGGCCGCATCAGGCCGATGTTGTGCGCGATCTGGTCTGCGGCGATGCGAAACAGCTCGCGTTGCTCGTTGGACGGCTCTGTGTCGCCGCAGAGCCAGGTGCGCGACAGGTCGGCGCAGAAACCGTAAGGGCCGATCAAATCGGTATCGAAAGCGACGAGATCGCCGGCTGCGATCGTTCGCGACGAGCATTCCTGGAACCAGGGATTGGTGCGCGGGCCGGACGTCAACAGCCGGGTTTCGACCCATTCGCCGCCACGCGCGATGTTGCCGCGGTGGAGTTCGGCCCACAATTCGTTTTCGGAAATTCCTGGCCTCAATGCTGCTTCCATCTCGCCCATCGCCGCCTCGCAGGCGACGATCGATCGGCGCATGGCCAGGATTTCGTCGGGCGATTTAATCAGGCGTGCATTTTCCATCAGCGCTTCGCCATTGGCGATCGAGATGCCGAGGCGGGCGAGCGCTTCGACGCCCTCGGGATTGATGTGATCGACGGCGATGCGACTGACACCGCCGCCATGCTGCTTGACCAGATCGGCGATCCCGGCGGCCCAGCGGCGGACTTTTTGCTCGGTGAGTTCGCCGCTGTAGAGATACATCCACGACACTGCCGGCCGAACCTCGTCGACGACGCCGGAGTGGTCGGAAAGGTGCTCGCAGGAAAAATAGTCGAACAGCACCACCGGACCTTCGGTGGCAACGAAACAATGCCTTGTCGGATTGTGTGCGACCCAGAGCTGCATGTTGGTCGAGTCGGTCGCATAGCGGATGTTGATCGGATCGTAGAGCAAGGCTCCCGCATAGCCGCGGCGCTTCAGCTCGGCGCGGATGCGGTCGAGCCGGTATTGGCGCATGGCGGGCAGGTCGGGAGCAGCAATGCCGGCGGCGTGCCACTCGGCTTCCGCCAGTGCGCCGTAGCCAAGCACATGCTGGTTGAGTTCAGCGGCCTTCTGCCGCGACTTCAGGCGCAACGCATCGATTGAGCCTGCTTCGTCTGGCTCGAACGGCGCGATCCTGCGATGACGACCGAACCGTCGCTCGACGCCCGGATCGCTCATTTTCCTATCCTCCCGATATCAATCGGCCGCGCGGGTCAGGCCCGAGGGCGGGCCTTTGGGTCCAATGCTTTCAGAACCGCATCTTTTCGCCGCTCGGGTCGAAAGGCGGCTCGACATTGATGCGGGCTGGTCGTCGGCTTCCGAGGATCTCGATCTCGAACAGTCCGGCGCTCTCGTCCGCGGCCAAGGCCGCCGGCACATAGCCTTGCGCCATCGATTCCTGGACGTAATGGGCATAGCCGCCGGAGGTGACCCAGCCGACCACGCGCCAGTCGCCGTCGACGATGCCGCGCACGGCCGAAGCGCCTTCCGCGGCGCTCGAGCCGCGCACTTCCTTGCCGTCCGCGTCGAAGCGAGGCGCGCCATAGCCGTGCGGCTTCTCCACCGTGCCGTAATCCTTGCCGCCGACCTTGGCCCAGATTGGTTCGTCGCCCATCACGTCGGCGTCCGCGGCATCGACGATGAAGGAGACACGGCGCAGTTTTGGCCCTTCTGCCTGCTCCCTGGCTGCCGCGTCGCGTCCGATGAAGTCGTTCTTCTCCAGCTTGACGAAGCGGTCCATCGCTCCCTCGAACGGCCCGTAGATCGGGCGCAGTTCGCGGAACCAGGTCGGAAAATTCTTTTCCAGGCGCATCGAGAGCAGGGCGCGCATGCCGAAATCGACCAGGCCAAACTCTTCGCCGGCATCCTTGATCGCCTTGTAGACGAGACGCTGGTAGGCCGGCGCCATCCAGATCTCGTAGCCGAGGTCACCGGTATAGGTAATGCGATTGACCATGCAGGGCGCGCCACCGACCGCCATCTCGCGGAAATCCATGAAGCGGAAGGCCTTGGTCGAGATGTCGGCGTCAACCAGTTTCTGCAGAAGGTCGCGTGATTTCGGCCCGGCGATCGACAAGCCGACCAGCGTCTGGTCGAAGCGGTGAATGCGGACCTGTGACGCCCCTGGACCATCCTTCGGCAGGTGCTTCTCGAACCAGCGCATGTGATACTTCTGCGCCGCCGACGAGCTCCAGATCATGAAGCGCTCTTCGCCCGCCTTGGCGATGGTGAAATCGCCGATCAGCCTGCCGAACTCGTTCAGCATCGGCGTCAGCACAATGCGGCCGGTCTTCGGCATGCGGTTGGTCATCAGCCGGTTGAGGAAATCTTCCGATCCCGGCCCGGAGACTTCGTATTTGGCGAAGTTGGCGATCTCGGTAACGCCGACCTTCTCGCGGGTGGCGCGCACTTCCTCGCCGATCGGCCCGAAATCGTTGGAACGATGGAAGGAAACGATGTCCTTCGGCTCGGTGCCTTTCGGTGCGAACCAGAGTGGGGTTTCGAGGCCCCAGCTATCGCCCATGACGGCGTTGTTGGCCAGCATCGTGTCGTAAAGCGGGGTTGTCTGGGCCGGGCGTGCCGCCGGCAGTTCCTCGTTGGGAAAGCGGATGGAAAAACGGCGCGAATAGTTTTCGCGCACCTTGGCATTGGTATAGCGCAGCGTCGCCCATTCGCCGAAGCGCGCGACGTCCATGCCCCAGACGTCGAAGCCGGGATCGCCATGGACCATCCAGTTCGACAGCGCCAGCCCGACGCCGCCGCCCTGCGAGAAACCGGCCATGACGGCGCAGGCGCACCAGAAATTGGTCAGGCCCTGCACCGGGCCGACCAGCGGATTGCCGTCGAGCGCGAAGGTGAAGGGACCGTTGATGATCTGCTTGATGCCGGCCTTCTCGATGCCGGGAAAATGCTTGAAGCCGATTTCCAGCGACGGCGCGATGCGGTCGATGTCGGGCTGCAGCAGCTCATGGCCGAAATCCCACGGCGTGTTGACCGGAGACCACGGCTTGCAGGCTTTTTCATAGGTGCCGAGCAGGATGCCGTTGCGTTCCTGGCGGGTGTAGATCTCGCCCTTGAAGTCCATAACGCCGATCATCTCGCGGCCGGTCGACCTGTTGAATTCCTCGACCTCCGGCATCGGCTCGGTCAAAAGGTACATATGCTCCATGGCCAGCAGCGGCAGCTCGACGCCGACCATGCGGCCGATCTCGCGCGCCCACAGGCCGCCGCAGTTGACGACATGCTCGGCCTTGACCGTGCCTTGCTCGGTAACGACGTTCCAGGTGCCGTCGACCTCCTGCGTCAGCTCGACGACCCGGTTGCGCAGCACGATCTCGGCGCCGAGCTTCCTGGCGGCCTTGGCGTAGGCATGGGTGGTGCCGGAAGGATCGAGATGGCCTTCGACCGGATCCCACATGGCGCCGACGAAATGGGCCTCGTCCATAAGCGGGAACATCGCCTTGGCCTCTGACGGCGTGATCAGCTCGGTGTCCATGCCGAGATAGCGGCCTTTGGCGTGGGCAAGGCGCAAAAAATCCATGCGCTCGGGCGTGTCGGCCATCATCACGCCGCCGGTCAGGTGCAGCGAACAGGACTGGCCGGAAAGCGCTTCGATCTCCCTGTAGAGCTGCACCGTATAGGCCTGCAGCTTGGCGACATTGGGATCGCCGTTGAGCGTATGGAAGCCGCCCGCCGCATGCCAGGACGAACCGGAGGTGAGCTCCGAACGCTCGATCAGCATGATGTCGGTCCAGCCGGCCTTGGCCAGATGGTAAAGCACCGAGCAGCCGACGACACCGCCACCGATGACAACCGCTTTTGCATGAGATTTCATGAAGATAGTTCCGTTTTTGAAGAGATTGAATCGGGTGAGCTGGGCGTGAAAACAAAATGGAGAAGCGCTCCGGCTGGAATAATCTCGCGCCATTCCTCTACCCCGTCGATCGGGGGAGAGGTGTCGAGCGAAGCTCGACGGAGTGGGAGTCGCCTGTTCATCAAATCAATACAGATGATCAAAAATCAGTCGGCGCGCCGCCTTCGGACCGACGTTTGTCGACGAAGGCGTCGAGCTCCTCGCGGATAGCCGGGTCCATGTAGGGCTCTTCATAGGAGGCCAGCCGCTCCTTCCACACCCGATTGGCTTTTTCGATAGCTGTCGGCGATCCGGCTTCCGCCCAGGTCTCGAAATTGCGCCAGTCGGAGATGATAGGCGAATAGAAGGCGGTCTTGTAGCGGTCCTGGGTATGCTGGGTGCCGAAGAAATGGCCGCCCGGACCGACGGACTGGATGGCGTCGAAGCCGAGGGCCTCTTCGGAGAGGTCGAGCGGGGTCAAAAATTCGGCCACCATCTGCAGCAGGTCGATGTCCAGAATGGTCTTCTCGTAGGAGCAGCGCAGGCCGCCTTCCAGCCAGCCGGCCGCATGCATCATCAGATTGCCGCCGCCCTGGATGGCGCCCCACAGCGAGAACACGCTTTCATAGGCGGCCTGTGCGTCGACCGTGTTGGCGGCGCAGGTGTTGGAAGTGCGGTAGGGGATGTTGTAGCGGCGGGCGAGTTGGCCGCCGACCAATTGCGCCTTCATGTATTCCGGCGTGCCGAAGGCCGGCGCGCCGGACTTCATGTCGACGTTGGAGGTGAAGCCGCCATAGCCGACGGGCGCGCCCTTGCGCACCATCTGAGCGAAGGCAATGCCGGACAGCGCTTCGGCATTCTGCTGCACCAGCGCGCCGGCGATGGTCACCGGCGCCATGGCGCCCGACAGGGTGAACGGCGTCACGATGACGACCTGGCCCTTGCTCGACATCTGGATGATGCCTTCCATCATCGGCACGTCGAGCTTGAGCGGCGAATTGGTGTTGATGATGGTGAACACCGACGGCTGTTCGAGAAGCTGTTCGTCGCTGATGCCGCGCGCGATCCTGGTGATCTCGATGCCGTCAACATTGCGCTCCCTGCCGAGCGAGTAGATGTGGAACACCTTGTCGGTGAGCACGCTCAGATCGCGGATGCATTCGAGGTGGCGGACGGAGGGATGGATATCGATCGGCTCGACCGGATAGCCGCCGGTGCAGTTCAGGATGTTGTGCATCTGCGCAAGCTTGAGGAAGTTGCGGTAGTCCTGCTGGTTGCCGGGGCGGCGGCCGCGGTCGATGTCGGAACAATTGGGCGCCGACGCCATCATCGAGATGATCAGGTTGTCGCCGCCGAAGCGGACATTGTGCGCCGGATTGCGGGCATGGATGGTGAATTCCGACGGGCAGTGCGAAACCAGCTCGAGGATCATGTCGCTGTCGAAGCGCACCCGCTCGCTGCCTTCGCGGACATCCGCGCCATGCGCCTTCATGATGCGCCTTGCCTCGTCGTGCAGCACGTCGACGCCGATTTCCCTGAGAACGCGCAGCGAGGCGAGGTGGATCGATTCCAGCTCGTCGTCGGAGACCAGCCTGGTCGGCGTCAGCGGGATTTTCAGCTGACGGAAAGGCGGCTGCTCGAATGCCGCCGCTGCGCCGGCGCGCTTGCCCGCGCGGCCGCCGCGACGGGCGCGGTCGTTTGCCAATGCCGGTTCGGCGGGATGAAGGGCGGCGGTCATGATAGTCCTCGTACGCTGCGACAGTGCGGCGGCATAATGGACCGACCGCCGTCCCGCCATTGCGGAGGCGGCGACCACTAGGACGAGGGAAGCGACATGGACGTTCGCCAGCCGGACGCACCAAGGCGAATCCAGATCTGTGCCCGAACTGTGAAACATGTCACGTTGCGATCACGTCATATTGAGCAAGTACATTGAATACAAACCGTCCTGAGGGAGACTATTTCTGTGTCGGATGTTGTCAGCGTGCGTGCAGCGACCAACAACGAAGTCGCTTTCATTGCCTGGGATATTGACGGAATGATCGACGGCTGTCTCGGCTTCGAGATCGTCCGTATCTATCCCGGCACCGGCGAGGAACGCTGTCTGGCGTCCTGGGTGCCTTTCCGGGGGCAACGCAACAAGGACTGGATTCCGCAGGATACCGGCGTCTGGCCGGTGCAGAAGACATTCTGGCGCGATCTTACGGTGCGGCGGCGCCGCGACAGCGTCGAAATCAGGCCGGATGGCGAATTGGTCGCCTACCGGGTGCGTCCGGTCGGCGACATGCGGCCCGGCCTCGATCCTGTGCCGGTGCGCCCCGAGAAAGCCTATACCGGAGCGGCTCGGCCGCTCGGCTATCTCGGACAAGGCGCCGTCAGCCCGACCATCTTCCTGGGACCGATGTTCGGCAAGGCGCGGCTCGCCTTCACCAACGGCGTGCTCTCGACGCAATGGCTGTCGCGCGCGCTGGAAAACGCCGGCATCAAGGTCGGGCAGCGCGATAAGATCAGGGCCGAGCTTCAGCGTCCCGGCAGCAAGATCCGCGCCTATCTTCACGGCGAGGTTCCGGATGTGCTCACCAGCCTGATGAAACGGGCCAAGGCCGAGGGCGGCACTGTCAGGCTTGCCCTCTACGAGCTTGGCGATGACGAGTTGTGCGACGCGATCATCGACGCCAAGGATGTCGTCGACGTCATTCTTTCGAATTCGGGCAGGGATGAACAAACGAAGGCGTGGGACGCGGGCAACGCGCCCTTCAGAAAGCGGCTGCGCGACGCCGGCGTCGTGCTGACCGATCGTCTGTTCAACAACAACCATATCGGCCATAACAAGTTTGCCGTCTACCGCGACGCCCAGGGCAATCCGCAAGCGGTCATGACCGGCAGCACCAATTGGACGTCGACGGGCATTTGCGGACAGTCCAACAACGCCTTCATCCGCGACGACCCTACCATGGCCGAAGTGTTCGATGCCTATTGGGAACGGATGAAGGCCGACATGTTCCCGCCGCCGGCGAGCGATAGCGCCGCCGGACGTGTGGCGCAGAAGCAAGGCAGGCCGTTTCGCCTGAAGAATCGCACACCGAACCATGTCGATGGGACCACCATCTGGTTCTCGCCAAACGATCCCGACCGCAGCAAAAAGGACATCTCGGTGCGGCCTGTCGATCTCGAAGACGTTTTCGCACGAATCAAGGCGGCGAAGGAGGCGGTGCTCTTTCTCGTGTTCAATCCGTCGCGGCTTGGCAACAATTCGGTCATCGATCAGGCGGTCGCGGCGGCGACGGCGAATCCAAAGCTGATCGTGCAGGGCGCAATCAGCGATCACACCGCCATGCCCAACTATATTGCCCCGACCCGGGATCCGGTCACCAAAAAATCGAATAGGGACGGCAAGTCGCCATTTGTCTTTCCGGAGAAGGTCTGGGAGGCGCCGAACGTCTCCATCGTCAGGGCGGCCAACCTGACGGGGGCCTCCGTTGCGCGGGATTTCCAGGCGGAAGTGCTGACCGTCGGCCATGCGATCGTGCACGACAAGATCGTGATCATCGATCCGATGGCCGACAATGCGACCGTCATCGCCGGCAGCCACAACCTTGGCTACAAGGCGTCCTATGAAAACGACGAGAACATGGTGATCATCGAAGGCAACAAGACGTTCGCTGCGGCCTTTGCGGTGTATATGCTCGACGTGTTCGACCACTACAAGTTCCGCGCCTGGCGCAGAACGATTGGAGAAGGACCGTCGGACAATGACGGGCTCTCCGTCGACGACAAGTGGCTGAAGCCTTACGCGGAGGGCAGGAAGGGGGCGATTGCCCGGTATTTTCCGTAGTGGCCTGAATGGCGCCGCGGAGTCCTTAAACAAGGCATGCTCTGGCTGGCGCAAGCGGTTCCTGCCGCCGGTGCTTCCCGGCACGCCGCCGAAACGCTAATCGTGCAGGTTTCGTGGTGCGAATCATGGACCGGGCGGAACAGAACAGCGACGAGACAATGCAGTGGGCGGCGATCACCGGCGTGATCGCCACCGTTTCGGTGTTCGCCATCGCGCAAGGGCTGAGCTACCCGCTGCTGAGCTTCATCCTGCAGCGCCAGGGCGTCTCGCCGGCCATGATCGGCCTGTCGGCGGCAATGACGCCGGTCGGCTTTATCGTCTCGTCGCCGCTTATCCCGGCGCTGGCGCGCCGGTTCGGGGCAGGGCGCACGGCGCTGACCTGCGCGGCCCTTTCCGCGATCATGCTGGCGCTGATCGGCTGGACGCAAAATGTCTATCTCTGGTTTCCACTGCGCTTCCTGATCGGCGTGGTGACCAATCCGCTCTATGTGCTGAGCGAGATCTGGGTGATCGCGCTGGCGCCTCCGGCGCGCCGCGGTCGCGTGATGGGAATCTATTCTACAGTCATTTCGGCAGGTTTCGCGGCCGGCCCGCTGTGCCTGCTTGCGGTCGGCACCGAAGGATGGCCGCCGTTTCTCGTCGGCATCGCCGCATTCGTCTTTTGCGGCGCCTGCCTGGCGCTGGTGCTGCGACGGCTGCCAAAGGTCGATGAAGCCGGGCACCAGGTTTCGGTGATGGGGTTCATGCCGATGGCATGGCTGCTGCTGTCGGCGGTCGTGGTGGCCGCCGGTTTCGAACAGGGGGTGCTGGCACTGCTGCCGGTCTACGGAGCGCATTATGGCATCGCGGAGGCGCGCATGTCGGCGCTGCTGTCGATGATGATCGCCGGCAACATCGCCATGCAGGTGCCGCTCGGCCTGCTGGCGGAACGGCTGACGGTGCGTCTGGTGCGATTTATCTGTGTATCGCTAACGGTGCTCGGATGCGTGCTGTTGCCTGTTCTCATCGAGACGCCTCTGATCTGGCCGTGCGTGTTTGTCTGGGGTGCGGTTTCCTACGGCATCTACACGATGTCGATCATCGAGCTTGGCGAGCGGTTCACCGGCTCGGCACTGGTCGCCGGCAACGCCGCCTTCTCGCTAATGTGGGGCGTCGGGGGCATCGCCGTGCCGCCGCTGGCGGGCGGCGCCATGGATATTCTCGGCGCGGACGGCCTGCCGATCACGCTTGGCGCCATTTGTCTGGCGTTGGCGGTCACAACCGTATTGCGGGGGCGAGCGGTCTAATACAATTGCGGGGTGCCTTCATTTCCTTGCCATCTGGAAATCGCCCATAAATCACATTCGGCATGGTGTTCAGAGGGATGCATCCTGCGTAGAAGGTCTCGAATTTCAACGGCACGATCAAAATCGGGTATCAATCCAACATCGGACAGTTCCGTGTTCGCAAACACGTCAGGAAATCCTCCGCAGTTGGTCAGAGCGCTTATGGAGACGTCTTGATCCAACAAGTCGTAGCCCAGGAAGGTAAATCCGTTCCAGTCGAGTGAACGCACGTCAGGCGATGGTCTTCGGATCACATTAAGGACATTCAAGTCGCCCGGATCCGCCAACTCCGAAAGGAGGAAGTCCAGATCCACAAAGAAATCGAGCATGTAGTCCTCGTTGACAATGTGGGGCCAGTAGCTGTCCTTTACCTCTCCCAGCGCGACCGGCCCGAGCATTCCATCGAGTGAGACGACCTCGCTTAATTGGGTGAGGCCGGACCAGTTTATGTACATGGTCCACGCAGTGCCGCTGAAAGGACCGAACTTCTCTTTGGCAATGTACAGATGTTGCATGGATTCCCTCGTGGCCTGCGGGCGGCAGGCGGCCCCACCTTAGAGGCCAACAGCGCAATGGCTCCTTTTGCGTTCCAGGTTGAATACCGATAGTGGCAAGACGACGTTGCCGAGCCTTGACGAATTTATCGGAGACCACATGACCAAGTCGAATACAAAGACGCGGCCGAATTCGGCGACTGAGGATCCCTTTCTCTGGCTGGAGGACAGAACGGGCAAGGAAACGCTCGACTGGGTTCACCGTCAGAACGAGATCACGGTCGCCGAGTTGCAGGGCGATCCATCCTACCAGACCTGCTTCCAAACCGCACTGGACCTGATGACGGCCGAAGACAACATTGCCGTCGGGTCTGCGCTCAACGGCCACGTCTATAATTTCTGGCAGGACAAGACCAACGTGCTCGGCCTCTGGCGGCGCACTCCGGTCGCTTCCTACAAGACCGAGAAGCCGGAATGGGAGACGATCATCGACTTCGACAGTCTGTCAGCCAAAGAGGGTGTGAAATGGGTGTTCAGCGGCGCTAGCCGGCTTTACCCCAATTTCAGCCGCTGCCTGCTCAGCCTGTCGCCGGATGGCGGCGACGCCAGCGAAATGCGCGAATTCGACATCGACAGCAAGTCCTTTGTCGAGGGCGGCTTTCGTGCTCCTGCCTCGAAGTCGGGCTTCAACTGGCTGGACAAGGACACGGTCATCGTATCGGCTGCCTTCGAAGAGGACGAAAAAACCCAGTCCGGTTATCCGCGCGTGGTCAAGCTTTGGCAGCGCGGCACCAGGCTGGAGGATGCGACGCCGATTTTCGAGGCGCAGAAGCAGGATCTCGCCGCCGGCGGTTCCCTCGAATTCGACGGCGACAAGCGTCATCTGTTGCTGACCCGGACGCTCGATTTCTTTGCCTCGCACAGTTTTCTTCGTCTGCCCTCCGGTGAAAACAGGCGCATCCCGTTGCCGGACGACGTGACCGACGCGGTGCTGTTCAGGGATCAGTTCGTCTTTGGAGTACGCAGCCCGTGGACGGCGCCGGACGGCACGCTGTGCAAGCCTGATGGCCTCTATTCGCTGGACTTCGCGCGCTGGATCGAGACCAATGCGCTCGCACCTGTCGAGACCGTGCTCGAACCGGCGGATCGTGTCTCGATTGCCGGCATTGCCCGCACGCGGGACCGATTGTTCATCAATCTGATGGACAATGTGCGCGGCAAGGTCGTCGCCTGCGATCGCAGCGGCAGCGGCTGGTCGCTGCAGCCGGTGGCGCTGCCCGAAAACGGCAGTGTCGGCATCAGCCACGCCGAGCGTTTCGGCTCCAGCGTGTCCTTCTCCTTCACCGATTTCCTGACGCCGAGCTCGATCATCTGGTCGGACGACAATGCAGCGATGCTGACAACCGTGAAATCGCAGCCGGCGCGTTTCGATGCATCGTCCCTGGTCTCGGAACAGTTCGAGGCACGCTCGAAGGACGGCACCAAAATCCCTTATTTCGTCGTCAGGCGGCGCGACCAGGACGGGCCGGTGCCGACGCTGCTTTACGGCTATGGCGGCTTCGAAGTGCCGCTGCTGCCCGGCTATGCCGGCGTGCGCGGCCGGCTGTGGTTGGAAAAGGGCAATGCCTATGTGCAGGCCAATATCCGCGGCGGCGGCGAGTTCGGTCCGAACTGGCATCAGGCCGCGCTCAAGGCCAATCGCCAGAACGCCTTCGACGATTTCGCCGCGGTCGCGCAAGACCTGGTGGAACGCGGCATCGCCACGCCGGCGACGCTTGGCATCCAGGGCGGCTCGAATGGCGGCTTGCTGACCGGCGTTTCGCTGACCCAGCATCCGGAGCTTTTCGGCGCGGTGATCATCGACGTGCCACTGCTCGACATGCTGCGCTACACCGAACTGCCGCCCGGCGCATCCTGGATGGCCGAGTATGGCGATCCGGCGAAGCCGGAAGAGGCCGCGTCGCTGGCGGCTTACTCGCCTTATCAGCATGTCGAGACCGATGCCGCCTATCCGCCGGTGCTGCTGACGACATCTACCGCCGACGACCGCGTCCATCCCGGCCATGCGCGGAAAATGGCGGCACGGCTGCAGGCTGCCGGCCACGCGAAGACGCTGTTTTTCGAGGAGACCGAGGGCGGCCATGGCGGGCGCGGCGATCGCCGGCCGCAAGCGGCACAGGCGGCGATGAAGTATGTCTTCCTGCAACGGGCGCTGGCCGGAACGGCTTGAACGGAACGGCTTGAACTGATCGCATCAGACCGCCTAAGATGCTGCATGGGTCGGATGAAGGCATCATGCGCGTTTGGGGTGGCCGTGACGCCGTCGCCGCGCACGCTTCGCGCCGAGCTTTTGCGGCTTTGCGCCCGCATCGGCTATTCGCCGCCCGCCTTCCTCTGACGAATCCGCCCCGGCTGCAATTGCCGGATTGGTTCAAGAGGAAGATCAGACATGACCTATCAGAATTATTCGCTGAAGCAGCTTCAGCAGATCGATGCTGCGCATCACCTCCATCCGTTTACCGACCACAAGGAGATGCGCGAGGCCGGCTCACGCATCATCACCCACGCCAACGGGCCGTTCATCTACGATTCCGAAGGCACGGAAATCCTCGACGGCATGGCCGGGCTGTGGTGTGTCAACATCGGTTACGGGCGCGATGAGCTGGCCGACGCCGCTTACGCCCAGATGAAGGAACTGCCCTACTACAATTCCTTCTTCAAATGCTCGACCCCGACACCGGTGCTGCTGGCCAAAAAGCTGGCGGAACTGGCGCCAAAGCATGTCAACCAGGTGTTCTTCGGCTCGTCCGGTTCGGAGGCCAACGACACGGCGCTGCGCCTGGTGCGCCACTATTGGGTATTGGAAGGCAAGCCGGAGAAGAACCGCATCATCTCGCGCAAGAGCGCCTATCACGGCTCGACCATCGCCGGCACTTCGCTGGGCGGCATGGAGCCGATGCACAAGCAGCTCAACGGCGCGGTTCCCAACATCGTCCATGTGATGATGCCTTATGCCTATGAGCTGGCTCTGCCCGGCGAAAGCGACCATGATTTCGGCCTGCGCGCGGCCAAGGCCGTCGAGGATGCCATCCTCGAAGCCGGCGCCGACAAGGTCGCCGCCTTCATCGGCGAGCCGGTGATGGGAGCAGGCGGCGTGAAGATACCGCCGATGAGCTATTGGCCGGAAGTGCAGCGCATCTGCCGCAAATACGATATCCTGCTGATGCTGGACGAGGTCATCACCGGCTATGGCCGCACCGGCGAGTGGTTCGCAGCTCAGACCTTCGACATCGAGCCCGATACCATCACCACCGCCAAGGCGCTGACCTCCGGTTATCAGCCGCTGTCGGCACTGCTGGTCGGTGACCGCATCGCCGCGACGCTGGTCGAGAAGGGCGGCGAGTTCAATCACGGCTATACTTATGCCGGCCACCCCGTGGCCTGCGCCGTGGCGCTGAAGAACCTCGAGATCATCGAGCGGGAAGGTTTGGTCGATCGGGTCAAGAACGACACCGGACCCTATTTCGCCAAGGCGCTGCAGGAGCACGTCGGCGGGCACAATCTGGTCGGCGAGGTGCGCTCGATCGGGCTGATGGCGGCGATCGAGATCGTCAGCGACAAGGCGACCAAGGAGCGCTTCCTGCCGGCCGGGAGCGCGGCCGTGACCGTCCGCGACCACGCAGTTGCCCAGGGCATGATGCTGCGCGCCACCGGCGATACGATGATCCTGTCGCCGCCGCTGATCTGGACGCGCGAGACGATCGACATGGCCTGCGGCCGCATCGCCAAGGCGCTTGACCTGGCGCAGGCGGATTTGCGCAAGCGGTGAGATAAAACGATCGCCGGGCGTTCTGCAACCGGACGCCCGGCGTTTGAATCGGACTCTGCCAGCCGGAGAAGCCGCTCACCAAGAGCCGAGGCCCGATCGGCGGATTTCACTTTTTTGTCTCGGGCAGCGCCGCTTTGCTCAACGCAGTGCTGCGCTTCGGTACGGCGCGCCGGCGCCGTATAAATCGCTCAAGCAAGTTCCGTCTTCTCTTGCGCTGGAGAAGATCGATATCGCTGACGAGCTTCGCGCCGCCCTCGCGCCGCTCCAAGGTGATCTTGCGGCTATGAAAGGCTTCCAGCTCGGCGCGATGCGCCACGCTTATGATGGTGACCTTCGGCAATTCGTGAACGATCATCTCCATCATCTTGTCCTGGCTCTTTTCATCGAGTGCTGACGTTGCTTCATCCAGCACGATGATATCGGGGCTGTGCAGCAGAAGACGCGCGAAGGCGAGCCGCTGCTTTTCGCCACCCGACAGGGTCTGGTCCCATGGCGCGTCGTCCTCGATCTTGTCGTTCAGATAATCGAGCCCGACCTTGTCGAGGGCAGCCTTGATCTCATCCAGCGTCCAGCGATCGGCGGCGCCTGGATAGGCGACTGCGCGGCGAAGCGTCCCGGTGGGGACATAAGGCCGTTGCGGTAACATGAACAGCCGTCTGTCGGCGTGGATGTTGACGCTGCCGCCGCCCCACGGCCACAGACCTGCGACGGCCCGCACCAGCGTACTCTTGCCTGAGCCGGATTCGCCGGCGACGAGCACCCGCTCGCCTGATTCGATCACGACCTTGGTTTCCTTGACCACGGCAGTGCCGTCGTCGAGCGACACGGAGAGATTGTTCAGGCTGAGCATCGCATCGCCTGCAGCTTCGCCGCGCTTTATGCGTCCCAACGTGTTGCTCTGTTCGGCGCGCTCGAGCCCGTCGAGCGACATCATCAGCGAGGCGATGCGCCGTGCACAGGCGTTCCAATTGGCGAGACGGGGGTAGTTGTCGACCAGCCATCCGAACGCGCCCTGCACAATGGCAAAGGCAGAGGCAGCCTGCATGACCTGTCCAAGTGTCATGCCGCCTTCGAGAAACTTTGGAGCGCAAAGCAAAACCGGCACGACAGGCGCAAACAGACTCGCCCCCTGCGATACCAGCGCTGTGCGCATATGCTGACCTGTAAGGAGCGCCCATTGCCTGAGCACATAGGCGAACGTCTTGTCGATGCCGCTACGCTCTTCCTCCTCGCCGCCGAGCAATGCGATACTCTCGCCGTTTTCCCGCACGCGCGTCAGCGTGTAGCGGAATTCGGCTTCAGCCTGATTTTTTTCCTCGGAGAGGTGGACGAAATGGCGGCCAATGACCGCCATCGAGGTGGATGTGATCGCGGCATAGAGCACCGCGGTGATGACGAGAAAGCCGGGAATGGTCACCGTCGAACCTGCGATCGTCAGAGTCAGGGCCCCGCCGATCGTCCAGAGCACCACGATGAAGGTCGAGGCCGACAGAAACGCGTTGATGACACCGGCGATGAAGTCGACCGGGGCTTCGGTGGCAATCCGCAAATCCTCCGTGATGCGTGCTTCAGGGTTCTGGTGGTCGCCGCCGACGAGGTTCAACTGAAAGTAGCGGCCGCTTGCAAGCCACCGCGCGATGACCGCGTTGGTAAGCCAGGAACGCCAGCGGCGCTGCATCGTCATGCGAAGGAACACCTGTGCAACGACAAGGCTTCCGCTTCCGAGCACGAGCGGGACGAAAACGGCGCTCAGGACATAGACGGTGCGCGCATTGCGTTGCTCAAGGGCATCGAAAATTGCGCGATTCCAGACATTGATGCCATACTGGAAGCCGACATTGATGACGATCAGGACCAATAACCCGATCGTGTACGGCCAAGCCCGCCTGTCGCCTCCGCGGCCCCAGTAACCGCGCGCGCTGATCCAGAAACGCCTCAGCAAGTATCTCTTGCGCGCCTGCTCGGCCTCCTCAGGGGTCAGCTCCGGATCGGGTTCGACGAAATCCAGCGGGGGCGGGGCCGCGCCGACGATCTCAGACTCGGCTTCGACAGTCGACTGCTTCTCCTGGCGCGACTTCTCGGCATCGCGTGATTTGGAGACCGATTTCGGCTTGGATTTAGCCCCGGACATACCGGCGATAACGGCTTGGAAATCAGAAGGTTTCAATGATGTCCGCTCAAGCCGCTTGATCTCCACGTCGGCGCGGATGCGGTCGGCTTCGTTTCCTGGCGTCTTCCTTGATCTGCTGCCGCTTCGCGAGCGTGTCGACAATCTTTCGTCCGCAGTGCGGCTTCCAACGACAGTGGTGTTGGAACTGCCATTCATCTGGAGAAATGTAATGTTGGCTAAGCATAAGCCGCTTGGCACATAGGCTTGTCAGAGCAATCGAATCGTCAACTGTAAGTTTTGTAAGATTGACAACGCAATTTTTAGTTGCGTTTTACATAAAGGCGTCAAAATAACATAGGGAGGCTATCATGATTAGGCTGCAGACAGTTCTATTTTCTATTCTGCTACTAGGAGTGACAGGGTTGCCGGCGACGGCGGAGGAGGTCTGGTCGCTTGACGGCTTCAAGGCCCCAGAGAGCGTCCTCTTCGATGCAAAGCGGAACGTCTTCTACGTCTCCAACATTGTCGGCGAGCCCGCCGGCAAGGATGGGGTTGGATACCTTTCGAAAGTTTCGCCTGACGTGAAAATTGCAGGCAGCCGAATGGGTGACCGGCTTTAATGCGCCCAAGGGATTGGTGATGAAAGGCGATACGCTTTTCGTCACCGACATCGATCGGCTCATGGCTGTCGACGTCGAGAGCGGTCAGATCACTGGAACGTGGCCTGCAGAAGGCGCTCAATTCCTCAATGATCCCGCTATCGACGAGGCGGGTCGGGTCTTTGCTTCCGACATGCTGGCGAACAGGATTTATGTTCTGGACAATGATGCTCTCTCCGTCTGGCTCGAGAGCGAGGATCTCCTGCATCCGAATGGTCTGCGCGTCGAAGACGGTCGCCTCCTCGTCGCCGGTTGGGGTCGCGACATCCAGCCGGATTTTTCGTCCAAGACACCCGGCCATCTGATCGCGATCGACCTGAAGACGAAGGCCATCTCTGACATCGGGTCCGGCGAGCCTGTTGGAAATCTGGATGGTCTAGAATCAGACGGGGCAGGGAATTGGCTCGTTACGGATTGGTCGCAGGGGCGCTCTTTCGCATTCATCCGGATGGAAAAGTCGAGCAGCTGATGGACCTCAATCAAGGCAGCGCCGATCTGGAATTCCTGGAAGAAAAGAAGCTGGCAATCATCCCCATGATGATGGACGGCAAGCTGGTCGCAACTGGATTGGATGGAGCAACTTGAGAAGAGGCTCGCATAGCCCTCTTCCCTTGGCCGCACGGGGTCGTGACTTGCACCACCGAGGGCCGCATCTGCGGCCCTTTTCACATCGGTGCCCGCTCTTGTGCGCGGTCCCGTTCCGAAATGCAAAAACCGCGCTCCATCGGGAACGCGGTTTTGCCAGATACGCATGGCGCTTCGCTGACTGAACACTTGGCGAAACTTACGGGCTCCGGGACGCGAGACCTGATCCGGAGCGCCGGGCGGTTGCGATAGGCCGCCTCGCACTCCGTTCTACAGGAACATCGTTACCGGGTGGTTATCGATAGTTTAAGCAAATCTAAATTTCCGATGTTTCTTGCCGGAAACCGAAAGCCGGTCGAGTTCGAGGCTGAAAGCGCGTCGCGTCTGAAGGGCAGGCTTTTGGGCGACATGCATTACGCCGGGGTGCCGCGCAGGAAATTTATGATGCCGGAGAAGTCGGCAGCGGCATGCCCCTGGGCGTTGAACAGCGCATAAAGCTGGGCGGCCTCGGCGCCGAGCGGCGTCACCGCACCGGCGCTTTGCGCGGCCTCCTGCGACAGTTTCAGGTCTTTCAGCATCAGTGCCGCGGCAAACCCCGGCCTGTAGCCATTGTTGGCCGGCGATGTCGGCACCGGACCAGGGACCGGGCAGTAGGTGGTCAGCGACCAGCACTGGCCCGACGAGTTCGAGGCGACGTCGAACAGCGCCTGGTGCGACAGGCCGAGCTTTTCCGCCAGAACGAAGGCTTCGGCGACGCCGATCATCGAAATGCCCAAGATCATGTTGTTGCAGATCTTTGCCGCCTGTCCGGCGCCGTCATCACCACAATGGACGATACGGCCGGCCATCGGCTTGAGGATTGGTTCGGCCTTGGCAAAAGCTTCCTTCACGCCGCCGGCCATGAAGGTCAGCGTGCCGGCGGCGGCGCCGCCGGTGCCGCCGGAAACCGGCGCGTCGATCGACAGCAGCTTGTGTCTGGCGGCAATTGCGTGGGCTTTTCGTGCCGATTCGACGTCGATGGTCGAGGAATCGATGAACAGCGCGCCTTTTTTCGCCTTTGGCACGATGTCTTCATAGACCGACAGAACGTGTTTGCCGGCCGGCAGCATGGTGATGACCACGTCGGCCTCCTTCACCGCGGCAACGGCATTGGCCATGACGACGACCCCATGCTCCTTGGCGTTGGCGAGATTTTCCGGGATCAGGTCGAAGCCGTGAACGGCATATCCAGCCTTGACGAGGTTGGCTGCCATCGGATTGCCCATATTGCCGAGGCCGATGAAGGCGATGGTGGTCATGATGGCACTCCGTGGTTTGGGTAAGGCAGTAGGCAGTGGGCAGTAGGCAGTAGGCAGTAGGCAGTGGGCAGTGGGCAGTAGGCAGTGGGCAGTAGGCAGTAGGCAGTAGGCAGTAGGCAGTAGGCAGTAGGCAGTAGGCAGTAGGCAGTAGCGGTCGGCGGCCTATTCGGGCGCGAGTTTGCTAATGAGTTGGCGAAGCATTTTTCCGATGCCCTCGGTCGCAAACAGTATCTGACAAGCTTGATCATGCGTAGCTAGGCCAATGCGTTCAGCGATCTGGAGGTGCGTCTCGAACTCCTTCAGCGACCCTTGGGCTATCCGGAGGAATTGCTGATAAGAGCCTCGGTTGTCTCGGCCATAACCTTCCGCGATGTTTGCAGGGATAGAGGTTGCCGAGCGGCGGATCTGGCTGGTCAACCCATACAATTCCTCTTTTGGCCATGCCTTGGTCAAGGCGTAGGTGGTGACGGCCAGATCCATCGCCTGCTGCCAAACGATGAGATCCTTGTACGAACTGATCTTGCCGGTCATCCTACTGCCTACTGCCTACTGCCTATTGCCTTACCGGCCGATGAGGGCGCGTGCGATGATGACGCGCATGATCTCGTTGGTGCCTTCGAGAATCTGGTGGACGCGCAAATCCCGCACCAGCTTCTCGATGCCGTAATCGTGCAGATAGCCATAGCCGCCATGCAGTTGCAGCGCGTCGTTGGCAATGTTGAAGCCGATGTCGGTGACGAAGCGCTTGGCCATCGCCGACCATTTCGAGGCGTCCGGGGCCTTGCGGTCGAGCTTCGAGGCAGCGGCGTAAAGGAATATCCGTGCTGCCTGCAACTCGGTCTCCATGTCGGCCAGCTTGAATTGCAGCGCCTGGAACTGGTTGATCTTGGCTCCGAAGGCCTTGCGTTCGGCGGTGTAGGACAGCGCCTTGTCGAGCGCCGATTGCGCCCCGCCCAGCGAACAGGCGGCGATGTTGAGCCGGCCGCCGTCGAGCCCGGCCATGGCGATGCCGAAGCCGGCGCCTTCGTCCGAGAGCAGGTTTTCAACCGGCACCTTGCAGTCCTCGAAGACGACCTGGCGGGTCGACTGCATGTGCCAGCCCATCTTGTGCTCGTTGGCGCCGAAAGACAGGCCGGGCGCATCTTTCGGCACGACGAAGGTCGAAATGCCCTTCGGACCGTCAGCGCCGGTGCGCGCCATGACGATGTAAAGGTCGCTGTCGCCGGCGCCCGAAATGAACTGCTTGACGCCGTTCAGCACATAGTCGCGGCCGCTCCTCACCGCGCGCGTCTTCAGCGCCGCGGCATCCGATCCCGAACCCGGCTCGGTCAGGCAATAGCTCGCCAGCCATTCCATCGAGGTCAGCTTCGGCAGGAAGTGCTGGCGCTGCTCGTCGCTGCCGAAGCGGTCGATCATCGAAGCCACCATGTTGTGGATCGAGATGAAGGAGGAGAAGGCCGGATCGGCGCGCGAAAGCGCCTCGAAGATCAGCACCGCGTCCAGCCGGCCGAGCGCCGAGCCGCCGACATCGTCACCGACATAGATGCCGCCAAGGCCGAGCGGGCCAGTCTCGCGGATCACGTCCGCCGGAAAATGCTTGTTGCGGTCCCAGTCGAGCGCGTTCGGCGCAACGCGATCGGCAGCGAAGGCCTCGGCCATTTGCTGGATGGCGCGCTGGTCCTCGTTGAGTTCGAACTGGCTGGTGCCCGCATCGACAGCGGCGTCCATGGCGTGCTCCGTAATGTCTTCGGCCTGCTGGCCTGTCGTTTTTGGCTTTGCGCGCGGTTCAATCTAGACCAATGATGCCGCCGCGCAAGCCGACTAGCTCCATCCAACGATCTGAGGGCGGCTATGTGATAAAGCGTGTCTGGGGCAAGGCGTGACGACAAATTTCGATGAGCTGCTTGAACGGTTCCACGCCACGCTCGAAACATTCGATGATCCGCTGGTGCGCGATGCGGTGGCCCGGATCGGCTGGGCCATGCCGGCACGACCGCTCGAGCCGCGTCCGCTTGCCTGCCTGCGCCAGCTCGACCGTATCGTCGAGCTCGCTCCGGCCAACGCCCAGCCGCTGGCGCGACTGCTTGCGGAGCGTCGCGGCCAACTGCGCTGGGGGCAGACCTACAGCGAGGCGGATCTCGGCAAGACATTCATCGACAAGTACGGCTGGCTGGAGGTCTTCGGCATGCGCGGCCATTTTGTCAACGACGAGGTTGCGGCCGGCTTGCTCATCCTCGGACCTGAAATCGTCTATCCCGACCATCACCACGTCGCCGAGGAGATCTACGTTCCGCTGACCGGCGGCACCGAATGGCGCATGGGCGAAGGCGACTTTGGAAGGCGCGAGGCGGGTGAGGTGATCCACCATGCCTCTGATGTCAGCCATGCCATGCGCACCGGCAAGGAGCCGCTGCTGGCGCTCTACATCTGGCGCGGCGGACCACTGGCCGCGAAATCCACGATCACCGGCACCGTTTCACAGGGCAGGAATTAATGGCGGCCAAGGCGATCATGCTGCAGGGCACAGGCTCCGATGTCGGCAAGACGGTGCTGGTCGCGGGCCTCTGCCGCGTGGCGAAAAAGCGTGGGCTGAAGGTGCGGCCGTTCAAGCCGCAGAACATGTCGAACAACGCCGCCGTCGCCAATATTCCGGGCGACAAACTCGGCGGCGAGATCGGCCGCGCCCAATGGCTGCAGGCGATCGCCTGTGGCGTTGTGCCCACCGTCCATATGAACCCGGTGCTGCTCAAGCCGCAGACCGATATCGGCGCGCAAGTGGTGGTGCAGGGCAAGGTGTTCGGCGAGGCGCGGGCGCGCGACTACCAGGCGCTGAAAGCCCGGCTGATGGATGCCGTGCTCGAATCCTGGGCCAAGGTCGGCGAGGGTGCCGATCTCGTCATCGTCGAAGGCGCCGGCTCGCCGGCCGAGATCAATCTCAGGAGCCGCGACATCGCCAATATGGGCTTTGCGACGCGCGCCAACGTGCCGGTGATCCTGGTCGGCGATATCGATCGCGGCGGCGTCATCGCCGCGGTCGCCGGCACCCATCTGATCCTGCCGGAAGAGGACCGGCACATGATCGTCGGCTATCTCATCAACAAGTTCCGCGGCGATGTCTCGCTGTTCGATGACGGCATCAAGGCGATCGAGAGCTTCACCGGCTGGCGCTGTTTTGGCGTCGTGCCGTGGCTGAAGGCGGCGGCGCGGCTGCCCTCGGAAGATTCCGTGGTGCTCGAACGCCTGGCGTCCGGCGAGAAGCGCGCGCTGAAGGTCGCCGTGCCGATGCTTTCGCGCATCGCCAATTTCGACGACCTCGACCCGCTCAAGGCCGAGCCGCAGGTCGAGGTCGTCTTCGTGCCCCCCGGCCAGCACTTGCCCGAAGATGCCGGGCTGGTGGTCATTCCCGGCTCGAAGTCGACGATCGGCGATCTCCTAAAATTCCGCGAGAATGGCTGGGACCGCGACCTGCTTGCCCATCGCAAGCGCGGCGGCCACGTGGTCGGCATCTGCGGCGGCTTCCAGATGCTCGGCCGTGTCGTGCGCGATCCCGACGGCATCGAGGGCAACGCCACCGAGACCGAGGGACTCGGTCTGCTCGACGTCGAAACGGTGATGCAACCGGAAAAGACGGTGCGCAATGTCAGCGCGCGCTCGGTCCAGTTCGACCTGCCGCTCGAGGGCTACGAGATCCATCTCGGCCGCACCACCGGTCCGGACACGCTGCGGCCGTCCGCCGTCATCAACGGCGCCGATGACGGCGCCGTCTCGGCCGACGGCAAGGTGTCGGGCAGCTATCTGCACGGGCTGTTTTCCGCCGACGCTTTTCGGGCGAAATTCCTGGAAAACCTTGGCGTCAAGGGCGGCGGCATCGACTACCGTGCCGAAGTCGAACGGGCGCTGGACGAGATCGCAGCCGAGCTGGAAACCCACCTCGACTGCGACGCCATCTTTGGTCTGGCGCGTTAGCTGGCGGGCTCGCCGGCCTTTGGCCAATAGGTGCCGAACGACCAGACATTGCCTTCCGGATCGCGGCAGATGAATTCGCGGCTGCCATAGTCGCGGTCGGTGAGCTCTTCCAGTATTTCGGCGCCGGCCTTCTTGGCTCTGGCATAAGCGGCATCGGCATCGTCGACGGCAACATAGATCGATCTGCCGCCACCCGGGCCCGGTGCGCCGATCATCTGGCCAAACTTGTCGTCGCGTGCGGTGCCCAGCATGATCATCGAGGAGCCGAAAGTCAGTTCGGCGTGTTGGACGATGTCGCCTTCGCCGTAGCGGGCATGAACGGCAAAGCCGAAGGCTTCACCGAGCCAGTCGATCATTTTCGCGGCATTGCGGTAGCGCAAGGTGGGATAGAGCCTGGGCGGTTCGACTGACATGGTCATGACGATCTCCTTCAATTGGATTGGACGATAATCCAGTCTGGGCGAAGGCTTTTCCCACGTCTTGAAGAAATGTTACCAGCGCCTCTATGCCTGGGCGGCCAGCGCCGTCGGCGTTTCGCCGGCAAGGTCGCGGAATTCGCGCACCAGATGCGCCTGGTCGGCATAGCCGCAATCGGCGGCGATATCAGCCCAATCGGATTTGCCCTGCCTTGACAGGCCGAGCGCCCGGTTGAAGCGGACGATGCGCGACAGCGTCTTGGGGCCGACGCCGATCGCGTTGGAGAATTTTCCCGCGAGATGCTTGCGGCTCCAGCCCAGCCTGTCGGCGAGCGATGAGACGCGAATGCGGCCACCCGAGACGATGATCCGGTCATAGGCCCAGGCGATTTCGGCCTGCATTTCGCGGGCCTCAGTCAGCCGCGCGGCGACGAACGTCTCGACGATGGCAAAACGTGCGCTCCAGCCGTGGGCATTGCCAAGTCTTTCGCGCAGCGCGATGCCTTCGATCCCGAGCACATCGTCGAGGCCGACCATGCGGTCGGTCAGTTCGCTCATCGCAAGGCCGAAGAAGCGTCGGGCGCCGAGCGGGGTGAAATTGACCTGGATGCAGCAGGCGCCGCCGCGGGATTCGATCACCACCGGACCGGCATAGAGGCCGGCGGCGAAACTGGCGAAGCGGTCGTTGTCGCCCGGCTCCTTGCCGAGCCCGATGGCGAAGGGTTCGGCAAAGCTGATGACCAGCGGCACGGTCAGCGATGCGTATTCGACGTTGCGGAAACGGCCGGGCATGGTTTCGCGGTAGCCGCAGATGTCAGTGACTGAACCCTGGAGCCAAGGGCCAGGCGCACGCCGAACCATCTCGAACCGGTCGAGGCCAGGACTGTGCTGGTTGCTGCCGTCTTCGCTCTGGGCAGACATGAGCTTTCCTCCGCCCGCGGATGGTAGCAGACCAACCCTCAGAATCAAAAGCGGGCCGCGGGGGGGGGGGGGCGGGCCGCCGGGGGGGGGGGGGGCCCCGGGGGGGGCCCCCCCCCCCCCCCCCCCCCCCCCCAACCCCGAATAAAAGAGCGGGAGACGCCCCCCCACC
>NZ_JBVVPZ010000014.1:136098-136686 GCF_055811415.1 Mesorhizobium sp. WSM4846
CGGCTCCCAAAAAGCCCCTCCCCCCCGCGCGGCCTGGCCCCCCACCCACACAAACAACAACACCCCCCCCGGTGTGGGGCCCGCCCGCTCCGAGTTGCCTGGGAGATCTGAGGGCTTAAGCGCCGCGAACCAGGCAGCCGCCGGCAAGCACGATATAAGCGATGAGGACGATCCACACCGCGGCTAGGGGAATGAACGCAAAAACGCCGAGAGCGGCGAGAAGACCGATGATGGCGATAACAAGGGATATGATGAAAATAAGCTGCGTAGGCGCACTGAGATTCATGTGTGGCTCCTCCGACATGATTCGTACAACCGCATCCTATCAGGCGCCCCGTTCCCACACTAATCAGCGGGGCGCAGCGGGTTCGCCCGGTCAGCCGGTAGCTTGCGGCGCGTTCAAATCACGACGGCAATCGCTTCAGACGGAAGACAATTTCCGATTTTGGCGGAGACCACCAATTGTCGATCTTGGTGCCGCCCCTCATCGCCCTGCCGTGTCCAGTTGATGGATGGGTAACACTTTGAACCGGATACATGGGTTACAGTTTTCCCCCTGTCGTGTCCGCCGCAGCGCCATGCGGTTTG
>NZ_JBVVPZ010000015.1:0-122383 GCF_055811415.1 Mesorhizobium sp. WSM4846
GAAGCTGAAATCATGCAGGTTTAGAGTCTGGCCACTGCTGGCTCGAAAGCGAGAACATGACAAGCCCCGCGCATGTCGCGATCATCATGGACGGAAACGGACGCTGGGCCAAGGCGCGTGGCTTGCCACGGCTTGCTGGGCATCGTGCCGGCGTCGAGGCGCTGCGCAACACGGTGCGCGCTGCTCCTGGCCTTGGCATCTCGTTCCTCACCGTCTACGCCTTCTCGTCGGAAAACTGGTCGCGGCCGAAGTCCGAAGTCAGCGACCTGATGGGCCTGTTGAAAATCTTCATCCGCCGCGATCTCGCCGAACTGCACCAAAATGGCGTGCGGGTCAGGATCATCGGCGACAGGGCAGGACTGCAGCCTGACATCAGGAGCCTGCTTGAAGAGGCCGAGACGCTGACCGTCCGCAACGAAGCGCTGACCCTGGTCATCGCTTTCAACTATGGCGGACGCGACGAGATCGTGCGCACCGCGCGCAAGCTTGCCGCGGCGGTGGCGCGCGGTGAGCTCGACAGCGAGGCGATCACGGCCGAATCCTTTGCCGGCTCTCTCGACACCCAGGGTATTCCGGATCCGGAACTGGTCATCCGCACCAGCGGTGAGCTCAGGCTGTCGAATTTCCTTCTGTGGCAAGCGGCTTACAGCGAACTTGTCTTCCTGCCTTGCTACTGGCCCGATTTCAGCCGCGAGCATCTGGCTGACGCATTGCGCGATTTTGCCGGTCGCGAGCGCCGTTTCGGCGGGCTTGGCGCTGAAGGCGTCGCCGTGACAGCCAAGGGATGAGCAACCTCCAGCTTCGCGTTATTTCTGCCGTCGTGCTTGCGGTCGTCACGCTCGGCCTGACCTGGCTCGGCGGACTGCCCTTCAGGCTGCTTTGCGCCGCCATGACGATCCTGATCTTCTACGAATGGACACGAATGTGCCGCCCGGTCGCCGCCACGGGTCTTGGTCTTCTGCCGGAAGCGCTGCTTCTGGTTTTCGTCGGCGCCTTGGTCGCTGGCCTGCCGGCGTTCTGGCTGCTGCTTCTTGTGGCGGTGATGGTCGTTGTCACCGTGGTCGTGGCTTCGATGCGCCAGCCTTCGATGCGCCAGGCGGAGCAGTGGGACGCGTCCGGCCTTGCCTATGCCGGCATTTCCGGACTGTCACTTGCTCTTTTGCGCGACGGCGACCATTCCGGCCTCGTCGCCATTCTCTTCCTGTTCGCGGTGGTTTGGGCGACCGACATAGCAGCTTATTTCGTCGGCCGCGCTGTCGGCGGGCCGAAGCTGGCGCCGTCGATCTCACCGGGCAAGACGCAGAGCGGTGCGCTCGGCGGCGCCGTCGGCGGCGTGGTTGCCGGGCTGCTTCTGGCCGCTGCGGCCGGAGCCGGCAATCTGGCAGTGCTCGGCGTCGTCGCGCTGGTGCTTTCGCTCGTCTCCCAGGCTGGCGACCTTTTCGAATCATGGGTGAAACGGCGCCACAACCGCAAGGATTCGGGCACGCTGATACCGGGCCATGGCGGCGTCATGGACCGGGTCGACGGGCTTGTCGCGGCGGCTTTCGCCCTGTACGTCATCGGCTGGATTTCGGCGACCGCCGACCATCCGGCACAGGGGCTGTTTCCAGCTTGATCGGCATTGATTCTTTGATTCGGGGCCTGGTTTCTTGACCTGCGCAGGATGCGCCATGGATTCGCCTGGATTGATGCCACAGTCGCGGTACCACCGTGCTGCGGACGAATTTTGAGGACATGAGTTGAACGAGATTCTTCACGCGGTTTTCAGCACGGAGGGCTTTGTCCTCGGCACGCTGGTGCCTTTCCTGTTCGTGCTGACCGTCGTCGTGTTCGTTCACGAGATGGGTCATTATCTCGTCGGCCGCTGGTGCGGCATCGGCGTGAAGGTCTTTTCGATCGGCTTCGGCCCGGAACTCTTCGGCTTTAATGACAGCCATGGCACGCGCTGGAAACTCTGCGCCATTCCACTCGGCGGCTACGTCAAATTCGTCGGCGACATGAACGCCACCTCGAGCCAGCCCAGTTCGGAGGAGATCGAAACGCTGACGGCTGCCGAACGCAAGATCGCTTTTCACACGCAGCCGGTCTGGAAGCGCGCGGCAACTGTGGTGGCTGGCCCGCTGTTCAATTTTCTGCTGACGATCGCTGTCTTCGCGGTGCTGTTTTCCGCCTATGGCCGGCCCGTGCTGGAGCCAATGGTGGCTGAAGTCACCGCGGGCAGCCCAGCGGCCAGGGCCGGCATCCTGCCCGGCGACCGATTCGTCAGCGTCGACGGCAGCAAGGTCCAGACCTTCGCCGACGTCCAGCGCCGGGTCTCGGGCCGTGGAGGCGACCCCATCACCTTCGTCATGCTGCGCGACGGCAAGGAGATCACCGTTACGGCGACGCCGGAATTGATGGAGCAGCAAGACGGGCTGGGCAACAAAGTCAAGGTGGCGGTGATCGGCGTCGTCAACAACCAGGAATTCGGCCAGCCCAGGCTGATCACTTACAGCCCGGTCGGAGCGGTAGGGGCGGCGGTCGAGGAGACCGGATACATCATTCAGCGCACCGGTCAGTTCCTGCAGCGTTTCGTTGTCGGTCGCGAAGACAAATGCCAGCTGGGCGGCCCAATCAAGATCGCAAAGATGTCGGGGCAGGCGGCAAAACTCGGCTTCGACTGGCTTGTGCAACTTGTCGCGCTGCTGTCGGTCGGGATCGGTATTCTGAACCTTTTGCCGATTCCTCCGCTCGACGGCGGCCATCTCCTGTTCTACGGCGTGGAGGCCATCATTCGGCGACCGGTGTCGGAACGGATGATGGAGTTGGGCTACAGGGCTGGCCTGCTTCTCGTCTTGGGCTTCATGGGGTTCGTTTTCTGGAACGACCTGTTTGGATGCTGAAATCATGAAGAAATTTGGCTTCAGCACAGCCAATGTTGAGACGCCGTTTACCATGCGTGGGGATATGCGTGACGCGAAAGCCACGCAATTGGGTTAAGTAAATACAAATTAACCAGGAGCCTTGCGTGTAGGGAAAATCCGGTTAATACGGTAGGGGAAATTACCGCACGTCCGGTTTTCTCGCCGTGGGGACTTCGAGAAAAGGTACAAAAGCCCGATGAAGGCAGCATCCAAGTTTCTGAGCGCCGCGTCCGCGGTGGCCCTGTCCGCCGCCCTGGTCGTACCAGGTGCGCTCGCAGTGCAGTTCGTTGCCACATCGGCGGCCGAGGCCGCTGTTGTTTCAAGAGTTGAAGTCAGCGGCAATCAGCGTGTCGACGCCGAGACGATCCGCAACTACGTCACGATCAAGCCCGGCAGGCCGTTTTCCAGCGCCGATATCGACGAGGCGGTCAAGGCGCTGTTCGGCACCGGGCTGTTCTCGGACGTCCAGATCAACCAGGTCGGTTCGACGCTGGTCATCAAGGTTTCCGAATATCAGGTCGTAAACCAGGTGCTGTTCCAGGGCAACAAGAAGCTCAAGGACAACGCGCTGGCGGCCGCGGTCCAGTTGAAGCCGCGTGGAACGTTCTCGCAGCAGGCGCTCGATGCCGATGTCGAGGCGGTCAAGGCCGCCTACAGGCGTATCGGCCGCGACGACGCCGCCGTGACCACCCAGATCATGGATCTCGGCGACAACCGCGTGAACGTGGTGTTCAACATCAACGAAGGCGGCCGCACACAGATCGCCGCGATCAATTTTGTCGGCAACAGCGCCTACTCGAGCCGTCGCCTGTCCGATGTCATTTCGACCAAGCGCTCGACCATCCTTTCGTTCGTGCTGCGCGACGACGTCTATGACGAAGACAAGCTCAACGCCGACCAGGAATTGCTGCGCCGTTTTTATTACAATCACGGCTATGCCGATTTCCAGGTGATTTCCGCGGTCGGCGAGCTCGACGAAACCACCAATAAATACACGGTGACCATCACCGTGCAGGAGGGCGAGCGCTACACCTTCGGCGACATCAGCGTCGAGAGCACGATTCCCGAAGTCGACGGCGCATCGCTGCAGTCGGTGGTCGAAACCCACAAGGGCGATGTCTACAACGCCGAGAACGTCGAAGACACCATCATTGCATTGACCGAGAGGGTCGCCGGTTCCGGCTATCCCTTCGCCCAGGTGACGCCGCGCGGCGACCGCAATTTCGAGAACCACACCATTTCAGTGGTCTATACGATCGACCAGGGCACCAAGGCCTATGTCGAGCGCATCGAGATTCGCGGCAACGACCGGACACGCGACTATGTCATTCGCCGAGAATTCGACGTGAGTGAGGGCGATGCCTTCAACCAGGTTCTCATCCAGCGCGCGAAGAAACGGCTGGAAGCGCTCGATTTTTTTGAGAAAGTCGAGGTTTCGACCGTGCCCGGCTCTGAGCCTGACCAGGTGGTGCTGGTGGTCGACGTGGTCGAGAAGTCGACCGGCGAGTTCTCGGTCGGCGCCGGCTATTCGAGCGGTGGCGACACCGAAGGCCCAACCATCGAAGGATCGATCAGCGAACGCAACTTCCTCGGACGCGGCCAGTTCATCAGGCTTTCGGCGGGCGGCGGCAAGAATTCGCGCGACTACAGCTTCTCCTTCACCGAGCCCTATTTCCTCGGGCGGCGCATTGCCGCCGGTTTCGATGTCTTCAACCGGACCAGGGAATACGACGACTACAAGAGCGAGACGCTAGGCGCGACAGTGCGTTTCGGCCTGCCGATCACCGACGACATCTCGACGCAGCTGGCGTATAATATCTCGCAGGAGAAGTACAAGCTCGACGATGATTGCGATCTCCCTGGCTGCACCGTCTCTACGGCTATCCTAAATGGCATTGCGGAAAGCCCGTGGCTCAAGTCGTCGGTCAGTCTCGGCCTGGTCTACAACACCATCGACGACATGAAGAACCCGCATGAAGGCATCTTCGCCAATGTCACCACGGAATTCGCCGGCCTCGGCGGCGACGCCAAATTCGTCAAGGTGACAACGCGCGGCAGCGTCTATCAGACGTTGTCGGAGCAGCTTGATCTGGTTGGTTTGATTTCGGGCGGGGCTGGCCATATCCAGGGCTTCGGCAACGACGACCTGCGCATCTTCGATCATTTCCAGAGCAGCGACCGCATGATCCGCGGCTTCGCCTATGGCGGCATCGGTCCTGTCGACAACCAGGGCTTTGACGACCATCTCGGCGGCACCACCTATTTCAACGCCTCGGCGGAAGCTCAGTTTCCGATGCCGATCATTCCGGAGAGCTTCGGCCTGCGCGGCGCGGTCTTTGCCGATGCGGCGACACTTTATGGCAACGATGTGGCGGGTGTTGATCCATCGACAACCAGCATGGAATGGCGTGCCTCGGCCGGCGTCGGCTTGATGTGGGCGTCGCCTTTTGGCCCGATCCGCATCGACTATGCGATCCCGGTCCTCAAGGAGGACACCGACGAGGTGCAGGAATTCAACTTCGGCATATCGTCCCGGTTCTGATCGGCGGGCAACGATACGTCCGGGCCGTAGCGGTCCGGAAGAAAGTAATTCGACACTACGGCGCCGCGTGTCCTCCTGGACGCGCAAAGGACGCTGCAGGACTTTGATTTTGCGCATTATCCTTTCCGAAAATCGATTCCGATTTTCGGGGTCATGCGCTAGCTGGATATAGCTTCTGGAATGACCGATCCGGTGTTCTTCGCGCCATCACGCCGGTTTACGGCTGGCGAAGTCGCGAATCTGACCGGCTCGGTGCTTGTCGATTCCGACCTCTCCGATAGATCGATCGAAGCCTTGGCGCCGGCAAGCGAAGGCGGCGAGCACGCTCTTGTCTTTGTCGATGGCAGACGCAACTTCGCGCTGATGCAATCGCTGCGAGCAGCGGCGGTTCTATGCCCGGCCGAATTTGCCGGCAAGGCGCCGGCGGGTATCGCGGTTCTGATCCATCCGCGCCCGCAACAGGCTTTCGCGATGGTCGGCCGCCTGCTTTTCCCGGCGGCTGCGACACCGGCGCCGATGACCGGCGAAACTGGTATCTCGCCGCATGCCCATATCGATCCATCGGCGCGCGTCGAGGCCGGCGCGATCGTTGAGGCCGGCGCGATCATCGGCCCTCGCGCTTCTATCGGCAGCGGAACCGTCATTGCTCCTCATGCCGTTATCGGTCCCTCCTGCCAGTTCGGCCGCGACGGCTATGTCGGCCCAGGCGCCAGCATCCAGTACGCGCTGATCGGCAACCGTGTCATCATTCATGGCGGCGCCCGCATCGGCCAGGACGGTTTTGGCTTCGTGGCCGGCGCCAAGGGCCCGGAGCGCGTGCCGCAAATCGGCCGGGTCGTCATCCAGGACGACGTCGAGATCGGCTCCAACACCACCGTCGATCGCGGCGCCATGTCCGACACGATTATCGGTCAAGGCACCAAGATCGACAATCTGGTCCAGATCGCTCATAACGTCCGCATCGGCCGCAATTGCATAATCGCCGGCCTTTCGGGTATTTCCGGTTCCGTAACGGTGGGCGACAACGTCACCATGGGTGGCGGTGTCGGTCTTGCGGATCACCTGACGGTAGGGACAGGGGCCAAGCTTGCTGCAAGAAGCGGGTTCATGAGCAACGTCCCCGCAGGCGAGATTTGGGGAGGGTACCCGGCGCAGCCGATGGCGGAAGCCATGCGGGAGATCGCGGCTCTGCGAAGACTGGCCAGGGCGCGCAAATCGGGCGACGGAGGGAAGAGCTGAGATGGTTGCGGCGACAACGCTCGAGGCGGTCGACATATTGGGGCTGATGAAGCTCCTGCCGCATCGCTATCCGTTCCTGATGATCGACCGCATCATCGATATCGATGGCGACGAGTCCGCCACCGGCATCAAGAACGTGACCATAAACGAGCCGCATTTCCAAGGTCATTTCCCGGATCAGCCGGTCATGCCCGGCGTGCTGATCGTCGAGGCGATGGCGCAGACGGCCGGCGCCATCTGCATCCGCAGCCTAGGCACCGAAAAACCGTCGCTGGTCTATTTCCTGACCATCGACAACGCCAAATTCCGTAAACCGGTCGTTCCCGGCGACCAGTTGAAGATCCATGTGAAGAAAATCAAGAAACGCGGCAACCTTCTCAAATTCGCCTGCGAGGCTCTCGTCGACGGCGTCAAGGCCGCGGAAGCCGAGATCTCGGCGATGATGGTCGCGAGCGACTGACGATCGAATGCTTATGAAAATCCAGACAGTCATCCATCCATCGTCGGTCATCGAGGCCGGCGCAAAAATCGGCGAAGGCGTCCGCATCGGGCCATTCTGCCACATCAGCGCCGACGCGGTGCTCGGCGACCGCGTCGAACTGGTCAGCCACATTTCGGTGATGGGCGCGACCACCATCGGTGCGACGACCAAGGTGTATCCGATGGCGACACTGGGCGCGCCGCCGCAGAACAACAAGCACAAGGGCGGCCGCACCACGCTGGTCGTCGGCGAGAACTGCACGATCCGCGAAGGCGTGACCATGCACGTCGGCACCGATTCCAGCCGCGGCGAGACGACGATCGGTGACAACGGCAACTTCCTTGCCTACGCCCACATCGCCCATGATTGCATCGTCGGCAAGAACGCCACCTTCGCCAATCAGGCGACGTTGGGCGGCCATTGCGAGATCGGCGACAACGTCTATATCGGTGGTCTCAGCGCCGTTCATCAGTTTGTCCGCGTCGGCGACAACGCCTTTCTCGGCGGTTGCTCGGCATTCGTCGGCGATGTCATTCCCTATGCCATCGCCGTCGGCAATCGCGCCAGCCTTCGCGGCCTCAACATCATCGGCCTGAAGCGCGCCGGCCTGCCGCGCTCCGAGATCCACACGCTGCGCAAGGCCTACAAGACGATCTTCGATCGCTCCCGAACCGTCGGCGAAAACATCGAGTTCGCCAAGGCGGAATTCGCCTCGTCACCGACCGCCATGAAGATCATCGATTTCATCGCCAGTCGCGGTAAGCGGCACTATGCCGTCCCGTCGCTCAGGGCTGGCGGCGGCGACGATGCCGATGACGAAGATTGAGGGCAGATGACGAAGATTGGGGCCAGCCGGACGGGCCTTGATCTCGCGCCAGACGCCAGGGTCGGCATCATCGCCGGCGGCGGCAGTTTGCCGGTCGAAGTCGCCAGGGCGCTTGCTGTGCAAGGCAAGTCTCCCTTCGTGGTGATAGTGGCGGGCGAGGTCGACCGCATATCCGACTTCGACGCCTATGAGCAGGCGACGTTGAGGCTGGAGGATGTCGGCTCACTGCTGCCGACGCTCAAAAAAAGTCATGTTACCCATCTGGTGACAGCGGGCCATATCACACGCCGCCCCAGGCTGGGCGCCATGCGCCTCAATCTCGGCCTGCTCGCCTGGGTGCCCAGCCTTCTTGTCGGTGTAACCCAAGGCGACGACACCGTGTTGAAACTGTTCGTGCGAAGGGTCGAGCGCAGCGGCATCAAGGTGGTCGGCGCCCATGAGATCGTGCCGGAACTGGTCGCCGCCGAAGGCGCGCTGACCAAGGCAGCGCCGCGGAAATCCGACTGGCGCGACATCAAAGCGGCCCACGCAGCGGCAATGGCCATCGGCGCGCTGGATATCGGTCAGGCGGCTGTTGCGATCGGCGGCCGCGCCATCGCGCTGGAAGGCATCGAGGGTACCGACGGATTGCTCGATCGAACACGGCAGTTGCGCGGCCATGGCAGGCTGGCCGGCAGAACGCGCGGCGTCCTGGTCAAATGCGCCAAGCCTGGCCAGGAGTTGCGCGCCGATCTGCCCTCCATCGGCCCGCAGACGATCGAGGCGGCGCATGCCGCCGGACTTGCCGGCATTGCCGTCGAAGCCGGCCGCTCGCTGGTTCTCGAAGGCCCGACAGTCGTCGCTCGCGCCGACGCGCTCGGCCTGTTCGTGATTGGCCTGCCTGCTGGGGAGCCGGTGCATGGCGACTGAGCGATCGCTGAAGATCGCCATCGTCGCCGGCGAGGAATCCGGCGATCTGCTTGGCGCCGACATCGTAGAGGCGCTCAAGCGCGTGACCGGCCGCGAGGTCCGGCTCGTCGGCATCGGCGGCCGGCATTTGCAGGCGCTCGGCCTCACGCCGCTGTTCGACGGCGGCGAGATCGCGCTGATGGGATTGAGCGCCATCCTGCGCGATCTGCCGCGCCTGATGCGACGGATCAGCCAGACAGCCGGTGCGGTCGCCAATGAAAAGCCGGACTGCCTCATCACCATCGACAGCCCGGATTTTTCGCTGCGCGTGGCGAAAAAGGTGCGTGCCGCCGATCCGGCAATCCCGATCGTCCACTATGTCTGCCCGAGCGTCTGGGCATGGCGGCCGGGCAGGGCGGTGGCGATGAAACCGTATGTCGACCACATCCTCTGCATCCTGCCTTTCGAAGTGAGGGAACTCGCCCGCCTCGGCGGTCCGACCGGCACCTATGTCGGCCATCGCCTTACCCACGATCCGGGCGTGCTCGGCGCCGCCAAGGCGCAAAGCCTGCCGCGCGACCTGTGCGACGATCGTGTGAAGACACTGCTTGTGCTGCCCGGCTCGCGTCGCGGCGAGGTGCGACGGCTGGCCGGCCCGTTCGGCAAGACGATCTCGATCCTGCGTGCGCGCGGACACCGCTTGCGCCTGCTGTTGCCGACGGTGCCGCATGTCGCCGACCTGGTCAGGGCTTCGGTGGCAAGCTGGGACGAGAAGCCGGAGATCATCCTTGATCCCGAGCGCAAATGGCAGGCCTTCGGCAAGGCCGACGCAGCGCTGATCGCATCGGGAACGGTGTCGCTGGAACTGGCGCTGTCGGGTGTGCCGATGATCTCCTGCTACCGGCTCGATCCGGTCATGCGGATGGCCCAACGCCTGATCACCGTATGGAGCGCCTCCTTGCCCAATCTCATCGCCGACCGCCCGATCGTGCCGGAAAGCTACAACGAATATGTGCGACCGCACTACCTGGCGCGGCAGTTGGAGGCGCTGTTTTCCGACACCCCCTATCGCGCATGGCAGAAGGATGGTTTTGCCGAGGTGGCCAGACGCATGGCTGTCGACGGACCTTCGGGCGACATCGCTGCGGGGGTCGTTGTGAGGTGTATCAAGCGGTGAACTGGTGAAGTGGTGAATAGTGAATGGTCAAAATCGTGCTTGACCAAGGCCACAAAGAGACCCTGCTTCACTATTCACTATTCACTATTCACTATTCACTATTCACTATTCACTATTCACTATTCACTATTCACTATTCACTATTCACCGTTTAGCAATCGGCACGTAGTCGCGTTCCGGCGCACCTGTATAGAGCTGGCGCGGGCGGCCGATCTTCTGGTGCGGGTCCTCGATCATCTCCTTCCACTGGGCGATCCAGCCGACGGTGCGGGCGACCGCGAACAGCACGGTGAACATGGTGGTGGGGAAGCCCAGCGCCTTCAGCGTGATGCCGGAATAGAAATCGACGTTCGGATATAGCTTCTTCTCGATGAAGTAGGAATCGGTCAGAGCGATCCTTTCCAGTTCCATGGCGATGTCGAGCAGCGGATCGTCCTTGATGCCGAGTTCGCCCAAAACCTCATGTGCGGTCTTCTGCATGATCTTGGCGCGCGGATCGTAGTTTTTGTAGACGCGATGGCCAAAGCCCATCAATCGGAACGGATCGTTCTTATCCTTGGCGCGGGCGATGAACTCCGGGATGTGGTCGACTTGGCCGATCTCGCCCAGCATGTTCAAGGCTGCCTCGTTGGCGCCGCCATGGGCCGGTCCCCACAGGCAGGCGATGCCGGCGGCGATGCAGGCGAACGGATTGGCGCCGGACGAGCCGGCGAGGCGAACGGTCGAGGTCGAGGCGTTCTGCTCGTGATCGGCGTGCAGGATGAAGATGCGCTCCATCGCGCGCGCCAGCACCGGGTTGATCTTGTATTCCTCGCACGGCACGGCAAAGCACATATGCAGGAAGTTGGCCGCGAAATTCAGCTCGTTCTTCGGGTAAATGAAGGGCTGGCCGATGTGGTATTTGTAAGCCATCGCCGCGATCGTCGGCATCTTGGCGATCAGCCGCATCGATGCGACCATGCGCTGGTAGGGGTCCGAGATGTCGGTGGAATCGTGATAGAAAGCTGACAGCGCACCGACCACGCCGCACATCACCGCCATCGGGTGGGCGTCGCGGCGAAAGCCGGTGAAGAAGCGCGACATCTGCTCGTGCACCATGGTGTGGCGCGTCACCCGGTAGTCGAAATCGTCCTTCTGCGCCTTGGTCGGCAGTTCGCCGTAGAGCAGGAGATAACAGACTTCGAGGAAGTCGCCGTGCTCGGCCAACTGGTCAATCGGATAACCGCGATGCAAAAGGATGCCGGCATCGCCATCGATGAAGGTGATTTCCGACTCGCAACTTGCCGTCGAGGTGAAGCCGGGATCGTAGGTGAAGGCCCCGGTGGTGCTGTAAAGCGCGCCGATATCAATGACGTCAGGTCCGACCGAGCCGCTTCGCACCTTGAGTTCGTGAGTTTTGCCGCCGAATTCAAGTTTCGCGGTCGACGCGTGGGTTTTGCCGCCAAATTCCATTTTTGTCGCAGCTTCGGACATTGCAAACTCCTTTTTGTTTTCTCATGTCGGCAAAGGCAAAATTTCTGCAACGCAACACCTCGAAAGTATCGGAGTTCGCGCGTTTGCGCCCGCAATTGGATTTGCGTGCCAAATTGGGCCAAGACCTAATGTTGCACTGCGAAACCCACCTTTCAATGCCAATCTTCTTGGGCCAGTTTTGCTAATCGATTTGATCCGCGACGCGCGCCAGGCTTTCCTCGCGGCCAAGCACGGCAAGCACGTCGAACACGCCGGGCGAGGTGCTTTTGCCGGTGAGCGCGGCGCGCAAAGGTTGGGCCACAGCGCCAAGCTTATGGCCGCCGGCCAGCGCATATTCGCGGATGGCCGCTTCCGCCGCTGCGGCCGTCCAATCGCCTGAAATCGCCTTCAGCGCCGCATGGGCGCCCCGCAGGATCTCGCGCGCCTCGCCGCCGAGCAGCGCCGCCGCCTTCTCGTCGATCGGCAGCGGCCGCTCGGCAAACAGGAAGGCGGCACCGTCGACCAGCTCGACCAGCGTCTTGGCGCGCTCCTTCAAGCCGGGCAGGGCGGCCAGCAACTGCGCCTCGCGTGTGTCGTCGAGGCGCGCTGCGATCGCCGGGCCGCCTTCGAGATGGCGCAGCGTGTCGATGAAGATATCGAGCAATTCGGCGTCGTTCATGCGCCGCATATGCACGCCGTTCAGCGCCTCGAGCTTGGCGAAATCGAAGCGGGCGGCCCCCTTGTTGACATCGCCGATGTCGAACCACGCAATCATGTCGGTGATCGACATGACCTCGTCGTCGCCGTGGCTCCAGCCTAGCCGCGCCAGGTAGTTGAGCAGTGCCTCGGGCAGATAGCCCATGGCGCGATAGGCTTCGACGCCGAGGGCGCCGTGCCGCTTCGACAGCTTGGCGCCGTCGGCGCCATGGATCAGCGGGATATGCGCCATTGACGGCACCTCCCAGCCCAAGGCTCGATAGATCACCATTTGGCGGGCGGCATTGGTCAGATGGTCGTCGCCGCGGATGATGTGGGTGATGCCCATGTCGTGGTCGTCGACGACGACGGCATGCATATAGGTCGGGTTGCCGTCCGAGCGCAGGATGATGAAATCGTCGAGGTCCTTGTTGGGGAAGCGGACTTCGCCCTGCACGCGGTCATGCACCACCGTCTCGCCTTCGGCCGGCGCCTTGATGCGGATCGCGCCCCTGGCGCCAACCGGTGCCTCTGACGGGTCGCGGTCGCGCCAGCGGCCGTCATAGCGGGGAGGCAAGCCCTTGGCCCGCGCACTCTCGCGCATCGCCTCCAGCTCGGCCGGCGTCGCATAGCAGTAATAGGCTTTGCCGAGGCGCACCAGCTCCTCGGCAACGGCGCGGTGGCGCGGCGCGCGCTCGAACTGGGATACCGGTTCGCCGTCCCAGGTGAGGCCGAGCCAGGAGAGCCCATCGAGGATGGCAGCGGTTGCCGCATCGGTCGAACGCTCGCGATCGGTGTCCTCGATGCGCAGCAGCATCTTGCCGCCACTGTGTTTCGCATACAGCCAGTTGAACAGCGCCGTGCGCGCCCCGCCAATATGCAGGAATCCGGTGGGCGAAGGGGCAAAACGGGTGACGACCTTGTCGAACATGGAACTCTCGGGGCAAGCGCAGAAAACGGATGTGGTTGCGCGGACTTTCGCGCGTTGCGCGTTCATGTAGCATAGGAGGTCAAGGGCGCAAGGGGCGAACCCTATGGCTGGACCAGGCCGCGGCGTGGACGAGAGCGAGGGCGCGAACGCAAGCGTCAGCGAACGATCGCTGTTCGCCGACGCTGAGCCGTTACCCGTTTCGCTGCCGGCGTCGCCCCCGGGCATCCAGCCTCTTTCGCCGGACCGCTCCGCACCGATACCGGCTCCAGCACCCGGCCCTGTCATTCGTTTTCGCCGACTGCTCAGCCATCTTTCACCATCCGGTGTCCGCAACAGCGTGGCCTCCGCAGCCGGCCTGGAACTCGACCGCGGCGTCGCCTTCCTGCTGGTGCCGGTTTTTCTGGCATGCGGGGTGATCGTCTATTTTTCGCTTGCCGTCGAACCGGACTTTGCCCAGCCGATTGCCGTCGTGGTCCTCACGGCATTGTGTGCGGCCGTCACGCGCTCACGCCGCAAAACGCACCTGTGCTGCATGGCAGCGTTGCTGTGCGCGCTTGGTGTGCTCGCCGCCAAGGTTGAAACCTGGCGCGCCGGAACGAAGATGCTCGGTTCGGAAATCCAGACCCGGCTGACCGGCCGTGTCGTCAGGCTCGACCAGATGGCAAACGGCCGGATCAGGCTGACCATCGACGTGATGTCGACCGCCCGGCCGACACTGCGTTATGCACCCGAACGTGTCAGGATGTCGGCACGCAAGATTCCCGCTGAGATGACCGCAGGCTCGGTGGCAACCGGCTATGTGAGGCTTCTGCCTCCGACTGGCCCGGTCAGACCGGACAGCTTTGACTTTTCCTTTGACAGCTATTTCGCCGGTATCGGTGCCAGTGGCTTTTTCCTCGGCAGTCCAAAGATCGTCGTCTCCGAAGATGCACCGTTAACCGCACGCCTTTCTTCGTCGATCGAGAAGGCACGCGAAACCATCGCCGACCATATCAGGGACAGCATCGGTGGTGCCGAGGGGGAGATTGCCGCTGCGCTGATCGTCGGCGTGCGTGCCGGCATCCCCGAAGAGATAAACGAATCGATGCGGCGCACCGGCATCTACCACATCATCTCCATTTCCGGCCTGCACATGGCGCTTGTCGCCGGCACCGTCATGGGATTGCTGCGCAGCGCCTTTGCGCTGTTTCCCGACTTTTCGTCGCGCCGGCCGGTCAAGAAATATGCGGCTGCTGCCGCACTCGTCTCCATCGCTGCCTATCTGATTTTCTCCGGTATCGTGGTCGCGGCTGAACGCAGCTTCATCATGCTGGCGGTAATGCTTGTCGCCGTGCTGTTCGACCGGGCGGCACTCACCATGCGCAACCTGGCGATTTCGGCCATCGCCGTCATCGTCGTGTCGCCGCACGAGGTGGTCGGCCCAAGCTTCCAGATGTCCTTCGCTGCGACTGCGGCTCTCGTGGGCGCCTATGCCAGTTGGTCCGACTTTCGTGCCGACAAGGCCAAGGCGCCGCGACAGCGACGGTCACCGGCCGCTTTCGTCACGCGCAAGCTCGTCGCTGGGGCAGGCACCATCGCAATGACCTCCATCATTGCCGGCAGCGCCACCGCGCTCTTCGCCATCTGGCACTTCCAGCGCGTCTCGCCGCTCAGCCTGTTCGCCAATCTGGCGGTCATGCCGATCGTCACGATCGTCATGTTCCTGGCCGTCCTCAGCGCCTTGGCAATGCCTTTCGGCCTCGACGGCCCTTTCCTCTACATGATGGGCAAGGGCCTGACGGCGATGATTGCAATTTCGGGATGGATCTCGGAGCGTTCGCCGGTCGATGCAGTCGGCCTGATTTCGTTGCAATCGGTTCTGCTGGTGACGGTCGCCCTGGTCATATCCACGATGGCGACGACGTGGCTGCGGCTTGCGGCACTTCCCTTTGCGCTCGCCGGCCTGCTGACGATTTCCGAGACGCGCACCCCCGACGTGCTGATCTCGGAGGATGCGCATCTGGTGGCACTGCCGATCGGCGGCGGCGAACTTGCCGTCAACCGGGTGCGTTCGAACGAATTCACCACCGACAACTGGAAACATGCGCTGGTTTCAACAACGATCGTCGAGCCGGAGACATTCGAAAAAGGAGATGTGCGGTTCGACATCGCCGATCCGGCCGACCTGCCGCCGGGAGCGCCTTTCACCTGCACTGCCGGCCTATGCCTGGCCCGGCATCCGTCCGGCGCGCTCATCGCGCTCGCCGACAACCGTAAAACCGCGCGGCCGGCCTGTGCCTTTGCGGATTTGATCGTCATCGACGATGCCACAGCCTATTACAAACCCTGCCGCAACCCGCTGGTTCTCGTCGTCACCAAACGGCAGCTCGCTCGCATGGGCAGTGCCGCCGTCTTCTTCGATCCGCTATCGGCGACGACGCCCGCAGAAATCCGTTTTGCCGTCAGACAGCCATATAGGCCTTGGCATGAGCAGCGGCGGTTTTCGCGCGAGGCGAGGGGCCTGCCGCCATACCGCAGGGCCGAGAAACCCAGGAAGCCTGCCGTTCAGTAACGCCGGATCAGTCCGACGAGCTTGCCCTGCACCTTGACCCGGTCCGGCCCGAAGATGCGCGTCTCGTAGGCCGGATTGGCGGCTTCCAGTGCGATCGAGGCACCTTTGCGGCGGAAACGCTTCAGCGTCGCTTCCTCCTCGTCGACCAGAGCGACAATGATCTCGCCAGGCTGGGCGGTGTCGGCGTTGCGGATGATGACCGTGTCGCCGTCGAAGATGCCGGCCTCGATCATCGAATCTCCCTTGACCTCCAGCGCGTAGTGCGTGCCGCCGGTGATCATGTCCGGTGGCACCGAGATCGAATGCGTCTGGTGCTGGATGGCGTCGATCGGCACACCGGCAGCGATGCGGCCCATCACCGGTATGGAGACAGTGGCAACGACGTCGTCGTCATTGCCGGCCGCACGCATGCGCGAAGGCGCCGGCTTGATCTGCCGTCCGAGGCCGCCCTGTCCAAGGCCGCCTTGCCCAAGGCTGCCTTGAATGACGCTCGGCGAGAATTTGCGCGCCGCATTGAGGCCCGGCGCGATCGAATCGGGCAGGCGCAGCACCTCCAGCGCGCGGGCGCGGTTGGGCAGGCGGCGAATGAAACCGCGTTCCTCCAGCGCCGTGATCAGCCGGTGGATCCCCGATTTGGAGGCGAGGTCGAGCGCTTCCTTCATCTCGTCGAACGAGGGCGGAATGCCGCTTTCCTTCAGCCGCTCGTGGATGAACATCAGCAGTTCATGTTGTTTGCGTGTCAGCATCGCGACCCCCAACAGAATCAGAAAAACAAACCCAGAACAAACACTATCTGTTCCAGTTGTGTTCCGCAACCATTTAAAGTTTAATGAATGTGTTGACGCTTTGTTCAGCGTAGCATCAGCACGCTGCAGGCGGTGCCCGCTGCGGCCGCGGGAGCGAATGGCTCGCGCACGACCAGTCCGTTGGCGTCGGCCAGCATTCTGAGCATCGAGGAATCCTGGATACTGAACGGCGTTGCCTCAAGCGTGCCGGCTTCTTCCTTCACCACCGCGCGTACATAGTCCTGTCTGAGATCGTTGGCCGGCATGGCGGCGCCAAGCCGCGCCTGACGCATGTCCTGGCGAAAAGCGCGGCCGCCGAGCCGCGCCAGCAGCGGCTTCAGAAAGAGTTGCGTGCAGACCAGGCTGGCCACCGGATTGCCGGGCAGGCCGATGCAGCGGATGTCGCCCAGCCGCCCGAACATCAGTGGCTTGCCGGGCCGCATGGCGATTTTCCAGAAATCGAGCGCCATGCCTTCACCGGTCAGCACGTCATGGACGAGGTCGTGGTCACCGACCGAGGCGCCGCCCAGCGTGACGATGATTTCGGCGCCTGCGTCGACGGCTTTCGTCACCAGCGCGGCGATCGCCTCCTTGCGGTCGGCGGCGATACCGAGATCGAGTGCGCTGGCGCCGACCAAGCGGGCCGCGGCGGCGACGCCATAGGCATTGGAGGAGATGATCTGGTCGGGGCCAAGGTCGCTGCCCGGCGGCAGCAATTCGTCGCCGGTAGCGATGATGGCGACCAGCGGCCGTTTCACCACGCTGACCTGCTGATGGTTGGCCGACGCCGCCAGCGACAATGCCGCCGGATCAAGCAGGCGGCCTTTCTCCAGCAGCAAGTCGCCCTTCGAGAAATCGAGCCCGAGGCGGCGGATGTTGCGGCCTTCAACCGTCGGCGCGGTCACTTCGATCATGCCGCCGCCGAGGTCGCGGACATTCTCCTGGATGACAATGGTGTCGGCGCCTGCGGGAAGCGGCGCGCCGGTGAAGATGCGCACGGCCTGCGCCGGGCCGACTGTCCCGGCAAAGCCGCGTCCGGCCGGCGCCATGCCGATCACCGAAAGTCTCGCGGGCACGGACGCGACATCGTCGGCCCGCACGGCATAGCCGTCCATGGCCGACGCGTTGAATGGCGGCTGGGTGCGGAGCGCCATGAGCGGCCCCGCCAGCACGCGGTCGGCGGCGTCCATCAGGGCGACGCTTTCAGCCTGCAAGGGCGCAGCATCCGCAAGCAGGCGCTCGAGCGCCTCGGCGACCGCAAGCAGCGCCATTATTGGCCTGCCCCCTGGGCATCCGCCTTGTAGTCGCCGGATTTGCCGCCGGTCTTTTCCACCAGCCTGATGCCGGAGATCGCCATGCCGCGATCGACCGCCTTGGCCATATCATAGATGGTCAGGCAGGCGACCGAGACGGCGGTCAGCGCTTCCATCTCGACGCCGGTCTTTCCGGTGACGCGGGCCAGCGCCGTGACCTTCAGGCCGGGCAGCTTCGCGTCCGGTTCGATGTCTACCGATATCTTGGTCAACAGCAGCGGATGGCAGAGCGGGATCAGCTCATGCGTCCTCTTGGCCGCCATGATGCCGGCGATGCGCGCCGTGCCCAGCACGTCGCCTTTCTTGGCATCGCCGTCGAGAATCATTTTCAGCGTTTCGGGCCGCATCGAGACAAGACCTTCGGCGATTGCCGTGCGGGTCGTCTCCGCCTTGTCGCCGACATCGACCATATTGGCTTCGCCTTCCGCGCCAAGATGGGTGAGGGCGGCCGACATCGTCAGGTCACCCTGGAGCGACGTGCGTCCGTTTGAACGCACAAAGTACATTCTAACGCTTTATATCTATGCATCATGCTCTCCGAACATCGATTCCGATTTTCGGGCAGATGCATTGGCGGGCGCCTTGCCCGTCAAAAGCAGGTGCGTCGCAGTGGCCACGTCCTGTTGCCGCATCAGGCTCTCGCCGACGAGGAAAGTGCAGATGTCGCTCCGTTCCAGCCTGCGGCAGTCCTGGTGCGAGAAAATACCGCTCTCGCTGACCAGCAGCCGGTCGGCCGGCACCATCGCCGCGAGCCGCTCCGATGTCTCGATGCTGGTTTCGAACGTCCGCAGATTGCGGTTGTTGATGCCGATCAGCCGCGACGACAGTTTCAGCGCGCGTTCCGTCTCGGCCTCGTCGTGCACCTCGACCAGCGCGTCCATGCCGAGCTCGAACGCCGTCGTTTCGAGTTCCCTGGCCACGGCGTCATCGACGCTCGCCATGATGATCAGGATGGCGTCCGCGCCCCACGCACGGGCCTCGAACACCTGGTAGGGCTCGAACAGAAAATCCTTGCGCAAAGCCGGCAACCTCACGGCGCTGCGCGCATCGGTGAGGAATTCAGGCGCCCCCTGGAAAGACGGCGCATCGGTCAGCACCGACAGGCAGGCAGCCCCACCTTCGGCATAGGCCGTGGCCAGCGCCGGCGGATCGAAATCGGCGCGGATCAGGCCCTTGGACGGGCTCGCCTTCTTGATCTCGGCGATCAGCGCGAAACTGCCGGATTTGCGTTTGGCTTCAAGGGCCGAGAGAAAGCCGCGTGGTGCGTCGGCAGCCTTTGCCCGCGCCTTGATTTCGGCAAGCGGCACCCGCGCCTTCGCCGCCGCGATCTCGTCGCGCTTGTAGGCTTCGATCTTGCGCAGGATATCAGACACGGCGCTATCCGTTCGAAATCTCGACCAGCCGGTCAAGCACCTTCAGCGCCCGGCCGCTGTCGATGGCTTGCGACGCCGTCGCCATGCCATCGGCAAGCGTCGTCGCCTTTCCCGCCACCACCAGTCCGGCGCCGGCGTTCATCAGCACCGTATCGCGAAAGGCGCCGGCAGCGCCGCCCAGCATGTCGCGTAGCGCCTGGGCGTTGTAGGCGGCATCGCCGCCGCGCAACTCGTCCTTGGTATGCCGCTTCAGCCCGACCGCTTCCGGGGTCAGCGTAAAGCTGCGGATCTCGCCGCCGACCAGTTCGGCGACCTGGGTTTCGCCGGTGGTGGTGATCTCGTCATAGCCGTCGCCATGGGCGACCCAGGCGTGGTCGGCGCCCAGTGCCTTCAACGTCTCTGCCACCGGCATAATCCATTCCGGCAAGAAGACGCCAACCATCTGCCTGACGACACCAGCCGGATTGGAGAGCGGGCCAAGCAGGTTGAAGATGGTGCGGGTGCCGAGCTCGACGCGGATCGGGCCGACATGCTTCATCGCCGGATGATGCGCCGGCGCGAACATGAAGCCGACGCCTGCGTCGTGGATGCAGCGGCCGATCGTTTCCGGCGGGATGTCGAGCTTGACGCCAAGCGCGGTCAGCACGTCGGCGGCGCCGGTCTGCGAGGACAGTCCGCGATTGCCGTGCTTGGCCACCGGCACGCCGCAGGCGGCGATGACGAACGCGGATGCGGTCGAGATGTTGACGCTGTGCGAATTGTCGCCGCCGGTGCCGACGATGTCGATGGCGCCAGCCGGCGCGTCGACGCGCAGCATCTTGGCGCGCATGGTGGCGACGGCGCCGGAAATCTCGCTCACCGTCTCGCCGCGCACGCGCAGCGCCATCAGGAAGCCGCCGATCTGGCCGGGCGTAGCGTCGCCCGACATGATGATGTCGAAGGCATCGCGCGCTTCCTCGAAGGAAAGGGAGCTGCCGGCGGCGACCTTGGCGATATGGGTCTTGAGCGCGCTCATCTGGTCAGGGCTTGGGCAACGGCGGTTTGGTCGATGCGAACGTCATATTGCGTCTGCAGCTGCGCCACCAACTGGTCGAGCAGGTCGTCGGACATGCCGGCGGTGAACGATTTCTGCTCGTCGTCCGGCACCGAGCTGGCGTCGGCTCCGGCAGGCTCGAACACTTCGGCAATCCTGAACAGGATCTGTCCGTCGCCGGTGGGCGAGGGGATCAATCCGGTCCCGCCTTCGCCTTCGCCGAACATCGCAGCCGCCCCTTCCTTGCCGAAATCGGCGTCGTCCGCCCCGCGCTTGACGCCGCGCTTGGTCTGCTTCTCAAGCTTGAGCTCGCTCGCGATCACGTCGAGCGTAGTGCCGGCCTCGAGACGCTTTTCGAGCTCCTGCGCTTTTGCGGTGAGCCGCTTGGTCGTTTCCGCCGCCGTCCAGTCGGCCACCACCTTCTGGCGGACTTCATCCAGCGTGCGGTCGCGGGCCGGCGTGACCGAATCCACCTCGTAGAACACGAAGCCATTGTTGGCGGTGGTGAGGTCGGGATTCTCGGTGCCGGATTCGGCATCGAACACCGCCTTGATCAGCTCCGGCGATTCCGGCAGATCTTTGACGACGGCGCCGTCCGGCCTCAGGCCGGTGCGATCGATCGCTTCGACGGTGACGACCTTCAGCTTCAGTTTTTCGGCCGCTTGCTCGAGCGTGCTGCCCGAAGCGCGGCTGTCTTCGTAACTGTCATGCACGTCGAGCAGAATGCGGCTTGCCTCGCCCAGCGCCAGGTCCTTGCGGATGTCGGCGGCCACTTCGGCCAGCGGCTTCACCACTTCGGGCTTGATCTCGGTGACGCGCAGCAGCACCGGACCGAAGGCGCCCTGAACGACCGGGCTGACTTCGTTGACGTTGAGCGCAAACGCCGCATCCGCCACCGCCTTGTCGGCGATCTTGTCCTTGGACAGCGTGCCGAGCAGCGTGTCGGCTTGCGTCTTGCCCTCGGCGGCGACGAGTTTGTCGAAGGTCGCGCCGGTCTTGAGTGAATCGAGCGCGGCCTTCGCGGCATCGGGCGTTTTGAACACGAGCTGTTCGATGGTGCGCGTTTCCGCCGTGGTGTAGCGCCCCTTGTTCTTGTTGTAGTCGTCGCTGACCTGCTGGTCGGTCACGGCACTCACATCCATGATGTCTTCCGGCTCGAGCCTGACATAGGAGAATTTGCGGTATTCGGGCGCCGCATAGGTCTTCTTGTTTTCCTCAAAATAGGCCGAAAGCGTAGTGTCGGATGGCAATTCGATCGGCTCGACCAGCGATTTCGGCAACGTCAAATAGTCGATGGTGCGGTCTTCGCCACGATAGAGCGCGACCGCCTTCAAGAACGTATTCGGGGCCTTGAGGCCGTCCGAAACCGCCTCGACGATCTGCTGGCGCACAGCCACCTGGGCGCGATTCCTGAGATAGTCTTCCGGCCGCATGCCGACCTGTTGCAGTATGTATTCGAAAGTCCTTCTGTCGAAGTTGCCGCCGGGACCCTTGAAGGCCGGGTCTTCATGCGTGAGTTGGGCCAGCCGGTCCTTGGACAGTCCAAGCCCGAGCTTGCGGGCCTGCTCATCGAGGACTGCCCCCGACACGAGTTGCGCCAGCACCTGGTTATCGAGGCCAAGCGCCGTCGCCTGCTCGCGGCTGATGCGCTGGCCGAATTGCTGCGACATCACGCTGATCTGCCGGTCATAGGCCAGCCGATACTCGTTGATCGACACTTTGGTGCCTCCGGCCGTGACAACGGCGTCGTGGCCTGCAAAACCACCGACCATCTGTCCGGAAATGCCCCAGACGGCGAAGCTCAACACCAACAATATCAGCAGCGCTTTCGCGATCCAGGTCCCCGCCGCGCTTCTCAAGATACCAAGCATGGTCAATTCCGATTTTTTCGCGCATTTCGCATGCGCCGAGTCTGAAACAAGCGCAATAGCGTCCTTCCGGCCGACTGTCGATTGCTTTGTGGGCTGAGTTTGGTAGTGAGGACGCAGCCGAATATTGCCCGGAGAAGCAATCCCATGACGCTTGGAATCCGCCCGCTGGTCGCCGGCAACTGGAAAATGAACGGCACCAGCGCCTCGCTCAACGAACTCAGGATGATCGGCAACGGCTTCATGAGCGGGCTCGATGCCGAGACCGAAGCGCTGGTCTGCGTTCCGGCGACGCTGCTTGCCCATGCCGCGGAGATCTTGTCGCGCACGCCGGTCCGGGCCGGGGGCGAGGATTGCCACACCAAGGAGAGCGGCGCCCATACCGGCTGTATTTCGGCCGAGATGCTGAAAGATGCGGGCGCCAGTCACGTCATCGTCGGCCATTCCGAACGCCGCGCCGATCACAATGAGGACGACGCCATTGTCCAGGCAAAGGCGTCCGCCGCGTGGCGCGCCGGGCTGGTTGCCATCATCTGCATCGGCGAGACGAGAGCCGAACGCGAGGCGGGCGCTACGCTCGACGTGCTGTCGCGCCAGGTCGCCGGCTCGGTGCCGCCGAACGCTACGGCATCGAATACCGTCATCGCCTACGAGCCGGTATGGGCGATCGGCACGGGACTGACGCCGACCGCCGCCGACGTTGCTGAGGCGCATGCGCATATTCGCGAAAAACTGTCGGAAAGGCTTGGCAGCGCAGCGGCGAAGATGCGCATCCTCTATGGCGGCTCGGTCAAGCCGTCGAACGCGGTCGAACTGCTTGGCGTAAAAAATGTCGACGGCGCGCTGGTCGGCGGCGCCAGCCTGAAGGCGGCGGACTTTCTCGGCATTGCCGAAGCCTATCGAAATATCTCCTAAAGCGCGTCGCGTTTGGCCGGCCTAATGCGACGCGCTTTAGGTTGTTGTTTTTACGCATGTCGTTATCGCAAAACCGCTGCACACCCTCGGGTCAGGCCCAAGGGCATGCTTTTGCGCGACATGCTTTAGCATCGAAAGGCTGTCGGGCACTTCGGATACTGTGCCGCAGCGGAAAATGTTGCAACGGCCGCATTGCTTCCCATATTCCGGCCACGGGCTTGGAATTGCCGTCAAAGCATTGTATTGAGCCGCCTCCAAATCACCGGTCGTATCAGCGGCCGCGCAAGGCTTTGCCAGGATAAATTATGGAAACCGTACTGATCGTCGTCCACCTCATGGTCGTGCTCGCTCTTGTCGGCGTGGTGCTGCTGCAGCGCTCCGAAGGCGGCGGCCTCGGTATCGGCGGCGGATCGGGCTTCATGACCGCACGCGGCGCCGCCAACGCGCTGACGCGGGCGACGGCGATCCTGGCGGCGGCGTTCTTCGCCACCTCGCTGACCTTGTCGATCGTCGCCCGGTACGGCGAGAAGCCGATCGATATTCTCGATCGCGTGCCTGTGACGAACGGTGGGGGCGGCGTGCTCAACCAGTTGCCTGGCACCACGACGCCGACACCGCCGTCCGGCAGTACGGCGCCAACACCGCCTTCCGGCAATGATGCCGCAGCCCCGGCCCCCGCTGCACCGCCAGCGGCGGGAGCGACCACGCCGCCGGCCACAAACGGCGCTACCCCGCCAGTAACACCGCAGGTTCCAAACCAGTAATCAGCAGACGTCCGGCGCCGCGATCTGTTGTTGTTTGAACACAGTCGCGGCAAATGCCGCACGATCACGAGGATTCGACCGGGCGCGGCACGCCAGGGCGCTTGAGGCGTCTCCGACTAATCGATTATAGATTGCGCGCGGCACATTCGGGGTCCTTGGGGGACGCCGGGCGACGCCGTGGCAACAAGCATTGAACGATCGGATCTTCGCCATGCAGCTTCGCAGCTTCATTTTAGCCGGCCTTTGGGCCGTGCTCAGCCTTGGTGCGCCCGCTTACGCGGCCATGCCGGCGGGCAATTCGGCCCCTAAATCCGCAGTCACAACTGACGTCGTCTACGTCGCCGCCAAAAGCGACACGGCGCAACTCAAGCTCCTCAAGAAGAAAAAAGACCCGAGCGCGGCAGATCTTGCCCAGATCAGGAAGATCGAAGCCAAGATCGCGGCTGACAAGCAGTCTGCTCGAGTAAAGGCGATCGAGGCAAGGAAGCTGGCGATGCGCGAGGCGGCCAAAGCCAAGTCGGACGCGGAACGGCAGGCGTTTCTTGCCAGGAAGGGCCTCGTCAAGAAGGATAAGTCCGCTGGCAAGGCCAGGCTGGCCGATGCCAGGCCGGTCAAGATCATCGACCCGATTCAACCCATCGCCGCAATCCAGTCGGCCGAGGCAATTCCCGCCGAGGCCATGAACGTCGCGCTGACCGGCAACAACGGCGAATTGCGCAGCGAGCCGGTCGGACAGAAGCCCCAGCGCGTCGGGCTGTTCGCCGGCCTGTTCGGCGGCACGTCCTCGTCGATGTCGCTGCTCCCCGAGACCCGCGCCCTCGATGCCGCGCTCGCCAGCAAGGAAGCCAGGAAGCAGTTCAAGGTGAAGCCGGAGTTCGTGCCGCAAGAGGTCGAGTTCACCGGCTATAGCCCCGGCACCATCGTCATCGATACGAGTGCGCGCCGCCTCTATCTCGTCGAATCCTCCTGGACCGCCCGCCGTTATGCGATTGCGGTCGGTCGTGACGGCCTGCAGTTCAAGGGCACGGTCGCCGTCGGCGACAAGCAGGAATGGCCCCGCTGGATCCCGACGCTCGACATGCAGAAGCGTGAGCCGAAGAATTACGGCCGGTACAAGGACGGCATGCCAGGCGGCGGCGATAACCCGCTCGGTGCGCGCGCCATCTATCTCTATGACGGCAAGAAGGACACACATCTGCGCATTCACGGCACCATTGCGCCGCAGTCGATCGGGACGAGCTCCTCCAACGGCTGTTTCCGCATGATCAACGAGCACGTCATGGACCTTTATCGCAGAGTGAAAGTGGGCACCAAGGTCGTCATCATCTGACGCCTTGACGGGTCAAACAAAAGGGCCGGCCTCGCCGGCCCTTTTGTTTTGGTTCGAGCATCACCAGGGCGCCTTCTTTGGGAAAAAGCCTTCGCGGCGGTTTTTTCTCTGGCGGAATCAATTCGGCCGCGTTAAGCGATGACTCCCATGGCGCGATATGTATTCATCACAGGCGGCGTGGTTTCCTCACTCGGAAAAGGCATCGCTGCAGCGGCCCTTGGGGCTCTCTTGCAGGCGCGAGGCTATCGCGCGCGCATCAAGAAGCTTGATCCCTATCTCAATGTCGATCCCGGCACGATGTCGCCATACCAGCATGGCGAAGTCTTCGTGACGGATGACGGCGCCGAGACCGATCTCGATCTTGGCCATTATGAGCGCTTCACCGGCCGCTCGGCCAACCAGCAGGACAACATCACCACGGGTCGCATCTACAAGAACATCATCGAGCGGGAGCGACGCGGCGATTATCTTGGCGCCACCGTGCAGGTCATTCCGCATGTCACCGACGAGATCAAGAATTTCATTCTCAACGGCAATGACGATTATGACTTCGTCCTGTGCGAGATCGGCGGCACCGTCGGCGACATCGAGGCGATGCCGTTTCTGGAGGCGATCCGCCAACTTGGCAACGACCTGCCGCGCAACAACGCCGTCTACGTGCACCTGACGCTGATGCCCTATATTCCAACGGCGGGCGAATTGAAGACCAAGCCGACCCAGCATTCGGTCAAGGAATTGCGCGGCATCGGCATCGCGCCCGACATCCTGCTGGTCCGCGCCGACCGCCCCATCCCCAGGGAAGAGCGCCGCAAACTGTCGCTGTTCTGCAATGTGCGCGAGAGCGCCGTCATCCAGGCGCTCGATGTGCCGCACATCTACGACGTGCCGATGGCCTATCACAATGAAGGACTGGATTCGGAAGTGCTCGCCGCTTTCGGCATCGATCCGGCGCCGAAGCCGCGGATGGAGCCCTGGCAAGCGGTGTCCAAACGCATCCACAACCCGGAAGGCGAGGTGACCATCGCCGTCGTCGGCAAATATACCGGCCTCAAGGACGCCTACAAATCGCTGATCGAGGCGCTGTCGCATGGCGGTCTCGCCAACCGCGTCAAGGTCAAGCTCGACTGGATCGAGAGCGAGATATTCGAGAAGGAAGACCCGGCGCCGTGGCTGGAAAAGGTCCACGGCATTCTGGTCCCCGGCGGTTTTGGCGAGCGCGGCGCGGAAGGCAAGATCCTTGCGGCGAAGTTCGCCCGCGAGCGAAAAGTGCCGTATTTCGGCATCTGCTTCGGCATGCAGATGGCCTGCATCGAGGCAGCGCGTTCGCTGGCCGGCGTCAAGCATGCCTCGTCAACCGAATTCGGTCCGACCGAGGAACCGGTCGTCGGCCTGATGACGGAATGGCTGAAAGGCAACATGCTGGAGAAGCGCAGGGAAACCGGCGACCTCGGCGGCACCATGCGGCTCGGAGCCTATCAGGCGGACCTCGCCAGGGGCTCGAAGATCGCCGAGATCTATGGCGACACGCAGATTTCCGAGCGCCACCGCCACCGCTACGAGGTCAATGTCGACTACAAGGAGCGGCTCGAGGATTGCGGGCTGGTTTTTGCCGGCATGTCGCCGGACGGCGTGCTGCCGGAAACGGTCGAATATCCCGACCATCCCTGGTTCATCGGCGTGCAATATCATCCCGAGCTGAAAAGCCGGCCGCTTGACCCGCACCCGCTGTTTGCCAGCTTCATTGAGGCAGCGGTGGAGCAGAGCCGCTTGGTCTAAATCGACAGGCTATCGTGAGATATCCGGGCTGACATGCAAACCTACGTCGCTCTGCTTTACAGCATCGTTCTGGGCGAGGGGCGGCGTGTCGTCATGTCCGATCTCAGGGCCATGACAGAAGGCCTGGGCCTGAACAACCCGCGCACGCTGGTGGCGACCGGCAATCTGGTTTTCGAGACGAAAGAAACAGAGATTGCCGCGCTGGAGCGCCGATTGGAGACGGCGTTCCAAAAGACCTTCGGCCGCCATGTCGACATCATCGTGCGCCGCGCGGATGACTGGTTGAAGCTTGCGGCGGCAATCCGTTTCCCGCCGAATCGGCTGCCGCCGCGGATCAGGTAGCGGTGCGCGTGATGCGCAAGCCCGTTCCCGCTGAGGCCGTCGCGGCGCTGGAGGCCTATATCGGCAAGGATGAGCGGATGCAGGCCGTCGGCGGCGACATCTGGATCTTCTTTTCGCGCGAGACGCCAAGCTCGCGGCTTGTGGCGGCGATAAGCCATAAACGGCTCGGCATCGGCACCTCGCGCAATTGGAACACCGTGCGCAGGCTGGCCGAGATGGTCGGCGGATAGGGCTTCGCCTTCTCCCAGGGAGAGTATAGCGACGGGAAGAAAGACGCCTTCGCCAAAGATTTCGCCAATCTGCAGCGCTGCAGAAAGGGGCGCCGATGTTGCGGCCAGCCCCCTTCTCCCCGTCACTATACGGGGAGAAGGTGCCGGCAGGCGGATGAGGGGCAGCGCCGACATCGACACCCCAGGACAACTCCACCTCCGGGAAATCGCCTCAGGTGGCGCTGCCTCTCATTGCCCTGCCGGGCATTTCTCCCCGTATAGAGACGGGGAGAAAGACGCCTTCACAAAAGATTTCGCCAATGATCGCGTTTCGGAATGGCCTGTTCTCCGGGAAGTGTCCACTTGTAATAGACGATGGATTTGCTAAATGTAGTTGCGTGCAACCACAATGGAGGCAACAGCAGTGAAACACATCAACATTCGCGAAGCCAAGGCCACTTTGACGGCTCTCGTCGATGCCGCCGAGGCCGGCGAACCGATCACGATCACGAGGCACGGCAAGCCAGTGGCCGCTATCGTTCCGATCGAAGAAGCGAGGAAGATTTACCCCGAGAAGCCCAGCCTTGCGGAATACCTGCTGTCGTTCCCCGGTTGGCCCGAGGGCTTCGAACCGGAGCGCGACCGCACCCAGCAAAGCCGCGAGGTTAACCTTTGACCTCATACCTTTTCGACACCTCGGTGCTGTCGGCGACCGCGCCGGGAAAGCCTCCGCTGCCCCCGAATGCGGCAGCTTGGCTATTGCAGCAGACGGGCAACTTGTTTGTGCCTGCCTTTGCCCTCCACGAACTTCGGAGAGGCATCGCCAAGCTCGACCGCTCGGGAGCAACAGCGAAGGCTCTGACGCTAATGGCGTGGCTGCAGGGCATCATGACGGACTACAGCGCGGAAATCTTGCCGATCGATGCGGCCGTGGCGTTGGAGGCAGGCCTCATGGAAGGCGCCGCCACAGCCGCAGGGAGTCATCCAGGACTGGCTGACATTCTCATCGCCGCGACCGCTAAAGCGAACTCCTTGACGCTCCTGACTGGGAACCTGAGACACTTCCAGCCCTTAGGAGTTCCTTGCCTCGATCCACTGACGCTTTGACGGAGAAGAGATCCCAAAGGGGTCTGCTGCGGCTAGCCAAATCCGGCTGCGTAATCCGCATACCTCAAATGCGGGATGAGCGCGTCCAGGCTCCGTCTCGGGATAATTGAAGTCCCAATGCGGCGGCGGGCAACGGTTCGTCACATGCTTGTCACGTTTGGTGATTCGATTTCGGTCGCGTGATGTGAAAGACTTCGTTTTTGGCCCGACTTTTTTCACCATCGGGCCCTGTTTGCCGGAAACCACATGGTCAACAGTGAGTTTAAAGGTTCGATCAGGCACATAGCGATCGACCGGGAGGAAACAATGGATCGCCTGCAATTCTTTACGCCTGTGCGTATTTCGCGCGGGCAGGAAAGTCCTGCCGAAGAAATTGATAGCGTAGCCGAAGCGATGGAGTTCTTGCGTAGATGGCCAGTCGGCCGGCGTGGGCCAGTCTACCAATGCGCGGTGAATTGCTGCTCCGCGGCTCTGGCGGGCGGGATGTCGGCAGAGGAAGCAAGGAAGGCTTTTACCGGCTTCGCCCGCATCACGCGCTTGCTCGACGAAGACATGGCTCTGCCGATAGGCGGCGGCAATGTTGATAGCGTGCATGCGCTGAGGCGATGAACATTCCTGTTTGACCCCTGCCAGTAACTTGACCCTGCCAAGAACTCGGGAAAGTCACGGCACCTCGAAAGGTCACTGCACCTCGACCCGGGTAGCGAAGACGTAGCCGGCGCCCCGCTCGGTGACAATGAGTTTCGGCTCGCTCGGGTTGAGCTCGAGCTTGCGGCGCAGTCGCAATATCTGCACATCGATACTGCGGTCAAACACCTCTTCGTCGTGACTCCTGCTGGCGGCGAGAAGCTGCTCGCGGCTCATCTTTCACTGACCCCCTGATTTGGACTGCACCGGTATACGAGGCGCGGTGAATTGCTGCTCCGCGGCCTTGCGGACTCTGCGGCTCACGGGCCTGCTTCGAGGAAAGCCCGGGCAAACCCGGGTTGCGCTGCTTCTATCGTTCCATCGGGCAGCTTCAAAAGCCGGTCGATCGCGATGCCGTAGAGCCGCAGCCGATCGTCGAGCAGCCGCGCCGCCTCGTCGATACTGCCCTGCTCGGCCTTCAGCAGGGCGCGGTGCATTACATCCCGAAAGATCAGCCGCAGCTGCAAGAACATCTCGGCGAAGGCTTCCGGGTCGGGCACGTCGAAGATGCCTTCGTCGCTGCCTTTCCTGAGCAGATCGGTGATTATCGGCATGGCCAATTCCCTGGCCGCCTGGTCGACCCGATGGAAGAGGGCAAGGTTCTCGGGCCGGAACAGGACGAAAAATGTCTTGCGCATTTGCGGGGCAAGCTCGACGTTCAGCCGCCGCGAGCCGGCAAACAGGGCATTGATCCGGCCAAGCCCATCGAGTGAGGGATCGTTGAGCACGGGCTGCAACTCGGTGAAGCTGTCGCGGGCGAGACGTGTGGCGAGCGCCTCCAGCAGGGCCTCTTTCGATGCGAAATAGTGGTAGAACGCGCCCTTCGACAGGCCGGCCTCGCGGATGATGTCGTTCACCGTCGTGTTGTCGTAGCCGCGCTCGAAGAAAAGCCGCTGGGCGCAGTCGAGGAGCTCGGCGGATCGTATCTCCGGCGACTTTATCACTCGGGGCAAATCGAACCTCACAAAGTGCAAGTGGGGCAAGAGGAGCACGAACCGGAGCTTTATGCAACTTTTATAGACCGACGGTCGGTCTAGTGCTATTATCTGTCACCGCAGGACATTCGGATTCGATCACGAAGGAGAGTCCCTTGCGACGGATACGCTGGACTGTCGGCATCGTTGTTGTCGCGGCCGCGGCTGCGTTCGGCGCCTGGTATTTTTGGCAACCGGCCAAGGTTTCGGTGGTGACGCCACAACGCGGCGACGCGGCGGAAATCGTTTACGCGAGTCGCTCCGTCGAGCCGCGAACCTGGGCCAAGGTGACTCCGGTGGTTCGCGAAGGGATCGTCGAGCAATGCAATTGCGAGGGATCGAGGGTTGCACAAGGCGCCGTGCTCGCCAGGCTCGACGACAGCGAGGCCCGGGCCGTGCTTGGCGAACTCGAGGCCCGTCAAGCGCTTGCCCAGGAAGAGCTCCGGCGGCTGACGGTGCTTGCCGAAAGGCGTGCGGCGAGCCAGCAGGCTCTCGATCGTGCGCAGAGCGAGCTCGGCCAGATCGAAGCGCTGATCGCCGGACAGAAAGCGCGACTTGACACCTACGTGTTACGCGCGCCGAGCGCCGGTGTCGTGCTCAGGCAGGACGGCGAGGTGGGTGAGGTCGCCGAACTCGGCACGGTGCTATTCTGGGTCGGCGAGCCGAAGCCGCTCCTGGTGGTCGCCGAGGTCAACGAGGAGGACATACCCCGGGTCGAGGTCGGCCAGCGCGCGCTGCTTAAATCCGACGCGTTCCGCCAGCAGAACCTGGAAGCGGTGGTCGACAGCATCACACCCAAGGGCGATCCGGTGACGAAGACCTATCGCGTCCGGTTCCGCCTGCCAGACGATACGCCGCTTCGTATCGGCATGTCGACCGACGTGAACATCGTCATCCGCGTTTCGAAAAATGCGCTGTTGATCCCGTCCGTTGCTGTGGACGGGAATAAGGTGTTCGTCGTCGAAGGCGACAAGGCCTGGCAACGTGAAATCCGAACCGGCATTCGCGCCACCAATGGCATCGAGGTTCTCTCGAGTGTCGAGGAGAGGGCTCGCGTCATCTCGCCCTATCCCGCCGACCTCGCCAACGGCGCGCGCGTGAGCATCACCGGCGCCCAGGAGCGATGAAGCACGATGCCGCTCATCTTCGACATCGCCCTCACGCACATTGCCGGCCGCGGTCGCCAGACCCTGGTTGCCGTGATCGGCGTTGCGGTCGGTGTCGGATTCTCCATTGCCATGGCGGCGCTGATGCAGGGTGGGCAGGACGATTTCGTCAGGCAGCTCGTCGACACGATGCCGCATGTCGACATCACCGACGAGCAGCGCACAGCCCGCCGTCAACCGGCCGAGGATGCTTTTGCGACAGTGGCGATTTCCGGGCTCAGTCCGCGTGACGATCGACGCGGCATCATCAATCCGACCGCCGCGACCTCCTGGCTGGAGAGCTGGATTCCCGGCCGGTTCGCGGCAAGCCTCAAAACGCAGGGTGTGATCCGTTTTTCCAGCCGCGAAGTCGGCGCGGCGATCATTGGCATCGAACCGGAGCGCGAGTCCGGTGTGTCGCCGATTGTCGGAAACTTCGTCGAAGGCAGCTTTTCGGCGCTTGCCGCGGGCGGCAACAACGTGCTCATCGGCGACACGATGGCGAGCCGGCTCGGCGCCGGGTTCGGTGACACGATAACGGCGGTTTCCGCCGAGGGACTGACGCGCAACTTCAAGATCGCCGGCCTGTTCCACACCGGCACCACCGCGCGCGACGAAGGCGAGGCCTATGTGCTTCTGAAAAACGCGCAGATCCTCTCGGCGCGTCCGAACGCCATCAACGAGATCCGCATCAAGCTCGACGATCCTGACCGCGCTCCGGCGGTGGCGCAGCGTGCCGAGGCCGAACTGGGCTACAAGGCGGTGGCGTGGCAGGAGGCCAATGAATCGATCCTCGAAGCGCTCGTCGTACGCAACGTCATCATGTACACCGTTGTCGGCGCGATCATGCTGGTCGCTGGCTTCGGCATCTACGACATCATCTCCACCATCACGCACGAAATGGCGCGCGACATCGCCATCATGAAGTCGCTGGGCTTCCCGGAGTCCGACATGCGCCGGCTCTTTCTGCTGGAAGGCGTCGCGATCGGCGCTGCCGGCTCCGTGCTAGGCGGGCTGCTCGGCATCTCCATGACCTATGCGCTGTCGCTGGTGCGTTTCGAGATCGCCGCGACCGGCCAGGAGATGGCCCGGCTGCCGATCGCCTGGAGCTTGATGCACTACGTCATCGCGTCGGCCTTCGCGCTGGGCTCGGCGGCAGTGGCCGGCTACCTGCCGGCGCGTCGTGCGGCGCGCCTGAACCCCGTCGAGATCATCAGAGGCGCGTCATGAGCGCACTCATCGAGACCGAGAAACTGACCCGCGTGTTGCCCGAGACAGTTCCCGTCACGCTGGTCAAGGACATCACGCTGGCGATCAACGAAAGGGAATTCGTCGCCGTCACCGGTCCCTCCGGCTCCGGAAAATCGTCATTGCTCTACCTGCTCGGGCTGCTCGACCGGCCGACCGCCGGGACGTTGACAATAGGCGGCCGCGATGCCGAGCCGATGAATGAAAGGGAGCGCGCGCGGACTAGGCTTTCGTTGCTGGGCTTCGTGTTCCAGTTTCATTTTCTGCTGCCGGAGTTCACGGCGCGCGAAAATGTCGAAATCCCAATGCGCAAGCTTGGCCGGCTGGCGCGGCCTCAGATGCGCGAACGGGCCGGTGAGCTGCTTTCATCTCTGGGACTCGGCGAACATCTCGACAAGCGACCTGACCAACTCTCGGGCGGCCAGCGTCAGCGCGTCGCGGTAGCACGCTCGCTCGCCAACGATCCGCCGCTTATCCTCGCCGATGAGCCGACGGGGAGCCTCGACAGCAAGAGCTCCGAGCAGGTCTTCGCAATCCTGGAGAATCTGGTGCGCGAGGGCGGCAAGACCGTCGTGGCAGTCACGCATGATCTCGACATGGCGGCGCGCATGGATCGCCGCATTCACATCGTGGACGGGAAGATCGGCTGAACCGGAACCAATCGGCATTCATCGGATCAGGCATGACGCGAGCCTGTCCAATGATCACTGGGGATTGCGATCAGGACACCCGCGCCGCGCCGAAATTGGCCTCGATCCAGGCTATTGCCTCGGTCACGTCGTCGAGAGCATAGCTTGCAACCGTCGGCCCGCGCGGCTTCACGCGGATAGAGATGCCGTTGGCCTCGTTTATTGCCTCGAAACCGTTTTCGTCCGAGGTGTCGTCTCCGAGGAATACGGGCCGCCGGCCGGCAAAGGGCTGGATTTCCATGAAACGCCGGATGGCTGCTCCTTTGACGGCTTCCAGCGGCATGAGTTCAACGCCAGCGTTTCCCGCAATCACGCGGTATCCGGGTGGAAGCTGCGTCAATGCCTGTTCGACCAGCTGCGTTGCCCGGGCAAGCAGTTGCGGCGCGGCGCGGGTATGGATGGCCAAGACCGGTCCCTTGCGCTCGACGTAGACCTTGCGTCCACCCAGTTCGGCCTCAATCTCGTCGGCAAGAGCCGCGATATCCGCCGGAGCGTCGGCAATGTCGACTTGACCGTCCGCCGTCAACCGATGCTCGAGCCCGTACAGCCCTGCAATGCGCAGCTTCAGGGGATGAAACAATCTGTCCACGGCAGAAACCGAACGTCCGGTGATGAAGGCGAGGGAGCCGCCCAGCCTTCGCTCGATATTTCCGAGAAGGTGACGCAGTTCATCACCGACGAAGACAGCGTCGGGATGAGCGGCATGTTCCAGCAAGGTGCCGTCGATATCGAGAAAAAGCGCCCATTGCTCTTCCGGCAGGTCGGGGGCCAGCGGCAGTCTCAGGTTCGTCACGAAGCCGCCTTTCGCGCCCGCTCGAAGATGGAAACGACGTTGTTGCTGTTGGATGTCCGCTCGCCGTTGCCAGTCACCCCGCGTTTGCGAAGGCGCGCAGCGTCCAGCAGCATGCTGCCGGCCCAGCGATAGACATTATTGTCGCGGACCATCTCGCGCATGGGCCGCATGCGCTCGAGCTGCTCGTCCGGCGTCATGGTCAGCGCCTGCAGCAGCGCCTCGCTCATCATGGTCGCATCATAGGGGTTGACGATCAGTGCCTCCAGGAGCTCGCGCGAAGCGCCGGCAAAGGTGCTGAGCAGCAGCACGCCCTGTTCGTCGTCGCGCGCCGCGACGAATTCCTTGGCCACCAGGTTCATGCCGTCATGCAGGCTGGTGACCATGCATATGTCGGCGGCGCGATAGATCTCGTAGACCTGCTCCTGCGAGTGATGTTCGGCGAGCAACAGGACGGGACTGTAATTCTCGCCGCCGTAGCGCTGGTTGAGCTCTTCGGCATAGCGAAGGCATTCGTCATGAAGTTGCTGGTAGGCCGGCAATGTGCCCCGGCTGGGCGCCGCGACCTGCAGGAAAACCACTTCGCCTACCCATTCGGGATATCGCGTGAACAATTCGTCCAAGGCCTGAAAGCGATCGGGAATGCCTTTGGTGTAGTCGAGGCGCTCGACGCCGACGCACAGTTTGACGTTCGCCGGCAGCCCGAATCTTTCGCGGACACGGGCACGGCATTCCTCGACAGCCGGCAATCTTGCCAGCAGTTCGGCCGGCCATTCTATGGAAATGGGGTAAGCGTGGACCAGCGTCGTTTGCCCGCCATGGGAGATCGCCGCGTCCGCCCGTTCTATCCGGCTTTCCAGGGTGCGATCGACGCTCTCGGTGAAATTATTGGCATGAAACTGCGTATGGAAGCCGATGATGGAGCTGCCGAGCAAACCTTCCAGGATCCGTTCACGCCATGGACAGATGCTGTACACTTCCGAATTGGGCCATGGGATATGCCAGAAAGTAATGATGATCGCCTCGGGCAGGCGCTCACGGATCATGCGCGGCAAGAGCGCGAAGTGGTAGTCCTGAACCAGCACGATCGGCCGCTTGTTGCGCGCTTCGGCAACGACCGTATCGGCGAACTTCCGGTTGACGGCCTCATAGACCTGCCAATCCGACGCGCGAAAAATCGGGCGGGTGAAGGCGATATGACAAAGCGGCCACAGACCTTCATTGGCGAAGCCCAGATAATAGGCCTGGTATTCTTCCTCGGTCAGCCAGACCCTGCGCAGCGTGTAGGACGGATTGCCAGGCGGCACCTCAACCCGATCGTTCTCGTCGACGGTGAAACGGTCCGCTGATCCGCCTCCATACGCAATCCAGGTGCCGGCACAGGCGCGGGTGATCGGCTCAAGTGCCGAAACCAGCCCGCTGGCCGGCACCAGGAGCTCGATGCCATCATCCCTAGTGTTGTGGATGTAGGGCTCGCGGTTGGATACGACGATCACCTGCGTCTCCGGCAGATCGTCGGCCAGGATCTTGCGCAACGTGTCGGGCGACCATGTGATCAGCGCTGCATCGGCCGAGTGGCCATTCTTTTCAAATTCCCGCAGCAGCGTGCGAGCCGCTTCCGAAGCCAGGTCATCGCCTGCGGAGGATGCGGCCGCAGGTATGTGGCGCCGGTGGAATATCGAGAACACCAGGGCAACAGCGGAAAGGCCAAGGCTTGCAATGATTAGAACCCAGAGCACCTCTATGCCAAAGTCTGACATTGGAACAACGATCTTCTCCGGCCGGGCGGTGGCCATTTTGTCTGTTTTTCGAATTCGCAGCCGCCAATCAGCTGCCGTGCGTCGGAACGCTCAGGGGGGCCATCGGTTCCGCTAATTGCAGCCCCGCGGTCGGCTCCAAGCGAAAAGCCAAACTAGGTCCGCACGACGAGCGGCACTAACCCCTCATGCCGCTCGGCGAGAAAGGCGACGACCCTATCGCCGACACGCTGGAATGTCAGATCCACCTTCCTGGTGCCAACGCCAAGATGCCTCAGCGTGAGCGTGTCGATACCAATCGGCAGCCTGGGACGGGTGACGTGGATTTCGCCGTCCCAGCCGTCGATCTCGAGGCCGAGGCAGGCCTGCATCAGCATGAAGGCAGACCCAGCCGACCACGCCTGCGGCAGGCAGGCGACGGGATAGGCGATCGGCGCTTCGCCCGGCGCGCGGGTAAAGCCGCAGAACAGTTCGGGCAACCGCATGTTGAAATGGACAGCCGATTCGAAGGTGCTGCTCATCAGCCGGATCACGCTTTCACGCTCGCCAAAGCGTGCCAGACCGGCGCCGCACATGGCGGTGTCATGCGGCCAGATCGAGCCGTTGTGGTATGACATCGGGTTGAAGAACACAGCATCGTCAGCGAGCGTCCTCAGCCCCCAGCCCGAATGGAAGGACGCCGAAAGCAGCTGGTCGGCGACCATCTGCGCCCGTGCCGGCGCGGGGAGGCCGACATAGAGAAGGTGGCCGACATTAGACGTCCGCACCTTGCAGGGCTCGCCGGCACCGTCGATCGCCAAGGCATAGAAGCCGAGGTCGTCCAGCCAGAAATGGCGTTCGACAGCGGCGCGCATGGCCTCGGCGCTGCTCTCCCAATGATCGGCCCTGTCGATCTCGCCGCGGCGACGGGCGAGCGCCGCCAACCCCCGGAACGCGGCAAAGGCATAGCCTTGCACCTCCACCAGGGCGATCGGTCCCTTGGGGATTCGGCCGTCGGCATGGAAGACGGAATCGCCACTGTCCTTCCATCCCTGGTTGGCGAGGCCGGACTCGGCGGCACGCTGATAGGTGACGAAGCCGGTCGGCCGGCTTGCCTCCTCGATCCATTCAGCCGCAGCGCAGAGCGACGGCCACAGGCGGTCGACGAACGCCATGTCACCGGTACGGTCTGCATAGGCGCGGGCGAGATGGACGTAGAGTGGCGTCGTGTCGACACCGCCATAGTAGCGGCCGAAGGGGAGTTCCCGCAGCGCCGCCATTTCGCCTTTGCGGGTCTCGTGCATGATCTTGCCCGGCTGCGAATCACTGAACGGCGATGTCTCCGTCGCCTGGTGCTGGGCAAGGAACGCCAGCACGCCTCGCGCCAAGCCCGGGTTGAGCCACAGCATCTGCAAGGCGGAGATCACGCCGTCGCGGCCGAACGCCGTCGAAAACCAAGGAATGCCCGCATAAGGGTAGGGTCCGGTCGTAAGCTCGGTGGTCAGTAGCGCCACATCCGCGCGGGCGCGCTCGACCCAATCGTTGAAGACGCGCCCGGAACTGTGCATCGTAGCACCATGGCGGCGCTTGGCCCGCATGCCGAAACGAGCCCGGGCCGCGGCGGCGCGGAAGCGATCGCGGTTCGGCGTTTCCGCCACTTCGGGACCGACTTCGACATACAGCACCTTGCTGCTGCGCCTCGTCACGGCAATCAGGAAGTCGGCTCGGTCGCCCGTCAGCTGGTCTGGCGCCTGCGAGAACGATATCGCCGATATTCGCGCCAGCCCGTCCAACCCGTCGTAGCGAAGCAGCACGCAGGTCGCATCCGTCTTGGCAGCATGGGCCATGCCGCGCTTCAGCCTTGTCGATCCGCGCACTTCGAACATGTCGCGGAAATCGGCGGCAAAATACAGCGAAACGCGGATGTTGGACTGTTCCTGGCTGTAGTTGGAAAGGGTGATGCGTTCAAACAGCCGGTCCTGCCAAAGCAGCCTGACGCGTTCGATATGGATCGCGCCCTGCGGAATGTCCCGGCCGCGGACGCTCTGCATCGGCAGATTGGTCAGGTTGGAGGTGAAGAGCACATTGTCCTGGCTGAGCGACGCACCGAGCAGCGATGTCTGCCGGTCGCCGACGGTCAGCCGGAATTCGGAAAGCACGCGCGTGTCGTCACGGAAGAAACCGTCGCCGGCGCCGCGGATATCGCCGTAGGCGTCGGACACGGCAAAACAATCGCCTTGCTTGAGGGCGAACAGCCGATGCGGCTCTCGAGGTGTGGTGGCGTCTAGGGACGCAAGTGCTACCGCGGGATCAAGCTGGCGCTCGTCGAGTTGGGCCATTCTCTACATATCCCTCTCGTTTCGCCCCCTGGGTAATGCGCTCACGACGCTCTTGCTTCGGCCGAGGCGCCGATCAGGCGCGCATAGGCGGAAACGTAGTCACGGGTCATTCTTTTGGCAGAAAACCGCCTTTCGAAGACAGCTCGCACCTTCCGCCTGTCGAGCCGCAGCAGGTCGGGCACTGAGGCAACCGCGCCTTGCATGGAATCCACGATAAAACCGGTCACGCCCTGGTCGACGATTTCCGGCACGGCGCCGGATTTCCAGGCGATCACCGGCGTGCCGCAGGCCATCGCTTCTATGACGGCAAGACCGAACGGCTCCGGCCAGTCGATCGGGAACACGAGGCCGGCCGCGTTGCCGAGGAATTCCGCCTTCTTGTCTTCCTCGATCTCGCCGACATAGTCGACACGATCACCATCGACCAGCGGCTCGACCATTTTGCGGAAATAAGCCCGGTCGTCGTCGCCAATCTTTGCTGCAAGCTTCAGTTTCAGCCCCGAGCGCAGCGCGATCTCGATGGCACGATCCGGACGCTTGTCGCGCGACATCCGGCCAAGGAAGGCGAGGTAGGGCTCCCCTGGGCTCGGCTCGAAAACCGGCTTGTAGAGTTCGGTCGGTAGCCCGTGGTGGATCGTCGCCAGCCAGTTGGCGTCGGCCAGCCCCGTCCTTTGGCTGCCGGACACGGAGATCATCGGAAAGCGCGGAAAACGCTCATAGGCCGGCGCCAGATCGACGTAGTCAAGCCTGCCATGCGGCGTCGTAACCGTCCGCTCATGGATGTGCTCGAAGAAGGAAAAATGCAGGAAATGGCTGAGGTGGAAGTGAATGATATCAAATTCTTGAGCTCGTTTCCTCACCTCGGAAAGCATCGAAAGGTGCGCGGCTGTCTCGGATTTCAGCGGGCTTGGGTCAAGACGCAGCGCACGCTCGCGGCACGGCACTAATTTTGCCGAGGTCCTTGTATCGCCACTGGCGAACAAAGTTACGTCATGGCCTAGCTCGACCAACCCTTCAGTCAGATAGGAGACAATGCGCTCCGTGCCTCCATAGAGCCGAGGCGGCACGGATTCGTGGAGCGGCGCCACATGGGCTATTTTCATAGACTGGGTATTCCCAGAAAGATCATCGCTGATGTCGAAATGCACCACTCCCCCGAACGTTCCGCAACGGCAAGAAGACGGGCGATGACTGGCGATTCACCCAGCCGGCCCGACGTTGTTTATCAAGGCCGTGGGCGTTTTTGCCGGGAACCAATTGGCTGGCCGTGAATTTAACTAGGTTCGATCGAACGCATCGCGATCGACGGGAGGAAAAGATGAATCGCCTGGAATTCTTTACGCCGGTGCGAATTGCGCGCGGGCACGGAGAGCCTGTGGAAGAAATCGACAATGTCAGCGAAGCGATGACGTTTTTGCGCCACTGGCCGAAGGGTAGGCGCGGCCCGGTGTATCAATGCGCCCTGAACTGCTGCGCTGCGGCACTGGCAGGTCAGATGTCTGCCGAGGAAGCAAGAAAGGCTTTTAAGGGCTTTGCCCGGATCACCCGGCTCCTGGATAACGACATAGCGCTGCCGATACGCGGCGAAAGGATAGACAGCGCATACACGCCGAGGCGATAGACGCCTGCGCTCCCAGGTGCCAGTTTACCGACCAGCCCAGTTGGCGAGCAGCGTCGCCGCGACAGCGGCGATCTGCGTCGGTGCGCAGGATGCCCGGGCGCCTGGATCCAGGCCGACCCCAAAATCATGGCAAGACCGAAATGCGTCCCAGAAGAGCCACCAGTTCCGCCTGACGTCTCGTTTCGGTCTTGGCGAACAGCGACGCAAGCTGTGAGCGGATCGTGGTGCGGCTGAGCCGCCAACTGCGGGCGATCTCCAAAGGCGCATCGCCCTGAGCCAAACGCAGAGCCAGATGCGTTTCCGCGCTCGTCAAGCCAAACATCCTTTGCAGTGTCTGAGGGTTTGGCCCCGACCTGTTCACACGGCCAAGCAATGCCACGATGCTGGTTCCGTCGGGGGCGATAAGACCGTTCTCTTTCAGTACCACCGGCCTGTCACCTGTGCTGCGGATCACCACCCAGGAAAGGGAGCCCGGCAGGAAAGGCGCCGGAACATTTGCGACCAGCTGCCTTAGGGCTGCCGAAAGCGCACTGGCTGTATCAGCCGCTTCGCCTTTGTGCTCCAGAGTGGGGCGCTCCGGCGTGGGGCGCTCCAGCGTGGTTAGAGCGGCCGCGTTCCATTCGATTACTTTTCTGTCGCGGTCTAGTACGAGATAACCACAGCCAAGGCGATCAAGCATGCCGGTGACGGATTCCAGGCTGCGTCTCCTTGGTTCGTCGCCCCCTGTCTGCGGCCGATCTGATGCACGAGCTAAAGGATAAGCATATGAGGGCCGCGTCACCTGCGCGTCAGGATTATACTTGGCTCCTGTCGTGATGTACCGGTCGCCCGCAACGGCATCACTGTATCTATCGATCATAGTCATTTTCCAACCTCCCCAAAGGTCCATCAGCCCGTAGTAACTTGCCCGGGATTTACGAACAGTCTTCTTGCGCAGGGCTCGCAAAAAATGCGCTCCCTACTATCTTGAAACTCGTTATATTCTGATGAGTTCTGTTCGCCCCTGTTTGATAAAATGCGCGCTGTGATAGTGGTATGGCAATCCCGCAGTCGGACTAGGTTGTACGTTTTTTGCTCTAGTCTCGATGGCCTAGTCAAAAGGTAGTAGTCTATGTCGATGAACTGGCAGTCGCGCAGGTCTGATTTGAACCCAACGGGCAGACTGCTAACTCACATTGCCTCCGCATCGGTGCTGGCTGCTACGCTGATATTTGAAACAAAAGCGTCAGCATACATCGGAGAAGGGTCGAGTTTCCTGGAATTTATTCCAGCTATCATTATCATTTCCTACCTTGAAGACCGTGGTCCTGCGCTTGCGGCGACAATCCTGATGGTGGCTGCCGGCTTGTGGACACGAAGCACCCTGCATGGTCAGATCTCCGGCGAAGACTGGGCGCGCGCCATTCTGCTGCTGATTTCCGGTGGCGTGATTGCCATGACATTCCATCGGCTGCGGCAGGACGTGCGTGAGCTGCTGGAGGTAGCCGAAGCCAGGCTCGCTGCCGTCGAAGCAACCGAAAGCCGCTTCCGTTGGGCTTTCGAGCGCGCCGCCATGGGGTTCGCAAACACCAACGAGAAAGGTGAGCTGCTGCAATCCAACAGACGCCTCAGCGAGATGACAGGCTACGAGGAGGACGAGCTTGCCCAATTGCAGCTGGAGACGCTCGTCCACCCGGACGACCGTGATGCCTTGGCGCAATTGCTGGCTGGCCTGGGCAAAGACTCTGCTTCGTTCGTTTCGGAGGTGCGTCTGTCAAGAAAGAACGGTTCGGCATTCTGGGCGCGGCTAACGCTGTCTTTGTCCGTGCCCGACGGGGTTCTCTCAGAGACCATTTTCGTGGTGGTCGACGATATCTCGGAACGACGAGCCGTGCACGAAGCGCTTCGGGCTCAGAAGGAGTGGCTGGATCTGGCTTTGTCTGCTGGACGCCTGGCCACCTGGCGGATCGACCTTAAAGACGGCATCGTCACCGGTTCGGGCGCGTTCTGGGACATTCTCGGACTGCCCCCGGCCGGAAGCCGCCGGTTGGAGGAACTGTCGGCCGTCGTTCATCCGGCGGACTGGCCAAAGCTGGCTGTATCGAGAAAGCTCGCGTCGGTCACCAACTACGACGTCGAGATTCGCGTCCGACGACCGGACGGACATATCCGCTGGGTTGCTCTGCGCGGAAGGGAAGAGAAATACGATGATCGTCTCCAGCGGCTCGGCGTGGCCGCCGACCTGACCGAGCGACGGCAAACCACGCTGCTGCGTGCCGCGGCAAAGAAGCGGGAGCGCATCATGCTCGAGCAACGCCACAGGTTCATCAACTTGTTCCCGGTGATCACGGCACTGGTGAACATGGTCAATGTTCCCGAGAACAATGTCGCCAGGTACAAGGAGACGCTGATCGACAGGATTCGTTCGCTCGAGGCAACGCATCTGCTGCTTTCGGGCAACAGCAGCGGGTCGGGGATGCTTCACGATCTCGTTGCCCAGGAGTTGCAACCGTATATGGGGACACGCGAAATATCTGTCAGCGGTCCCTCGGTTACGATGTCGGGAGGCGCGGCCGAGAGCTTTGCGATGATTGTTCACGAGCTTGCGACCAATTCCTTGAAACATGGAGCGCTTGGCGATTCAAAGGGCCGGGTCGAGGTAAATTGGACGTTCGCATCGGAAGATGCGGGCGGTGACATCGTGTTCGATTGGGTGGAATCAGGGCGGCGGCGGCCTTCAAAAGTTGTCCGCCATGGTTTCGGTTCAATGATAATCGGAGTGGATGGGGCGCCGCTTGTCGGTCACTCCCCCAAGGTGGAAATGACGGATCACGGGCTGCGCTATTCGCTGCGGCTGTCGCGCAAGGAAATCGGCCCTTGACGCCAGCGGGCCAAGATCGGAAAGCGTTAACAACAACGCCCCCTTGCGTATCAAAAGAACGTATCGCTCTAATTAATTGATATCCCTCGTTAACCATGTCTTCAGCATAACGGCCGCTTCCGTCCGATTCCGCACCCCAAGCTCACGCAGAACCGCAGCGGCATGGATTTTCGTCGTCGCTTCGGCGATCTCCAGATCGCGCGCGATTTCCTTGTTCGAATACCCTTCCGCCATCAGCTTGAGGACCTCCTTTTGCCTCGAGGTCAGCCTGCCAAGATTGCCGGTGGTGGTACGTCGCTGCGGGACAGGTTCGGCGGGAGCAGGTACGTGAGTTGTTTGCGCAGCACCGGGGCGCGACAGAAGTGCAGGGACGTAGATGCGGCCCGAGAGGATTTCGTTGACGGCCATAACGACCTCCTCGTCTTTTTGCGATTTTACGATATAGCCGTGGAGACCGATCGACAGAGCCGTGAGTATCTCCGAGCGTGAATCGTTTCCGGAAACGATGGCAAATCGAGTATCCGGATAAGCCGATAGAATGCCGCTGAGCACTTCCTGATTGAACAATCCCGGCATGTTCAGGTCCAGGATCGCAAGATCAACGGACGCCTGCTCGGCCAGCAGACTGAGCGCGGCGTCGAAACACGACGCCTCAAATATCTCCACACCTGGAATGCCTGCGCTCAGAGCCAAGCGCAGGCCACGACGATACAGGCCGTGATCGTCGGCGATGACGATTCGATACATTGAACTACCCCAACGAAACCTGAATGGATTGAACGGTCACCGGCCTTTGGAGTCGTGGCCAATCACTCGTCAATTCATCCAGTCAACGCCAGCGGTGCCCCAACACCGCAAGCCCAGATTGCTAATATAATCCTAAAAGGCAGGTAAGGCTCCTCTTTTTTTGAACCCTGTCGACGCGAGCCGCTGAGCACGTCGAATCTTCTGTTCCTATCCTCCAGGACCATGTGCCAACGCCTTTGAGACGATGCCGATAACTCGCGATCGCAAATGCCCATGGCGAGGCGTGTTTTTCGATTGTCGATCGGCAACTTAGTGATTTAACTTCCACTCAATTGTCGGGCACTGCGGCCGGCAAGACAGGAGGGAGCTGTCGTGAGCGAAGAGATCAGTGTCGCCGAAGCCTACCGCAGAGGCCGAACCATCTTCATGGGGCTGGAGTTGCTCATCGCGCCCGGTGCGCTCGTTCCCCGGCCGGAGACGGAGTTGCTCGGCACGACAGCACTTGATGTTCTGCGGCAAATGAACCCGTCGGCGCCGCGGGTCGTCGACATGTGCTGCGGGGCCGGCAATCTGGCCTGCGCCATCGCGCATTACGCTCCTGCCGCGCAAGTCTGGGCGAGCGATCTCACCGATGGATGCGTCGAGGTCGCGCGCCGCAACGTCGCCCATCACGAGATGGCAGATCGCGTGTCGGTGCTGAGGGGTGACTTGTTCAGTGCTTTCTCGGGCTTGCAACTCGACAGCACGATCGACGTGATCGTCTGCAACCCGCCATACATTTCGGAAAAGCGGCTCGAGGGCGACCGCGCGCATCTGACCGAGCTCGAGCCGCGTGAAGCGTTTGCAGCCGGCCCCTACGGCCTGAGCATCCATATGCGGGTGATCACGGACGCGCCGCGCTACTTGCGACGCGGAGGCATCCTGCTCTTCGAGGTCGGTCTCGGCCAGGATCGGCAGGTCATGCGTTTGCTGGAGCGCTCCAAGTCCTTCGAGGGGATCCGGGCCGTCACGAACGAAGCCGGCGAGGGAAGGGTGGTTGTGGGACATACTACGCCGTGAGCGTCAGCCATGCCGCAACGGCTGGCTCAATTCGCGGTGTTCACGCTTCTGGCGCGCTCCAGCAAAAAGCAAAAAAGGTGGCGCCTACTCGCGTCCCTGATCAGCTTTTTGAGCTTTCCTTGATTTATTCGGTGCTATTACAAGCCCGCTGTTGTCTGGGTTTGCGTCGGAGATAAAGCTGTATGCAAAGATGTGTCCCCGGTTCTCGTCGGTCACTCGGATCCAATCCTTCTCCCACCTTCGCAGCGTAACATGGCGATCTGTCGACATGGCGGCGGCTTTGAAGGGGCTCGGCGCGTTGATGACACGCACCGTAATCACGTCATCGCCCTCCATTTGTTCGACGAGGTACGTCTGCATAAAGGCCTCCCCAGCGCCACTGCAACCCTAACGTCAGTCAAAAAGTTCGGTTGCAGCGTAGCAAAGAGATTTTCGACAAATGTGACGGACCGAAGAGGCGTGCGGGCGAGGGTTAGCCCTGGATCGACCAAGCGGCGCGCAGGTCGTTGGCTTGGGCGATCCTGACGCCACAAGCAGTCAGAGCGCCTCTGGTCGCTGTCACGAGCGCGGCATTGTCCTTGGCAGTCGTGCCGTCGGCCAGGGTAAAATTGTTCTCGAAGCCGACGCGGGCATGACCGCCCAGCAGCGCACCGGCCGCAACGCAAGCGGTTTCCTGCCGACCGAAGGCACAGACCATCCAGTGCGCGAAGCGCGGGCGGTCCTGCGCAAGGAAGGGCAGCAGATCGGGCGGTCGTGAAACCTGTCCCGGCGTGTAGCGGCCGAGCACATAGAGCACCGGGATGTCGTCGAAAGGCACCAGCCCGCGCTGCTGCATGGCGGCCAGGGCCGACGCCTCTTCGGGCGCGTAAAGGATGATCTGAGGGGCGATCCGCTCGCTCTTCAACCACGCCAGGAACTGCGCGAAATCGGTCTCATGGGCGGAGTCCGGCACCAGTTCACGCAGCGCCAGCGAAACCGCCTCAGGGCGGGCAGCGCGCACCACCGCCATCTGCTCGGCCGGCTGGTAGCGGCCGATCGCTTCGCTGGTGATCTGGATGATCAGCCGCTCGCCCACCGCATCACGTATCGCTTTCGTCGTCTCGCGATAAGCGTGCGCGTCGAGCAAATGGCCGCCGTCGCGGTCGCGGACATGGGTATGGATCATGGCGGCGCCGGCCTCGAGGCAGGCGGCGGCGGTCCGGGCCAATTCCTTGGGGCCGATCGGCAGGGCAGGGTGGTCTTGCTTGCCACGCCGTCCACCATTCGGCGCAACGGCGATTGCCGTCGGTGCGATAAGTCCGGGGCGGGTCGCGTCCCTGTCGACGGTCATAGGCTCAGTCCAATTGTTTCAGTATTGCACAGTGTGTAACATATGTTGCATGATAGGTTCGCTGCAAATCGCGCCATCGTCAATCGGGGAAGGCATGACACACATCCTGCACCGCCAGATCCACGCGAGCCTGCCCGTCGCGGCTGGCGGCAAGGGCATCGAACTGTTCGACCGCGATGGCCGCGCCTATATCGACGCGTCAGGCGGTGCGGCGGTTTCCTGCCTCGGCCACGGCCATCCCGAGGTGACGGCCGCGCTCCATGCGCAGGCCGACAAGCTCGCCTATGCCCACACCAGCTTCTTCACCAACCAGCCGGCCGAGACATTGGCCGACAAGCTCGTCGCCGGCGCGCCACAACGTATCAGCCACGCCTACTTCGTGTCCGGCGGCTCCGAAGCGGTGGAGGCGGCGCTCAAGATGGCACGGCAGTTTTTCGTCGAGACCGGCAGGCCAGACCGGCGAAACGTCATCGCCCGCCGCCAGAGCTATCACGGCAACACGCTCGGCGCTCTCGCTGCCGGGGGCAATGAGTGGCGCCGCGCCCAATTCCGCCCTTTGCTGATCGACACGCATCACGTCGACCCATGCTATGCCTACCGCTACCAGAAAGCCGGTGAGAGCGAGGCGGCCTACGGACTGCGCGCCGCCCAGGCGCTCGAGAATAAAATTCTCGAACTCGGTCCGGACACTGTCATGGCCTTCGTCGCGGAACCGGTGGTCGGCGCGACAGCAGGAGCTGTGCCCGCGGTTCCCGGCTACTTCAGGCATGTCCGTGAAATCTGCGACCGCTACGGTGTACTCCTCATCCTCGATGAGGTGATGTGCGGCATGGGCCGCACCGGGACGCTGCACGCCTGCGAGCAGGACGGCGTCGCGCCCGACCTGATGACGATCGCCAAAGGCCTCGGTGGCGGCTACCAGCCCATCGGTGCGGTGCTGCTTTCGCGCCGCATCTTCGACGCTTTCGCCGAAGGCTCCGGCTTCTTCCAGCACGGCCACACCTATATGTGCCATCCGATGGCTTGCGCGGCGGCGCTCGCCGTCCAGGAGGTGATCGATCGCGACGATCTGCTTGCCAATGTCCGGGCGATGGGAGCGCATCTTTCGCGGCGGCTGGGCGAACGGTTCGGCAACCATGCCCATATCGGCGACATCCGCGGGCGTGGCCTTTTCATGGGTGTAGAGCTGGTCGAGGATCGCTCGACCAAGGCGCCCTTCGAACCGAAGCGGAAGCTCAATGCGAAGATCAAGCGCGAAGCGATGGCGCGCGGACTGCTGGTCTATCCCGCAGGGGGCACGATCGACGGCGTGCGCGGCGATCATGTGCTGCTGGCGCCGCCCTTCATCATAGACGCCGCGGCGATCGACGCGGTTGTTGAACGGCTCGGCGACGCGATAGACGCTGCGGTGGCATAGCCAGCGGCCTTCATTCCGGCAGATAGGCGCCGAACGCCTGTAACTCCAATTCCGTCTCCCTGACGCGAGCCGCGGCGGCCGGCCCGCTGCGCGCCAGCATCGTTGCGGCCAGCGCTTCCACGATAGCCATGGCTGCGGCTACCGATGGGAAGAAGGACGGGCTGTCGGTAGAGAATCGCAAAACAACCTGCGCATGCCGCGCGATCGGAGCGGCCATGCTGTCGACGATCGCGACAATCGGAACGCTGTGTCGTTGCGCAGCCTCCACCACCGGCCCGAGTTCACGCGAATAGGGTGAAAAGCCGATCGCGACGACCGCTTCCTTCTTTCCAAGCGCTGCGAGTTCCGCCTCGATCGCACCGCCGTCGCCGCCGAGCAGCGTGATCTCGCGCCGAAACATCCGGCAGAGATAGACGAGCGCGTGGGCGGGCGCGCGGCAGCTTCGGAAGCCGGCGACACGTATGCGCTGAGCCTTCTCAAGTATCGCGCAGGCCCTTGCGATTTCTTCGCTGCCGTTGACCGCTTCGGCGGCCGCCAGATTGGCCACCGTCGTCCTCAGCGATTCGGCGAAGATCGCTTCCGACCTGCGCCTGACAAGCGCATCGGCCCTTGCCGCGAAAGGCGCCTTGCCGGAGCGCAGCCGGTCCTCGAACGGCTTGCGCAGCGCCGCCCAGTCGCCAAAACCCAGTCGCCGCGCCAGTCGCACGAAGGTCGTCGGTGTCACCTCTGACCGCGAGGCCAGCACCCGCATGGACACCAGCGCCACCTCGTCGGGATGATCGACCAGGAAACGCGCCGCCTTGCGCAGTTCCGAGCTCAATCCGGGGAGATCGGTCAGTATGCGCGCCAAAAGCGCGTCGAAACCCATCTCCCGACTGTCCATTGTAACAAGCATTTCCCTTGATTGATAAAGCGCAACAATCGTAGCATGCATCGACGTGCCTTGACACCATAACACCGGACGGCCGCGACGGCACGCAAAGTACCAAGGGAGAACCAGATGAAACATGCCCGGACTGCACGCCTCGGAGCGCAGATTGCCGCCTTGTCGGCGGCACTGCTGTTTTCGGCCAGCGCAATGGCGCAGCAGAATTTCGTTACCATCGGGACCGGTGGCGTCACCGGCGTCTATTATGCCGCCGGCGGCGCTATCTGCCGGTTGCTCAACAAGGATCGCAAGACACACGGCATCCGCTGCTCGGTCGAATCGACTGGCGGATCGGCATTCAACGTGAACACGATCAAGGAAGGCGAACTCGACTTCGGCATGGCCCAGTCGGACGTCCAGTACAACGCCTACAAGGGGCTGGAATCATTCAAAGACGGTGGCCCCCATACCGACCTGCGCGCGGTCTTCTCGATCCATCCGGAGCCGTTCACGGTGCTGGCGCATCCCAATGCTGGCGTGACGAAATTCGAGGATTTCAAGGGCAAGCGTTTCAACGTCGGCAATCCCGGTTCCGGGACGCGCGCTTCCATGGAGCGTCTGCTCGGCGCGATGGGCTGGACGTTGGCCGACTTTTCGCTCGCATCGGAGCTGAAGGCTGACGAGCACGGCCCGGCGCTCTGCGACGGCAAGATCGACGGGTTCTTCTACGGCGTCGGCCATCCTTCAGCGAACATCCAGGATCCGACGACCACCTGCGCCGCCAAGCTGGTGCCGTTGACCGGGGAAGTCGTGGACAAGCTGGTCGCAGAAAATCCTTACTACGCCAAGGCGATCATTCCGGGCGGGCTCTATGCAAACAATCCCGACGATACCGGGACTTTCGGTGTGCTCGCCACGCTGGTCACTTCGGCCAAGGTTCCCGATGAGAGCGTCTACCAACTGACCAGGGCGGTGTTCGAGAACTTCGACGAGTTCAAGTCGCTGCATCCGGCCTTCGCCAATCTCGATCCCGCCAAGATGGTTGCGGAAGGAAATTCCGCGCCGCTGCATCCGGGCGCTGAAAAATACTTCAAGGAGAAGGGTTGGTTGAAGTAGGCTTCGTGACCTGACGACGGTCCGGCGGGTCCAGCGGATCCGCCGGGGTTATCCGCAACAGGAGACGACGTCATGAGCGAAGTGAAGGCACAACCGGCCGGCGTCGATCTCGAAGAGCTCGAACAACTTGTCGCGGAGGCCGACACGGGTGGCCGGCATCCGGTTGGCACGGTTGGGCGAATCCTGCTGTGGGTTGCAGTCGCCTGGTCGCTTTTCCAGCTCTGGTACGCTTCGCCTTTGCCGTTCGTGTTCGGCTTCGGCATCCTCAATGATACGGAAGCGCGCGCCATCCATCTCGGCTTCGCGCTGTTCTTGACCTTCCTCGCCTATCCGGCGCTGAGATCCTCGCCCCGCGATCGTGTGCCGCTGCTTGACTGGGTGCTGGCCGTGGTCGGCGGGTTTGCCGGCGCCTACCTTTTTCTCTTTTACGTCCAGCTTTCCGGACGGCCAGGGCAGCCGACCACGCTCGATCTCGTTACCGGAACCGTTGGCATCCTGTTGCTTCTCGAGGCGACGCGCCGCGCGCTCGGCCTGCCGATGGTGGTCGTGGCATGCGTCTTCATCTTCTACACCTTTGCCGGCCAGTATATGCCGGACGTGATTCAGCATCGCGGCGCATCGCTCACCAAGTTTCTCAACCATCAATGGCTGACCACCGAAGGCGTCTTCGGGATTGCGCTCGGCGTGTCGACGAGCTTCGTCTTTCTGTTCGTCCTCTTCGGCACGCTTCTGGAAAAGGCAGGCGCGGGCAACTGGATGATGCAGATCTCCATCGCGCTGCTCGGCCATCTGCGCGGCGGCCCGGCGAAAGTCGCTGTAGTCTCATCGGCCCTCAACGGCGTCGTGTCCGGCTCGTCCGTCTCCAACGTGGTTTCAGGCGGCATCTTCACCATCCCGCTGATGAAGCGCACCGGCCTTTCCGGCGTCAAGGCGGGCGCCATCGAGGCTTCAGCCTCGATCAACGGCCAGATCATGCCGCCGGTCATGGGCGCGGCCGCCTTCCTGATGGTCGAATATGTCGGCATTCCCTATTCGGAGATCGTCAAGCACGCGCTGCTGCCGGCGGTCTTCTCTTATATCGCGCTGCTCTACATGGTTCATCTCGAAGCGATAAAGATGGGCCTGAAGACGATCCCACAGCGTCCGACACCGGCAAGAGAACGGATGCTGCGGATGGGGCTGGGACTATCGGGCACCATTCTCGCCGTCTGTATCGTCTATTACGGCATCGTTGCTATCCAGGCTGTCTTCGGTGGGGCCGCGCCGCCGCTGCTCGCGCTCGCCGGCGTCGCTCTCTACGTCGCCTCGGTCTGGTATTCCTCGCGCTATCCGGACCTCGCGCTCGACGATCCGAACGCGCCAATCCTCGAACTGCCGCGTGCCTGGGACGTCACGCGGACCGGGCTCGACTTCCTCATCCCGATCGCGGTGCTTCTGTGGTGCCTGATGGTCGAGCAGATGTCGCCCGGCCTTTCGGCGTTCTGGGCGACCGTTTCAATCCTCGGTATCGTCGCCACCCGCAAGCCGCTGATGGCGCTGTTCCGTAAAGAAAATCTGGCCGCCTCAGTGCGGGCTGCCTGGGACGATCTGATCGACGGGCTGGCGCTCGGCGCCCGCAACATGATCGGCATCGGTATCGCCACGGCCACCGCCGGCATCGTCGTCGGCACGATCACGCTGACCGGTCTCGGCCTGATGATGACGGAACTCGTCGAGTTCATCTCCGGCGGCAATGTCATCCTGATGCTGATCCTCATCGCAGCAATCAGCCTTGTGCTCGGCATGGGCATCCCGACCACCGCAAACTACATTCTGGTCGCCACGCTGATGGCCCCGGTCGTGGTCGATCTCGGCGCGCAGGCCGGACTGCCAATCCCGCTGATCGCGGTCCACCTGTTCGTCTTCTACTTCGGCATCATGGCCGACATCACCCCGCCCGTCGGGCTGGCAGCGTTCGCGGCGGCGGCGATTTCCAAGGAAGATCCGATCGCCACCGGTTTCCAGGGCGCCCTCTATTCGCTGCGCACGGCGATCCTGCCGTTCGTCTTCATCTTCAATCCGGCGATCCTGCTGATCGGAGTCGACACCTGGCCCCAGACAATCTGGGTGGCAACGGTCTCGTTGATCGCCATCCTGCTGTTTTCGGCCGCAACCATGAACTGGTTCGTGACGAAAAGCCGCCTGTGGGAAAGCGCGGCGCTGCTGCTCATCTGCTTCACGCTGTTTCGGCCGGACTGGTGGCTCAACCAGGTGTCGCCGCCTTACGAGGAGTTGCCGGCGAGCGAGTTCCTGTCGGCGGTGGCGCAGACGCCGGCGGATGGCCGCATCAATTTCGTCGTCGAGGGCGTCGACCTCATGGGCGAGGATGTCCGCAAGACGGTCAACGTGCCGCTCGGCGAGCCGGGCGAGCCGCTGGAGCGGCTGCGCGGCATCGGCCTTACCATCACGCAAGCGGGCGACGCGCTGATGATCAGCAATGTCGATTTCGGATCCTACGCCAAGCGCATCGGGCTGGATGTCGGGTATGACGTGGTGGCGGTGCTCAGAAAGGCCGACCAGCCCTCGAGCCTCATTCCGATCGGCCTGGCGCTCGCTGCGACCGCTGGCGTCGCCGGGCTGCAGTTTGCGCGGGCGAGCAAGCAGGCCGACAGGAAGGAATCCGGGCCGGCGCGCTGAGTCTCGAGCGGTTGATGACAGCTGGTGGGGCTCGATTCCGGTATGGGGCGAATGACACGCCAAGCGCTATGGCAACGTTCACACGACGGGATTGGCCGGTTTCCGCCATACAACGGTGATTGGACAGGCACATGGGAGACGGCATCGACTTATTGCTGTCGTCCTGGAAGACCCTGACGGCCGATTACGGACACCTCGGGCTTAGCATAGTCATGCTCTTCTTTGAGGAGATTGCATGTTTCGCATTATTAGCGCGATCGCTCTGTCTTGTTTATTGGTGACGGTTGCTTACGGGCAGTCGCCACCGTTTTGTAGAAACGGCTTTGCGCCTGGGGAAGAGATTGAGACGCGTTTTATGGGCATTGGCTACGCGCTAACAATGTATGCGCTTGCCGAAAAATACTGTGGTGCCGAACCTGCCCCGATGAGGCCGAAGTTTCTCGGCTATTTGAAGAGGCAAGGCTGCGGCCCTGAGACAGAGATTTATCAGGATGTCGAAATGTCGATCGGTAGGTTGGAGGGGGGCAACTTGTCGCTATTGGCGCAGAGCGGAGACCCAAGCCTGTCTCTAACTGAGCAGCAGGCGAAAGATTGGGCCATGAGCACATCGAAGGAGCTTGGCGGGTGCGAGCGCTTGATTGAGCTACACAATACCGAACCGGAGTCCTGGCAATAGATCGAGGTGTCGATGCGAAACGGACATTGCGGAGTAGCCACTTTCGGCCAAGTCGACAGTCGGTGTCGGCACAGTTGCCATAGCGCTCTGCCGCTGATGGTAGTTGATACCGAGCGATGGAAATATTCCGCCCTTGTGTGAGCAGCACATCGCTTACTTCGTGGCCGAAGGAGCAGAACGCTTAGAGTGTCATTTCGCCCTACCGGGACCGCCCTGGCGCCGGGAAAAAAGCGCCTCAGTCGCCGGTCAGCACCACCTTGACGCTCTGCGAGCGGTCGGCGGCCAAGGCAAACGCATCGCGGGCCGAGGAGAGGGGGCGTTCGGCGGTCACCAGCTTCAGGACATCTATATCCCCGCTGACGATGAGGTCGACCGCCTCGTTGAATTCTGCGCCGAAACGAAACGTGCCGTTCAGATTGATTTCCTTGGCCATCACCGCATTGGCGGCCACCGGGATCTGACCACCCGGCAGATTGCCGACCTGAACGACCGTGCCGCCGCGCCGGACGCTGGCGATCGCAGCTGCGAGACCCGCGGCGGTGCCTGAAATCTCGAACGCGACATCGATCATCTTGTCGGCCGCGAGCGCCTTGAGCTCGTCATCGCCGCCGAACAGGTTGATCGTCCTGTTTGCTCCAAGTTTGCTGGCGAAGGCGAGCGGCGCCGTGGCTATGTCGGCGACGGTGAGCTCGCCACAACCCTTGAGCCGGGCGGCGAGCATGGTCAGGAGCCCGATGGGGCCGGCACCGATCACGATGACGTTGCGGCCGGCAATGTCGCCGGCCCGCGCCACGGCATGCAGGCTGACGGCGAGCGGTTCGGCGAGTGCCGCCGCCTTGTAGGCGACAGCATGCGGAACCTTGACGCATTGCGCCGGCGTGGCATCGAACAGGCTGGCAAAACCGCCTTGCATGTGCGGCGTTTTCGACGCCGAGCCCATGAAATAGATTTTTTCACAGAGATTGGCGCGGCCCTCCGCGCATCGCGCGCATTGTCCGCACCAGCGCGACGGGTTAACCGCCACGCGATCACCGACGGCAAGTCCTGGCGCGTCCGCGTTGATCTCGACGATCTCTCCGGCGACCTCGTGGCCAAGCACGAGCGGCGATGTGACGACGAAATCGCCGGTCCGCGCGTGGCGGAAATAGTGCAGGTCGGAACCGCAGATGCCGCCGGCGCCGAAGCGCACGCGCACCATTCCGGGCGCGAGGGGGCCGAGTGGGTGCTCGACGACGCGCAGATCCTCGGGGCCGAACAGCGTTGCGGCGATTGCACGGTCGATCAACGGATCAGCCCCATTTGCGTCGGCAGCCACAGCGAGATGGCGGGGATGAAGGTGATCAGGATCAGCGCGACGATCAACGGGACGAGCCAGGGCAGAATTGCCATGGTCGTACGCTCGACCGACAGCTTGGCGACCCGCGAGAGGACGAACAGCACCATGCCGAGCGGCGGATGGAGCAGACCGATCATCAGATTGAGCGTCATGATCAGACCGAAATGCACAGGGTCGATGCCGTAGAGGACCACGATCGGCAGGAGGATCGGCACGAGGATCGTGATGGCGGCGATCGTGTCGAGAAAACAGCCGACTACCAGCATCAGGATGTTGACCAGGATCAGGAACACCCATTTGTTTTCGGTCAGCGATGTGATGAAGACCGAGAACAGCTGCGCCGCCTGGCTGACCGTGAGCAACCAGGCGAAGATCGACGCTGCGGTGACGATGAAAAGGACCGACGCGGTCGTCTCGATCGTGTCGAAACTGGCCTTGGCGAGGGCTGCGAGTGTCATCGTCCGATAGCGCACGAGCCCGAGAAACAACGACCAGATGACGGCGGCCATGGCCGCTTCGGTCGGGGTGAACCAGCCCATGGTCATGCCGCCGATCAGGATGATCGGCGTCATCAGCGCCATGACGGCGGAAAAGTCGAAATACCAGTCGCAGGCGATCAGGACGACGAGCGCGATTCCAACGGCGATGTTGAGCGACAGTCCCATCTGGACAAGGACATAGACGGCCAGCGGAAAGCAGCACACGACGGCGACCTCGATCGAGGCGGCGGCGAGCCGGTTCAGTTTGAACGGTGTGTCCGAACCCCAGCCCCGGCGGTGGGCGAAGATCGCGACCGTCACCATCATCAGCGCCGTCATGACGACGCCGGGCAGGATGCCGGCCATGAATAGCGCGCCGATCGAGACGTTGGCCATCATGCCGTAGATGACGAAGGGCAGCGACGGCGGGAAGATCGGGCCGAGCGTCGAGGAGGCGGCGGTGACGCCGACCGCCGCCTCCACGGGATAGCCATGGTCCTTCATCGCCTTGATCTCAATGGTGCCGATGCCGGCGGCGTCGGCAAGGGCTGCGCCCGACATGCCGGCGAAGACCACCGATCCGATGATGTTCACCTGCGCGAGGCCGCCCTTCATCCAGCCGACAAGCGCCAGCGCGAAGGAATAGATTCGCCCGGTGACACCGGCGATGTTCATTAGGTTGCCGGCAAAGATGAAGAACGGCACGGCAAGCAGCGGAAAGCTCTCGACACCGGCGATCATGCGCTGCGCGGCGATGATGTCGGGCGCCACGCCATAGAAGACGAGATAGAGCAGCGACGACACCGCCATCGACACAGCGACAGGCACGCCGACCAGCATCAGGACGAGAAAGGCTCCGATCAGAAGCAGCATGGCCTATTCCCCCAATCCGTCGAACGCGGCGGGGCGCTCGAGCGCCGAGTAGCCACGGCGAATGTTGCCGATGAAGACCTGGATGGCGCGCAGCATCATCAGCACGAAACCGGCGAAGACGGCGTAGAAGACGACGTTGCGCGGCAGGTTGATGGTGACCATCCGCTCGCGGTGGACGATCCCGACATAGCGCCAGAGAAGCCAGGACATGTAGGCGAAGAAGCAGATGGTAATCACATTGACTGCGAGCGCCAGGTAGCGCCCCGCCCCAGCGGGGAGATAGTGATAGAGCACGTCGACGTGGATGTGGCGCGTGGTGCGCGTGCACATCACCGAGCCCAGGAAGACCACGACGACGAGGCAGTTGATCGCGATCTCCTCGGTCCAGGCAAAACTGTTGTTCATGACGTAGCGCGTGAAGAACTGCAGGAACACGCAGAACGACATGCCCCAGAACACGGCGAGCGTGACCCAGTCCTCCACCGCGTATCGCGACAGATCGATGGGCGGCGCTTCTTCCTCGAAGGCATGCGCCAGTTCTTCGGCTGTAACCTGGGTGTGGACCTCTTCGGTCATCGGCAAGCTCCGGGCACTGTTGGACAGCGGGCTCGACAGACCCGACGCGCTTGTCGCGCCGGGCCCGGATCGATGCGGGTTACTTGACGGCGCGGATCGCCTCCCAATCCTCTTTGCGGTAGCCGAACTCCTCGAACGTCACCTTCTCCATCACGTTCTTTTCGAAATCGGCGCGATCGACTTCGGTAACGGTGAGACCGCGCTCCTTGAAGGTATCAACCAGAGCCTTCTCGCGATCGACGATGATCTTGGTCGCTCGCGCGGCGGCTTCCTGCATCACCTCGGTGAAGATCGCCTTGTCCTCGTCCGACAATTGCGACCAGCGCGATTGCGACACGACCGTGTTGAGATGATCGACGATGTGCCCGGTCAGGACAATGTGCTTTTGCACTTCGTAGAACTTCTTGGCGTCGATCGTCGTCAGCGGGTTTTCCTGCGCTTCCACCGTGCCCTGCTGCAAGGCGAGATAGACCTCGGCGAAGGCGATCGGCGCGGTGTTGGCGCCGCAGGCGCGCGGCATGGCGAGATAGGCCGGCACATCAGGCACGCGGATCTTCAGGCCCTGCATGTCGGCGCATTTCTCGATGGGCCGGTTGGACGTCGTGTGACGCGTGCCGTAGTAGGTGGTCGCGGTGATGTGATGGCCGGAGGCCTCTTCGAAGCCGCCGGTCAACTCCTTGTATTTGTCGCTCTTGGTGTAAGCGAGCAGGTGATCGGCGTCGCGGAAAGTGAACGGGAAGTAGGTCACGCCGATCGGCGGGAATTCGCGGGCGGCGAAGCTCGATCCAGAGATGATGATGTCGACCGTGCCGAGGGTCAGCCCCTGGTTGATGTCGGCTTCCTTGCCGAGTTGCGAAGCCGGGAAGACATCGATCGTATAGCGGCCGTCGGTGCGCTTCTTGATCTCTTCTGCCGCCCACACCGACTCGGTGTGGAAGGGTTCGGACGTTTCGTAGACGTGGGCCCATTTCAGCGCGGTTTGTGCAGAGGCCGAAGCCATGGGCAGAGCGATTGCGGCGATCGTGCCGAGCAGAACGACGTATTTCCTCAACATCATATTCCTCCCTGTGAATGGATTGACGGTGCCGACAGGATCCTCCCGGTCGGCTGACTCCTATCCCGCGACCTCCCTGGCCGCGGATTTCTCACCGAAATTGCGTGAGAATCTCAGTTGCGACTGACGCAGATGTTCTTGCATGGCGGCCTTGGCCCGTTCAGGGTCGCGCGCCGCGATCGCGTCGCGCACCGCGCGATGCTCCTCCGCGGCGGCCCGCCAGGACTCCCTATTCTCGAAATAGCTCGACAGGCGTTCGAAATATGGGTTCATGCGCTGGTCGAAGAGCTCGCCAATGCAGCGCACCAGCACGGCGTTTCCGAGAATGCCCGCCACCATCGTATGGAACTCGCGGTCGAGCGCGATCGTCATCCTGGTCGGGCGAGGTATGTCCTCCATGCGGCGCAGCACGTCGTCCATATGCTCGATGTCGATCGGCCGAGCATGGAGGGCGGCTTCGGCGGCGATCGCCCCTTCGATGAACTCGCGTGCCCGCAACAGCTCGAACGGGCCTTCATCCATTTCTGCGGTCAAAATTTCGGCACGCGGCGGTTCGGTGACGTAGATGCCCGAGCCGACGCGAATGCGTATGCGCCCCTCGACCTCGAGCGCGATCAGCGCTTCACGGACGGTCGGGCGGGAGATGCCAAGCTGATCGGCCAGCTCGCGCTCGGTCGGCAGCCGATCGCCGACTGCGAACTCGCCCGCGTCGATCAGCTGCCTGAGCTGATCGGCGATCTGTCGGTAAAGTCGACGCGGTTCAACGGCCTGGATCGGCATTGTTACCCAGTTCTACTTCAACGGAATCATCTGGCTGATCCCGGATCGGTAAATTGGTCTGACCTATTGATCGATACTTGCCGCGAAAAAAGCTGAGAGTCAAGCAGCAGAGAACGCCCATGGAACCCATTCTCCGTGACTTCTTGGAAACGACCGATCGGCCATGGCTGGACGGCAACTCTTGAACTTCCAGCAGCTGGAAGGATTATCGCGTGGTTTCCGCCGGCCGACAGCCGAACTATTTCACCATTAACGGCCGCGCCTATCCTTCGACGGACACGATCAGGATGAAAGTCGGCGAAACTCTGATAGTGCGCTTCATCGGCACCAATGTGCCACTTGTGGCAGCGGATCATGCTGCGGCGACCTCCAGCACCGTAGCATATCTCACCTGCGCAATGAGTATAGACTGAGAGGGGGCGCCAGGGCAGCTAGGGAAGCCGTGTCATCGAGCCAATGGATAGGTCTGCGGCGACTTCCGATATGCCTCTTCACAACGCGGCGAACAAAACCATGGCCCTTCTGGGGCGGCCCGTCGATAGGATGCATACGGAGCATGCATCTTGCACACTGGATCGATCCAGGCCGGGTCAGGCGAGGGGGCAAGTTCGATCTCATAAATGGGAACTTCGCCAGCTACCGACCGCAGCGCCACCTTTCCGAGATCTCGCACCAGGATGCCTTTGGCGGCAGCGGCGTCGGCAATGGGTTGAGTCGCAAGCAATTGACCGGGGGACGCAAGCGCAGCAATACGTGCCGCTATGTTGACCGTCGATCCAAACAGATCACCTGCCCTGCGGATGACCGGTCCATGGTTCAGTGCCGACCGGGTGAGCGGAAGGCGCGGTTCTTCCCGGCATGCCTGCAACAGCGTTCCAAGCGCCTGGATCGCTAACTCCGGCTCCGGAAACGAGAGCATCGCTTCATCCCCGATCCACTTGATCGGAGGCTCGTAGCCAGCAAGCGCCTCGCGGACCATGCTCTCGAAAATCTCGAGCACATCGATTGCCGCTGCATCTCCATAAATGTCCGCGATGGCGCTAAAGCCCGCAAGATCGATGAATGCCACCGTAGCCGAAGCGCCGACGGAACTCTGCGTCTGGCTCATATCCCTGTCCATGCGAAGTTATTTAACGCCTGTAACACGGTTTCGCGAATCTCGGACGCGATCGTCAGAGCTCCAGGGCGTCGGTTACGCCACACCGCAGACCTCCCTTCGAGTGAAATTGGAGAAGGCGTTAGCCGCCTGTTTCCTCGGGAACACTTTGGTCTCGCAAAGTGTTTTGCCGCGTGGCAAAGGCGAAAGGGAGCGTGAACATGCGCGCAGTCATCATTGGTGCAGGCATCGCCGGACTTGCAGTTGCCAAGGGCCTGCGCCTCCTCGGATGGGAGACCGAGATTTACGAGCAGGCGAGCGAGCTGAAACCACTCGGTGCGGGTCTCAGTCTCAGCGCCAATGCGCTTCGTGCCCTTCGTACGCTCGGCCTATATGAAGCGGTTGTGACCGAGGCGCAGCCAATACACAGACTCGACCTTCTCGACGACAAGGGACAAGTTCTCCAATCGACGGATTTTCAGCGCTTCAGTCAGCAATATGGTCACCTCAGCATGGCCGTGCTGCACCGTGGCGATCTCCACAAGGCCCTTCTTTCGGAACTACCGCGTTCTGTCATCCGCACCGACATGGAATGCGTGGATGCACGGCAGGTTGGTGAGAATATTGCCCTGCGCTTCGTAAATGGGGAGATTGTGGAAAGCGAGCTGGTGCTCGCTTGCGATGGCATTCACTCCGCGGTTCGTAGGGCGCTGTCTCCGCAGTCGCGCGAGCATTTCGCCCGCTACACCTGCTGGCGCGCCATCGCGCCCGGTTTTCCGCAAGGAATGGACCCGACGCGTCTTACCGAAAGCTGGGGGGCCGGAAAACGCATCGGCCTGGCCGCGATCCCCGGCGAAAGGGTCTACTGGTTTGCTTGCTGTGGCGCGAATCACCGGGACGACCCCAAGCTGGCTCAGGCCGATCTTGCAGAAGTGCAGGCGATGTTTTCCGGATTTCACGAGCCAGTCCCGGAGGTCCTTGATCGGACACCGGCGGACGCGCTGATCTGGACGGATATACTCGATCTCGATCCAATGCCCTCGTTTACGCACGGAAGGGCGGTTTTGCTTGGCGACGCCGCGCATGCGGTGACGCCCGATCTGGGACAAGGAGCCGGACTTGCCATCGAAGACGCGGCCGTTCTTGCAGCGTTGTTCGGGCGGCTTCCGACCGACCGGGCCATCCGCGAGTATGACAAGCGCCGTCTCAGCAGGGCACATAGGGTCGCGGCTGAATCGCGCCTCTATGCGAAAGTGGCGCAGTGGCAGAACCCGCTGGTCGTCCCGCTACGCAACTTGCTGGTAAAGAGCATACCGGAGCGTTTCATGGACCGGCAGCTCGAGGCGGTTCTCGATATCGATTTCGAGCCTGTCAGGAACGCCGCCTAGCGCCGGCGATTAAACGCACACCAATCGTCCAATTTTTCTTGTCGGCGGCATAGTGGCCAAGGCCCTGGCGGCAGGTGAAGGGGCGCCCATCTCATCCTGCGGCAGCCCACAGGGGGACACGCTGGCCATATCGCGGCGGAAGTAAGCGATCATTTTGCAGAAAGCCACTTGACCTTCCAGTAACTGGAAACCGTAGGTGGAAGGGGAGTTGCCCATTTAGGAGTGCCCCATGATCGACCGTCACGATGATGCCACCCACACCGACGCATCGCATGGCTCGTGCTGTTCCTCGCACGCGCCGGCCGCTGCCTCAATCGTCGTCACTCGCGATCCAGTGTGCGGCATGACAGTCGATCCAGCGGCGGGAAAGCCGTCAGCGACCTTGGGCGGCCACAGCTATCATTTCTGTTCGGAAGGCTGCCGGACCAAGTTCCAGAAGGAGCCAGAAGCCTTTCTGAATGCAACCGATCCGGTTTGCGGGATGAAAGTCGAGCGCTCCACGGCGAATCATTTCGTGCGGCATGAGGGCAAGGGTTTTTACTTCTGCTCCGCCGGGTGCAAAGCCAAGTTCGAGGCCGATCCTCAGAAATATCTGAGCGGCCAGCCAGCGCCGGAGCCGATGCCGAAGGGCACGCAATATACTTGCCCGATGCATCCCGAGATTGTCCGCGACAAGCCCGGCTCCTGCCCGATCTGCGGCATGGCGCTGGAGCCGATGGGCGTGCCGACCGGCGACGAAGGTCCCAATCCGGAACTCGTCGACTTCACCCGCCGCTTTTGGGTAAGTGCCGTCCTGTCGATCCCGCTGCTTCTGATCACCATGGGACCGATGCTGGGCCTGCCGTTCCGCGACTGGCTCGGCGAACATCCGGCAGCCTGGATTGAGTTGGCGCTGGCGACCCCGGTGGTGCTCTGGGCGGCGATCCCCTTCTTCCATCGCGGCTGGGAGTCGATCGTCAACCGCAGTCCGAACATGTGGACGCTGATCTCGATCGGCGTCGGCACGGCCTATGTCTACAGCGTCGTGGCGACGTTATTCCCCAATCTCTTCCCGCACCAGTTTCGCGGCCACGGTGGCACGGTTCCGGTCTATTTCGAGGCAGCCGCAGTAATCGTCGCGCTGGTCTTTCTCGGCCAGGTGCTGGAGTTGAAGGCAAGGGAGCGCACCGGCTCGGCGATCCGCGCGCTTCTCGACCTGGCGCCGAAGACGGCCAGGCGAATTGCGGCGGACGGTTCGGAGGCAGACGTGCCGCTCGATGAAGTCAAGGCCGGCGAGCGGCTCCGCGTGCGGCCCGGCGACAGTGTGCCGGTCGACGGCACGGTGCTCGAAGGCCGCTCCTCGGTCGACGAATCGATGCTGAGCGGCGAACCTGTCCCCGTCGAGAAGACGCAAGGCGACTTTGTGACCGGCGGCACGCTCAACAAGAACGGAACGCTCGTCATCCGCGCCGAAAAGGTCGGCGCCGATACGATGCTGTCGCGCATCGTCGAAATGGTTGCCAAGGCGCAGCGCAGCAGAGCGCCCATCCAGGGACTTGCCGACCGCGTCTCCTATTACTTCGTGCCTACTGTCGTTCTGGTCGCCATCGTCGCCTTCATCGTCTGGGCCATCTATGGGCCTCAGCCGAGCATGGTCTTCGCCATCGTTTCGGCCGTCTCGGTGCTGATCATCGCCTGTCCCTGCGCGCTTGGGTTGGCGACGCCAATGTCGATTATGACCGCCACGGGACGCGGCGCGCAGGCTGGCGTGCTGATCAAGGAGGCGGAAGCGCTGGAACGCTTCGCCAAGGTCGATACGCTGATCGTCGACAAGACCGGCACGCTCACTGAGGGCAGGCCGAAGCTGACGGATGTCGTCGGGCTCGACGGCTTTCCCGAGGCCGAACTTCTCGGCCTTGCCGCCAGTCTGGAAAAGGGTTCGGAGCATCCGCTGGCCGAGGCGATCGTCGAGGGCGCGCGGGAGCGCGGCGCAGAAATCGGCGAGGCCGGCGACTTCGAGGCCGTCACCGGCAAGGGAGTCCGAGGGGCCGTCAAGGGCCGCGCTGTCGCGCTCGGCAACGCGCTGCTTATGGACGATCTGGGCATCGGCCTGGAGGTGGCGAAGGAGCGTGCCGATGCGCTGCGGTCCGACGGCAAGACCGTGATGTTCGTTGCGACCGACGGCAGGCTTGCCGGTTTCGTCGCCGTCGCCGATCCGATCAAGGCGACAACGGTCGAAGCGATCCGCGCGCTGCACGACAGCGGGCTCAGGATCATTATGGCGACGGGCGACAACGAGCGCACCGCGAAGGCGGTGGCGGCGAAGCTTGGCATCGACGAGGTGCGGGCCGACATGCTGCCCGAAAGCAAGAAGACGCTGATCGATGAGCTGCATGCCAAAGGCGCGGGCGTCGCGATGGCCGGCGACGGCGTTAACGACGCGCCCGCATTGGCGGCGGCCGATGTCGGCATCGCGATGGGAACCGGCGCCGACGTGGCGGTCGAGAGCGCCGGCATCACGTTGGTCAAGGGCGACCTCAACGGCATCGTCCGGGCGCGGCGGCTGTCGCAGGCGACGATCCGCAATATCAAGCAGAACCTGTTCTTCGCCTTCGTCTACAACGCGCTCGGCGTGCCAGTGGCGGCCGGTGTCCTCTACCCGGTCTTCGGCACGCTGCTGTCGCCGATGATCGCCGCAGCGGCAATGAGCCTTTCGTCCGTTTCCGTGATCGGCAACGCGCTACGACTTCGTTCTCTGAAGCTTTGAGGTTAGACCATGAACATAGGAACCGCCGCAGAAAAGTCCGGCCTGCCGCCAAAGACCATCCGATACTACGAAGACATCGGTCTTCTTAGGCCTGATCGTGCCGACAACGGGTACCGGGATTATTCGACGGCCGACGTCCATCGCCTGCGCTTCCTGCAGCGGTCCCGAAGTCTTGGCTTCTCTGTGGAGGAATGCCGACAACTCCTTTCACTCTACCGCGACAAGGAGCGCGAGAGCGCGGATGTGAAGGCCATAGCGGAAGCCAAGCTCGCTGAAATCGACCGGAAACTGGCGGAACTCGCCGGACTGCGGGACATGCTTCGGCATCTCGCCGACCATTGCAACGGCGATGACCGACCTGATTGCCCGATCATCGACGGGCTTGCTGGACACGGCACGGTTCAGTGAGGCGCGTCCCCATCATTGCAGCAGTCCTTGTTACCGCCGGGATCGCCGCCGGGATGGCGCTCCCGAAGACAGCCGTCGCCCCAGTCGTCGCCGAGCGCCAAGCGTCGATGAAGGCGATGGCGAGCGCCGCCAAGACCATCTCCGAAATTTTTGCCGGCAAGGTGGCCTACGATGCCGCAGCCTTCAAGGCGGCAACCGAAACCATTCGCCGCCGGTCCGGAAGTGCCATGGTAGACGCATTTCCAGCGGACTCGCTTGGTGAACCCTCGGCCGCTAAGGCGGATATCGGTCAGTCCCAAGAAGAATTCGCCGCGCTCGCTCGCCATCTCGAAAGCCTGGCTGCGGCGCTGTCAGATGCGGCTGACGATGCGCCCGAAGGCATTACGGAAGCCATGAGGATGAAACCCGGAATGGCAATGGGCAGCAGCCTGCTCGGAAAACGGGCTGGCGGCGCGGCCGATTCCGATCCTTCGAAGATCCCAGCCGAACACGTATTCCATCTGATGCTGCAGAACTGCACGAACTGCCACGCCAAGTTCAGGGAGAAACGGCAGTAGGCAAGGCATCGACTTCACCCGTTGCCGGACTAGGTGACATTGACGACAATCGACAGGAATCCTGCAATGTTCGTACAGCCCGTCGACTACTTCCTCGCAGTCTGGTTCGTTCTGGCGGGCCTGAGCACGGCCTATGTTGCGTGGGACCAGTTCCGCAACAACCCCGAACCCGTGGTGATGAAATGGGGTTTCATCCTGGTCACGCTTTATATGGGGCCGCTGGGACTGCTGATTTACGTGCTGGCCGACAAGGAGCCTCGGCCAGGCGAACATGAGGCGTTCACCAAACCGCTCTGGAAGCAAGGCGTCGGCTCGACGATCCACTGTGTCGCCGGAGACGCCACCGGCATCATCCTCGCGGCGGCAATCACCGCCGCTCTTGGGCTGCCGATGTGGATCGATCTCATTGTCGAGTATGTTGCCGGATTCGCATTCGGCCTGTTCATCTTCCAGTCGCTGTTCATGAAATCGATGATGGGCGGCACCTACTGGGAGAATGTCCGCAAGAGCTTTATGCCGGAATTCATCAGCATGAATTTCATGATGGCGGGCATGGCGCCGATCATGAGCTTCCTGATGATGGGCAGCGACATGCGGGCCATGGAACCGACCGAGCTCCTGTTCTGGGGCGTCATGTCGTTCGGCGTGATCGTTGGATTCATCACCGCATATCCCGCCAACGTATGGATGGTGGCCCGTGGACTGAAGCACGGGCTGATGACCGAACGTGAACCGGAGTTCGACAAGGCAAGGGAAGGCAGGCGCGAGCACGCACATAGCGGCGCGAAAGCCGGGATGGTGGGGCACCACGCTTACGCGCGCCTCGATGAACATGCCAAGCCCAGACATGCCAACCCAGGCGGCAATCCCGGGCCTGGCCATCATGGATCCGGCCATGGCTCCTCCCACGGCGATGGGGGAGGAGGGTCGCGTGGTTCGCATGGCGGTCACGACGGTATGGAACCGGATGCAACTGTGCCGCAACTCGCGGCCTTCGGCGGCGTGTCCGTACTCGCGCTGGCGCTCGGCATGATCGCTCCGGCCAATTGGGTGAACCTTACCCTCAGCGCGCGAGACGTAGGCGGCGCCATCATGCCGCCCGGCATGATCATGGACCGCGACACGCCGGCTGCAGCGATGCTGGATATGGCCGCCGTGCATCCTCGCCTGATCACGGCCAGCCATGGTCTGGAGGTTCGCGGCGACCGGGAACTGGAAGCCAGGATGGAGAACGGGGTAAAGGTGTTCGACCTGGAAACCTCGGTCATCCGCTGGGCGATCCTGGCGGACGTGAAAGTCGACGCCTATGCGATCAACGGGCAGGTTCCCGGCCCGCGGCTGCATATCCGGCAAGGCGACCGGGTGCGCATCAATGTGACGAATCGCCTGCCGGAGAGTACGACCATCCATTGGCACGGGTTGATCCTGCCGAACGAAATGGACGGCCCGGCCGAGATCACGCAGGAGCCGATCCCGCCCGGCGGCAGCTACCGATACGAATTTACGGCAGGCCAATGGGGAACCTACTTCTATCACTCGCATGACCATGTCGATCGCCAGCAGGCGCTCGGACTCTACGGCGCACTCATCATCGATCCCGCCAATCCCCAGGACGAGATTGCGGCAGACCACGACTATGTTATCCAGCTTCAGGAATGGCTGATGCGGGAGGGCCTGACTTTTCCGTCGATGCCGATGGACGGCGGGCAGCCGAATTATTTCACCATCAACGGCCGCTCCTATCCTTCGACGGACACGATCAGGATGAAGGTCGGCGAAACTCTGAAAGTGCGCTTCATCGGCACCAATAATGGGTTTATCCACCCGATGCACATGCACGGCGGTCCATTCGAAGTTGTCGCCCGCGACGGCGAGACTATCCCGGAGTCGGCACGATTCCTTGCCGACACAGTCAACGTCGGACCAGGGCAACGCTACGATGTCGTCTGGCAGGCACGTCGGCCCGGAAAATGGCTGATCCATTGCCATATCGGGCATCATACGACCAACAACAATGTCGAAGAGAAGGGCGGTGGCGGACTGATGGTCGTAATCGATGTGCAACCCTGAAGCCCGCTCCGCAAGGCGAAACGTAGATGGATATCCTTGCCATCTACGGCGGCCTGTTTGCTATTGCCTTCGCTGCGGCGACCATCCTCCCGGCGCAGTCGGAGGCCGCCCTTGCAGGGCTCCTCGCCATGGATTCCTTCTCGCCCGCAATGCTGGTTCTTGTCGCCAGCCTGGGCAACGTCCTGGGTTCTGTGGTGAACTGGGGTCTTGGTCGAGGGATCGAACGCTTCCGGGACAGGCCCTGGTTTCCGCTGCGTCCCGCGACGCTCAACCGCGCCACGAATTGGTATCACCGCTATGGAAGATGGTCGCTCTTGTTAAGCTGGATGCCGATCGTCGGTGACCCACTGACCGTGGTCGCTGGGGCTTTGCGCGAGCCGCTATGGAGCTTCGTCGCGATCGTCGCCCTGGCGAAGGTTTCGCGTTATCTGGTTGTCGCCGGAACGGTGCTGAGCCTGATGTGAAATCGAAATGCAGACGCGTCGCAGCAGGCAGTGGCGTTCACTTTTGGTTGCACGCAACAAACTTTACGCACGCGAACTTGACAAATCAGACGAACAATGTCGGAAGGGTGCGATGACGACTCTTGGTCGAACTACGATCCTAGGAAACATACCGCTCCGAGCAATGCTGGCGGTCGTATTCCTGGTCATGTCGGCTCTTCAGCCTGGTCTGTTTGCCACAGCCAACGCCACGGGTTTTCACGCGGGGGCGGATCTTCACGCCGGGGTGGATCTCCAGGCCGAGACATCTGCACACGACATGGGCCATCACGGCGCCACGGCGGACGACGCGGACACGTCGGACCATCATCACGACGGCGCCAAGCAATCCTCCGACAAGAGCTGTGAAGTCCATTGTGCACCGGCACATGCGGTGCCGGTCGAATGCCCTGACTTGGAGCATGTTGTCTCCCGCTGCTTTGCGTCGGTCGTTGCCGTGACTTTGCCGCTTGGCGAATACGCAGCGCTGATAAGGCCCCCCAAACACACCTGAATTGACGCGCCCTCTTCGGGCGTTCGCGCGCAGCGTCGGGAATCCGTTCCCGCGCGGCCAAACGCATACGTCAAGCTTCAGGTCTACAATGAAAATCGCAAGCTCCGCGATGCTCGCATCGCTGCTAGTTGCCGGATGTTCTGCAACCACGCCGCCGGACATCCTTCCCACCTTCAATCCGGCCGATCCGGCTATGGGCGTCCGTGATGCGCACTACCACCCGGTCGTCGTTTATAGCCACCGGGAGCCAGTGGATCCGCAGAATTGGCGGCGCCTTAATGAAGAACGCTCCCCTGCGAACCCGGGAGCCGGATCATGAAGCGCCGGCTCCTGACCATGATTGCGATGGTAACCATCCCGCTGATCGCTGCCGGATGCACGACCAGCGGCGCGCTCAATGGCATCTCAGCCCCCATGGCCGGCTTCACGACAGTCGCGGCGCGTGCCGAATCCGTGACCGGCAAGCAAACCGTCTGGGTGCAGTCCAGCGAGGAAGCGCGGACGGTCTCGGAGCGCGTGAAGCGCCTCGTCCAGAAGAAGACGATCGGCCCGGACACCGCGGTGCAGGTCGCCTTGCTCAACAACAAGGGCCTGCAGGCCGCCTACGCCGAGATCGGCCTGTCGGCGGCCGACATGTGGCAGGAATCGATGCTCGTCAATCCGACGATCTCGGTCGGCATGATCGGCGTCGATCCTGTGCGGACGATTGAAGGAGCGGTGGTCAGCAACATCCTTGCGCTCGCGACCCATAAGCGGCGCGTCGCAGTCGCGGATGCGCGATTCCGTCAGGCTCAGCTCCGCGCCGCCGAAGAAACGTTACGTCTGGCCGCGGACACGCGGCGGGCCTGGATCAACGCCGTCTCGGCCTGGGAGAGCGTTTCCTATCTGAGCAAGGCGCAAGCCGCAGCCGATGCTGCCTCCGAACTTGCTCAAAAACTTGGCGAGACGGGCGCCTTCACAAAAACCGGCCAAGCCCGCGAACACGTCTTTTATGCCGAGATCACCGGTCAGGCGGCGGAGGCGCGGCTCGCCGCCCGGACCGCCAAGGAAGAGCTCACCCGGCTGATGGGCCTTTGGGGGCCGGACGTCGAGTACTCAGTCCCCAACATGCTTCCAGCCTTGCCCAAAGGCGCCAAGGCCAAACGCGCGATCGAGGCGGAGGCGGTAAGAAATCGCGTCGACCTTGAGATCGCAAGGCTTGAGCTGGAGGCGCTGGCGAAATCCTACGGTCTGACCGAGGCGACGCGCTACGTCAGCGATCTGGAACTGCTTTCCGGCGTGGAGGTGGAACGCGAGGAGGCCGAGGAGGGCGGAACCGAGACGAGTGTCTCACCCACTCTCGAGCTCGAGTTCGTCATTCCGATTTTCGACACCGGCAAGGCACGCATGCGCAAGGCCGAACTTGACTACATGCAAGCTGCAAATCGGATGGCGGAAAAGGCGGTCAATATCCGGTCCGAGGCCAGATCCGCCTATGACGCCTACCGTTCGACCCACGACATTGCCCGGCACTATCGGAACAATGTTGTGCCGCTGCGAACAAAGATCGAGGCGGAATCGCTCCTCACCTACAACGGCATGATCACCAACACGTTCGAACTGCTGGCGGACACACGCGCGAAAATCAGCTCGATCATGCTTTCCCTCAACGCCAAGCGCAATTTCTGGCTGGCCGACGTCAATCTCGGGACCGCCATCCACGGTGGCGGCGCAGGCTCGCCCGGCGGCGGCGACGCACCGGCAGCAGCCGAAGCGGGCGCCGAAGGCCACTGAACCTCAAGGAGAAGAAAATGCTTTCAAGACGTCAATTGCTTGGCGCGGGAGCCCTGCTCGCCGGCGCCACTGCATGGACCAAAACGTCCGCGATGGGGCTGCCCGACGCTGCAATCATGGAGTCCCCCGACATGCAGCCTCCGATCTTCCCAACGAGCGGACCGGACTACCAGCCGGTCGTGACGCTCAACGGCTGGACCCTTCCGCATCGCATGAACAACGGCGTGAAGGAGTTCCACCTCGTGGCCGAGCCGGTCGAGCGCGAGATGTCGCCCGGCATGACTGCCTATCTCTGGGGCTACAATGGTCAATCGCCCGGCCCGACCATAGAGGCGGTCGAGGGCGATCGAGTCCGCATCTTCGTAACAAACAAACTGCCGGAGCACACGACGATCCATTGGCACGGCATGATCCTGCCCAACGGCATGGACGGAGTGACCGGTCTAACCCAGCCCGGCATCCCGCCCGGCAAGACCTTCGTCTACGAGTTCGACCTCGTGAAGAGCGGCACATTCATGTACCACCCGCACGCCGACGAAATGGTCCAGATGGCCATGGGCATGATGGGCTTCTTCGTCATTCACCCGAAGGACCCGACGTTCATGCGGGTAGACCGCGATTTCGTGTTCCTGCTGAACGCCTTCGACATCGAACCGGGGTCGTACGTCCCGCGCATCATGGAGATGACGGACTTTAATCTGTGGGCATGGAACAGCCGCGTCTTTCCGGGGATCAGCCATCTCCCAGTTGCAAAGAACGACCGGGTGCGGGTGCGCGTCGGCAACCTGACGATGACCAACCATCCGATCCACATGCATGGCTATGACTTTGAAGTGACCTGCACGGACGGCGGCTGGGTCCGTCCGGAGGCGCGGTGGCCGGAGGTGTCGATCGACATCCCCGTGGGCGCCATGCGGGCGTACGAGTTCGATGCCAAATACGAAGGCGACTGGGCGATTCATTGCCACAAGTCGCATCATACAATGAATGCCATGGGCCACGACGTGCCCACGTTCATCGGCGTCGACAACTCGAAGGTCACCGACAAGATCCGCCGGGTGCAGCCCGAATACATGGCCATGGGTGACCGTGGCATGGCCGACATGGGCGAGATGGAGATGCCGCTTCCCGACAACACGATCCCGATGATGACCGGCTGGGGCCAATTCGGCGCGATCGAGATGGGCGGGATGTTCTCGGTCGTGAAGGTTCGCGAGGGCCTCGCCTCGAACGACTATGCCGATCCGGGCTGGTACCAGCACCCGGAGGGAACCGTGGCTTACGAGTGGAAGGGAGATGTCCCCGCTCCGACGAAATCAGGCGACGCAAAAACGATGGCCCCGGCAACGCACGGCGGTCACGGCAAACAGGGATGAGAATCCGAATCCCCTCAACCTCAACAACGAGAGAAAGTGCAACATGAAACATATAATCGCAGCGACCGTTTTGATGGCGGTCAGTTCGGGAGCAGCTCTTGCCGGTGGAACCCACGCTGGAGGCCATGGCGACAAAGCCGCCACGATGCCGATCGGCAGCCCTGGCGAGGCTGGCAAGGCAAAGCGGACCATCAACATCTCAATGTCGGAGAAGGACGACGGAAAAATGTTGTTCCAGCCGGCCGTGCTCAAGGTGAAGAAGGGCGAGACCGTTCGCCTGGAGTTCGTCAACAAGGGCCAAGTCGACCACGAATTCGTCATGGACGTCCATGACGGGATCATGGAGCACAAGGCGCTGATGGAGAAATTCCCCGAGATGGAGCACGCCGATCCCAATTCGATCCGGCTGGCGCCCGGCGCCAGAGGCGAGATCATCTGGACGTTCGCCAACGCCGGCGAATTCGGCTTCGCCTGCCTGATCCCGGGTCACTACGATTCCGGCATGAAGGGCGACATCAGCGTCGCTCACTAACCCTCAAACCCGCAAAGGAAGCAGCCATGAAACTATTGGTAAAGGCACTATCGACCCTGGCGCTCGCGCTCGCCATCGGCGGGAGCGCGCTCGCACAGGAATACGTTAAAGGCGAGGTCGTCAAAATCGACGCTAAGCAGAAGAAGCTGACAATCAAACATGAGCCGCTGGCGAATCTCGACATGCCCGCTATGACGATGGTGTTCGTCGTCGCGGAGGACGCCATGCTCGATAAAGTCAAAACGGGTCAGGCGATAGAGTTCACAGCCGATCGCGTGAACGGGCGCATCACGGTCACGGAAATCAAGTAGGCGAGGTGCGTGGATGGCAGGCCGTCGGAAAACGTCGGCCCGCCATCGCGAGTGGCTGCCAAGATCCTTTTGGGGATGCCGCACTGTCGACCGCGCTACGATCGTTCTATCGGGACGATCGATGACCCCTGTGGCCCTCGAAACCAAGGATGCGGTCCTCGTCGATAGGTTCACCTAATTTCGAAATCGAGCTGAGTACCTATGACATCCAGCAATCGCGCTCGAACGGAGATCGATGTTCTCATTTCGGAGGTCGAGCAGCGCAACGAACTGCGCACCGCGCTTTGGCGGTTCGTGGCCTTGTTCGTGTTCGCGCTCTCCGTCGCGCTTGAACCGGATATCGTCAATCACGAGATCCACCTCACGCTGCTGAGCGCCTATGCCGCGATTAGCTTTGTAGCTGTAGGCCTGGTGATTACGAGGTTATTCCGCCCATGGCTAAACTGGATTTATGTTGCAGTAGACGCGTCGCTCGTCATCTATCTGACCGCCGAGCACCTCCTTGACTCCGCCTCTTCCTTGGTCGATGCGCTGGCAACGCCAAGCCTCGCGATCGCGTTTGTGCTTCTTTCACACGCGAGCATGCGCATGCGCGCGGGGCCGGTTGCCGCCTTCGCACTCATCGTTATTCTTGGCTCCTCGGCGGTTGTCTTGATGCCGATTTGGGAGGACGGTTTTGGAGCCGTCTTCCGCCTCTCTTCGGAAGAAACTCAGGCAGCGGGCGTTCGGCTTGTGGCTTTCACCGTCGTCGCGGCGATCCAGATCGTTCTGGTATTGGACATCCGGCGGCTGGTGCAAGAAGCGGTCGCAAGTTCTAGCGAGCGGGCGAACTTGACCCGCTTCTTTGCTCCCGAGACGGCTGAGCGCTTGGCAACGGAGGGTGCAAATCTTGGTCTTCGCCGCCAGGAAGCGGCGATACTGTTCGTCGATATCCGAGGCTTCACGAGGCTCTCGGAGACGATGCCGCTGGAGGAGATAGCATCCCTCCTCACCGAATACAGGCGGCGGGTGACGCAGGCGGTATCGGGATGTGATGGGGTCGTGGACAAATTCATCGGCGATGGCGTCATGGCTGTATTCGGCTTTCCTTTGCCGCTCGCGACCGCCGCGCTACGCGCGTTCGAATGCGCGGTCGAGTTGTCCCACTTTCTCGATGTGTGGAGCGAGATCAGGGTGCGCGACGGCGAGGAACCCCTCAGTTTCGCGATCGGCGTTCACTACGGCCACGTGATCGGGGGCGTCATACCGGGAGAACATCATAGCGAATACACCGTTATCGGCGATTCGGTAAATCTGGCCGCCAGGCTTCAGGCGATGTGCAAGCTAACGGACGCTCGCATCGTCATCTCGGATGAACTCGCCTGCAAACTGCCGCGGCATTGGAGGACGCCTGAGTGGCAAACGCAGAGGGCTGCAACCGTCCCGGGCCGATCTGAAACCGTCGACGTCCATCTGCTGCCAACGCAGGCGTCAAGGATACAAAGTTACCAATCGCAGGGTCCCGATCGGAACGCTACACGGCCGGCCGATGCGCCGCGCGCCGTGCGACCTGTCACGGCGACGGTCAGGCCAGAAACCCGGTCGGCCGCATCAGGGGTATAAGCCGCTATTATCAGTTGAAGATCGGACGATCCGGTGACCTCACATTCACGGGTATCAAGACGAGGGGACCGCACAAAATGTCATCCAGAGATATTCTTTCCAATCGTCATGTAAGGCTCGGCTCAGAGGCATCACCATTGGATATTTTCGCGTGCCTACACTCACATACGCCGGATAATTACAGCGAACGCGCGCACGATGCCTGCCGGTATCTTCATACCTGATGGCGCCGCTCGCGTCCGTCTCGACTAAACCGATGGCAACGTCATAGTCGCCATCTTGCGAGACGCTATTGTTCAGGACGCGGAGCTGAACCGAGGTGGCATCCGGAAAATAGGCAGTGTAAAAGACCAGTTGCTCCGCCGCCATCGAGGGCGTAGCCACCATCACGCCGGCAAAAAATGCAATGGCGCGCATCTCCTCCTCCCGAGGATCCAAGACGATGCTATCATCTCTCGCGTCGATATTCGATTCGATTCTACTCTCCGGCAGTGGGCCGCGCCCATGACATCGCGTTTGTAGCGAACGGCTTGTGCGCCGTTCACAAGAAGGTCACAAATCCCGGAAACACTATCGTCCGGTGGCTCCCTATGCCAAAATGTGGTCGATGACGAACTTGTTCGGTTTCGGAAGAATGCTCTTACTGCTGGCCGTATTCGGGCTGGCCTTTGCACCCTTGGGAGCTTCGCCCTCGAGTGCCGCTGTCGCCGGGCCAGCTTTATCGATCATGCAAGACGACATGCCTTGCTGCCCGGATGGCAAGCCAATGGTGCCGGACTGCGGCAAGGATTGCCCGTTGGCCGTTTTGTGCGTGTCGGGGATGGTCAGCGCCCCGCTTGCCGAAGCGCACTCCTTCTTTCTCCTTGCGCCGGTCGGCGACGACTTCCTGAACGGCAAAGACCTGATCCTACCCTCGCTTATCGGCGAACCGCCCCCGCGACCACCCAAAGCCTGACTGGCAAATAGGCGCGTTTAGCGCCGCGACCCGTGCAGAGGAAGGCCGCATGGGCCGTTCGCATGACGTTGTCATGCTCGCGCCGTGCGCAAGCGCGGAACACTGTCAGTCGGAAACATTGATCATGAAGTCGAAACTCGCATTTCGCACCGCGATGCTTGCGCTTGCATCCGTCACTGTCGCTTCCCAAGCGGCCAAAGCAGCGCAAGAGGACTACGAATTCCAGCTCGTTGAGAACGAGATCAAGGAAGGGGGCGGCGCCATCGTCGCCGTCAGGCTCCTCGACAAGAGGACAGGCGCCCCGGTGGCCAACGCCGTCGTGTTCGCCACCAGAATGGACATGGCTCCGGACGGAATGGAGGCGATGAGCACGCCCGTCGAGGCGCTGCCGCCCGAGGAGCCCGGCATCTATCGCTTCAAGACCAACCTCACGATGGCGGGCGGCTGGCGATTCTCGCTTGCCGCCAAGGTCCAGGGCGAGACCGAGACTGTCGAGCGCCGCCTGGAATTCAAGGCCGTCCAATGAAAAGGTTCGGCTCATTCCTGACCCTCGCCGTATTGACGGCAGGGGCGGGCGCCGGCGGATACTCGGCCGGACAACATGATCTATCCGTCTCGGACATCGTGCAAATGATCGAGACGACCATCGGGCGCCCGCTCAACGCGGAACCGAAACCGGCGACTGCCGAACCGGCTCCCTCTGGTCACGTCATCTACTACCGCCATCCCGACGGAGATCCCGCCTATTCGCCGACACCAAAGCGCACCGAAGATGGCCGGGATTTCGTGGCGGTTCTGGCAAGCGAGGATGTGAGCTTCGAGTTTCGCCCCGAGATGAAGGTAGGCGGCGAAGCGGTGGCGCCGAGCAACCGGAAGATCCTCTACTACCGCAATCCCATGGGCCTGCCGGACACGTCTCCTGTGCCGAAGAAGGATTCCATGGGGATGTACTACATTCCCGTCTTCGAAGGTGAAGCGGATGACGGCTCGACCGTCAAAGTCTCGGCAGGAAAGCTGCAACGGACAGGCGTGAAGACAGCGCTGGCCACCAGAGGCGCGATCAAACGTCCGGTCCGGGTCCCCGGCACAGTCACGCTGGACGAGCGCCGCGTCAGCGTCGTCTCGACTCGCACCGAGGCTTTCCTTGAGGAAGTGGCTGACGTGACGACTGGAACGGCGATTGAAAAAGGCCAGCCGCTGGTGCGGTTCTACGCCAAGGAGATCGCCGCGGCAGGTGCGCTTTATGCCGCCGACCTGAAGGGCGACGCGCGTGGAGGCGCGGTCGCAGGCAGCCTACAGCGTCTGGAAAATCTCGGCGTCCCTGCGGAAGCGATTGCTGAGATCGAGAAGACGAAGAAGGTGCCGATCTCGGTTACGCTGATGGCGCCCCGCAGCGGCGTTGTCCTGGAGCGCTTGGCCGTCGACGGCATGATGGCGGAGGCGGGCCAGACCCTGTTCCGGATCGCCGATGTTTCGACCCTCTGGGTAATGGCCGATGTGCCGGAATACGAGTTGAGTTCGGTTCGTATCGGGGACAAGGCGACCGTCCGCATCCGCAGCCTTCCGGGCAAGGTGTTCGAAGGCAAGGTCGGTCTGATCTACCCTGAAATCCAGGGGCAGACCCGGACCGCGAGGATTCGCATAGAACTCCCCAATCCCGGGGGGCTGCTGCTTGCCAACATGTATGCCGAGGTGGAGATCGCGACGGGCGGCACTGATCCTGTCGTGGCCGTGCCCGACAGCGCCGTCATCGACACGGGGGACCGCCAGGTTGTGATCGTCGACAAGGGCGAAGGCAGCTTTGAGCCGCGCGACGTGAAGATCGGTATGCGAGGCGACGGTATGGCCGAGATCATGGAGGGCCTTGCCGAAGGCGAAAAGGTCGTTGTCTCGGCTAACTTCCTGATCGATGCCGAAAGCAACCTGAAGGCCGCGCTCAGCGCGCTGACGCCTGCGGAGGCGCAGCCATGATCGCAAAGCTCATTGCCTGGTCGGCCCGAAATCTGATCCTCGTATTCTTCGCGACCGCACTTGCCGCTGCCGCGGGGGTCTATGCGGTCAAGACCTTGCCGCTGGATGCCATACCGGACCTCTCCGACGTCCAGGTCATCGTGTTCACCGATTATCCGGGCCAGGCCCCGCAGGTCGTCGAGGACCAGGTCACCTATCCGCTGACGACCTCTATGCTGACCGTGCCACGGTCGAAGGTGGTGCGCGGTTTCTCCTTCTTCGGCGTATCCTTCGTCTACGTGATCTTCGAGGACGGCACCGATCCCTATTGGGCGCGGAGCCGGGTGCTCGAATATCTGAACGCGGCCGCCAGCCGTCTGCCCGACGGCGTTTCTCCAGCACTCGGACCGGACGCGACAGGCGTCGGCTGGGTTTACCAGTACGCCGTCGTTGCCAAGGAATTGTCCCTCGCGGAACTCCGTTCCCTGCAGGACTGGGTGGTCCGCTTCGCAGTCTCGAAGGCAGAAGGGGTGTCCGAGGTCGCAAGCGTCGGCGGTTTCGTGAAGCAGTACTCGATCGTGATCGATCCCTCGCGGATGCGCGCTCAGGGCGTGACGCTTTCGGAAATCGGCGAAGCGGTTCGTACCAGCAACATGGACACGGGCGGCCGCACGGTCGAGATCTCCGAGTTCGAATTCATGGTGCGTGGACGCGGCTACCTAAAGAGTGCGACCGACATCGAAAGCATCGCGTTGAAGTCGGTCAGCGGCGTGCCGCTCAGGCTCGGCGACGTCGCGAAGGTCGAGATTGTGCCTGACGAGCGCCGCGGCATCGCCGAACTGAACGGCGAGGGCGAGGTCGCGAGCGGCATCGTGCTGCAGCGGGTCGGCGCGAACGCGCTCACCGTCATCGAGAACGCCAAGGAAAGTCTCGCTGAGATCGAAAGGAGCCTGCCTGAAGGTACCGAGATCGTGCCCGTCTACGATCGTTCAAAGCTCATCGAGGCTGCGATCGAGACTCTGAAGTCAACGCTGGTGGAGGAGAGTATCGTGGTAGCCCTCGTCACCATCGTGTTCCTGCTTCATGTGAGGAGCGCATTGGTCGCCATCATCATGCTGCCCGTCGGCATCCTGATGGCTTTTGCCGCTATGAAGCTGCTTGCCCTCGGCTCCAATATCATGAGCCTCGGTGGCATCGCTATCGCCATCGGGGCGATGATCGACGCGGCGATCGTCATGATCGAGAACGCGCACAAGCACCTGGAACGGGCGCCTCCGGGCAAGCCCCGCATCGAGCTTTTGATCAAGGCTGCAGCCGAGGTCGGGCCAGCGCTGTTCTTCAGCCTGCTCATCATCACCGTCTCGTTCCTGCCGATATTCACGCTTGAAAGCCAGGAAGGCCGTCTGTTCGGTCCGCTCGCCTTCACCAAAACCTTCGCCATGGCGGCCGCAGCGCTGCTCTCGGTGACACTGGTGCCCGCCCTGATGGTGATGCTGGTGCGCGGCCGCATCGTGCCGGAGCACAGAAATCCGCTCAACAGGCTGCTTATCGGGCTCTACCGGCCGATCATTGCCAGTGTGCTGAGGGCAAAGACGCTCACGATCCTGCTCGCCATTGTCGCCCTTGGAGTGACGGTTTGGCCCGCGCGCCAGCTCGGCAGCGAGTTCATGCCGAACCTCGACGAGGGAACGTTGATGTACATGCCGACGACCTTGCCGGGAATTTCGGTCACGAAGGCGGCCGAACTGATGCAGATGCAGGACCGGATTATAAAATCCTTCCCCGAGGTGGAATCCGTCTTCGGCAAGGCGGGCCGGGCGCAGACCGCGACCGACCCTGCGCCGATCGAGATGTTCGAGACCATCATCAATCTCAAGCCGAAATCGGAGTGGCGGCCAGGGGTCACGTCGGAAAGTCTGAAAACCGAGATGGACACCGCGCTGCAGTTTCCGGGTGTGTCGAATGCCTGGACGATGCCGATCCGCGCCCGCATCGACATGCTGTCGACGGGCATACGCACGCCCGTCGGGGTCAAGGTCTACGGCACCGACCTCGGCGAGATGGAAAATGTCGCGCGCCAGATCGAGGCGGTACTCAGGGCGGTGCCGGGCACGTCGAGCGCTTATGCCGAGCGGGTGATCGGCGGTTACTATCTCGACATCGTGCCCGACCGGGCAGCCCTCGGACGCTACGGCCTGTCGATCGGCGACGTGCAGGACGTGATCTCCATTGCGCTCGGCGCAAAGGTGATCACGTCCACGGTCGAAGGCCGCGAACGCTATGGCGTCGCCATGCGCTATCCACGCGCGCTGAGAAGCGATCCCGGTGCGATCGCCCGCGACGTGCAGATCGCACTGCCTGGCGGCGGCTTCGTACCTCTCGGAGAGGTGGCCAAGGTCGAACTCACGCGCGGCGCGACCTCGATCCGCACCGAGAACGGGCAGCTCGCAGTCTACATCTTCGTCGACATCGCTGGCCGTGATCTCGGCGGCTACGTCAACGAGTCGCAACAGGCCGTCGCCGCCGAGGTAAAACTGCCGCCCGGTTATTCGGTCGCCTGGAGCGGGCAGTTCGAATATCTCGAACGTGCCCAGGCGCGGCTTAAGATCGTCGTGCCGCTAACACTCGCGCTCATCTTTCTGCTCCTCTACCTCAACTTCCGGGCGCTAACCGAGACGCTGATCGTCATGCTGTCGCTGCCCTTCGCAATCGTCGGCGGCATCTGGATGATGTGGTGGCTGGGCTTCAACATGTCGGTCGCGGTCGCGGTGGGCTTCATCGCGCTCGCCGGCGTGGCCGCCGAAACCGGGGTCATCATGCTGATCTATCTCGACAACGCGTGGAGCGAAGCGAGGGCCAGATGTGCGGCCGGGAAGCGGAGTTTGACCAAAACGGATCTTAACGAGGCGATCATGTTCGGCGCCGTCGAGCGCGTACGCCCGAAGATGATGACCGTCGTCGCCATCATGGCGGGCTTGCTGCCCATCCTGTGGAGCACGGGCACCGGATCGGAGGTCATGCAGCGGATAGCCGTGCCCATGATCGGCGGCATGATTTCATCGACCATCCTGACGCTCGTCGTGATTCCGGCTGTCTACGGCATCGTCAAGGGCTGGCGGTTGCCGAGCCGGAGTGCGGTCGAGGAGCCAAGAGTAGACGCACGGCTGAAGTTGGCCGCGGAATAGGAGCGAAAAATGATGGAACAGATGATGTCCGGCGGAATGTGGGGAATGGGGGTGGCAGGCTTCATTCTCCTGGCTCTGGTCGTGCTCGAGATCGCTGCCTTGGTCAAGTTCGTGTTCTTCAGATGACAATCGCAGTAACGAGGGCGCTCGGTCTGAACCGTGCGCCCTCAGCGGCTTCTAGGCGGCCATTTTCCGGCAGCTCTCTGCGCAGCGACGGCAGGCCTCGACGCATTCCTGCATGTCGCCAAAGCGCTCGCAATCATCCGCACATTCGTTGCAGATCTCGGCGCATTCGCCACAAGTATGCTTGTGGTGCTCGGAACCGATGAGCATGAAATGCGCCGATGTCCGGCAGATCTCGGCGCACGCCATCATCAGCGTAAAGTGCTTCTTCTCCGTGTGCTGGCCGCCAAGTTCGAGACAGTGGCCCATCGCGGTCGACAGGCACACGGAATAGCAGTGCAGGCATTCGTCGATGCAGTTTTTCATTTCGGGGCTGAGGTGATGCATGGAAGGTGTCCTTTCTTCGAGTTTAGAAGCGCTATGACGCTCCTGACGATCACTTTGCGTTGGTCTCAAGCCACTGCTTGAACTCGCCGATTTCCTTGGTCTGAGCGTCGATGATCGTCTGGGCCATCTTCTTGGCTTCGTCATTGTCGCCGTATTTCAACTCGACTTCGGCCATGTCGATCGCGCCCTGGTGATGCGCGATCATCCCGCACGCGAAGGCAACATCAGGGTCTTTGGCCATCATGCCTTGCATCATGGCAGGATGCATCTTCATCATCGCCGCCATGTTGGCCTTCTACGCTTCATCCATGCCGGACATGTCCATGCCGGCCATTCCTGCCATGGTGTGCCCCGCTGTCGCGCCTTCAGCCTGACCGCATTGCTCCGGCAGCGGCGCTGGAGCCACATCCATAGGCTGGTCGGAGGATTGCTGGGAGAATCCCGCCGAGGCGAAACTCGAGAGCAGCAGTGCCGTAGCGATCGTGAGTTTGGTTTTGGTCATCATTTGTCTCCTGAATGCTTGAACTATGACGCGCGGCGCCAAAGTCTCGCCCCGGCACCGGCTCGTGGCATGAATTCGCTTAGAGCTTTGGAGGTCGGTCCAACCGGTCAGGGATTTCGCGAGCCGGGCAGGTTGGCGGTTTCGACACGGACAGGAGATTTCAGCGCGGCACTCGGCAGAGTCGCCGGTACAGCTGGGAAGCCGGCCACGCAATGGAGCGCCGAACAGCAATGTGCGACGCGATGGCCGGTATTTGCGCATGGGTCGGTGTCATCCGCCTCACTGACTTGCGTCGTCGAATGCGGCAATTGCAATTCCGTGCTGGGAGGATGAGCGTGGTTCAGCGCGGTAGCGGGTTGCCCGGCCGACAGAAGCAAACCTGCAGCGAAGCAGATGAAAACGGCTGCCTTCGCCCGCCGTAGAACTTGCAGGTGTGCAACAAATGACATGCTGCGTAACGGAAGCGCGAAAACTTTGTTCCGGTGCGGCGGAGCGCCGGTGTAGACGGGTGCATCTATGGATGCGGACCCATGGATCCCTCATGCTGCTTGCGCCACCCGTACCGGGTCAAGCCCCGCGGCTTGTACAGCGACAGCGCCACCGGCACGAGCAACACCAGCAGCCCTCCCACAGCGTGGATCACAGGTGAGACCCTTAGCCCCCGAAGATCCGCGCTGGATAACTTCGTCTCTGCAGAGACGCTGCTAAATAGCCAATTAGCTCCAGCTGAAGCAGCAGAACGATGGTGACAAGCACGTTCAGAAGAAGTTTCGTCAAGACCCAGTAGTGCCGGAACAGACCCCATGGAGTGCCCAGCGACTGGACAAGCCCGGTCACCAACGATGCGAGAACCAGCGGAACGATGACGTACCAGGCGATCAACTCCATCGCGAGATAGGCGGCGCTCACCATCTGCGAATCCTCACTGGCCAGGCCGGCGACGGCGAGGGCCAGGAAGCCGGCGACCGCGCCGAGCGTGCCGACCGAGGAGGTGACATGCACGGTGAGGGTGAACTTGCGAAGGCCGGGTGTCATGATCATGGCTGTTGCACGCCAGGCTCCGTAACGCTGGGGGAGGGCATGTGCCGGCCGGGACCGTGGGGCCCGCCGACGCCGGTGAAGATCGCGGTCATAACCAGCAGGACCAGGATGATCGCGATAATTCCCGACACTTTTACCCAGCGTGGTGCGCCGGGGTAGGAGGGCGGATCGGCCATGTACGTTCCTCCGGCCTCTATGTCGACATCCAATGACGGCCCGATTTTATCGAGACAAATTGTCTATGTAAAGTCATGATGTCTCTTATCTCGACAAAGTCGCCACGTCAGGTATCTTGGGGTGATGCCGAAGCTGTGGAACGAAACCATCGATGCACACCGCCGTGCGGTGCGTGACGCGACCTTGGACACCACTGCGGCGCTGGTGGCCGAGCACGGGCTTCTGTCGGTGACGATGTCGAAAATCGCCGAGGAGACCGGAATAGGCCGTGCGACGCTGTACAAGTACTTCCCGGACGTTGAAGCGATCCTCGTCGCCTGGCATGAACGTCAGGTCGCCGGGCATCTCGAACATCTAATCACAATCCGGGACCAGGCTGGCGACGCTGGCGAGAAGCTCAAAGCGGTGCTCGAGGCCTACGCGTTCATTTCCCACGAGCACCACGGCACCGAACTCGCGGCGCGCCTGCATCGAGGCGAGCACGTCGCCCGGGCGCAGCAGCGGCTCAGCCATCTCATCCGCGACCTGTTAACCGAAGGCGCAAGGATTGGTGACATCCGGGATGATATCGCGCCCGGCGAGCTTGCAATCTTTTGCCTCCACGCCCTCGCAGCGGCCAGCAGCCTGCCATCCAAAGCAGCGGTCCGCCGGCTCGTTGCGGTCACTCTGGCCGGGTTGCGGCCTCTACGCGCCAGCCGCAGGTGAGCGTGGGGGTCGTCATCACATTGCCTCACGCCACGCGCTCCATGCTGACCATACGCACGAGGAATTGCGTGCTAATGCAGGATCTGGGCCAGATACAGCTTGCTGCGCTCGTGGTGCGGGCTCGAGAACTCGGCCGGTGTGTTGATCTCGACGATTTCACCCTGGTCCATGAAGACGACACGGTCGGCCACCTGTCGGGCGAAGCCCATCTCGTGGCTAACACACAGCATGGTCATGCCCTCTTCGGCCAGCGAAATCATGGTGTCGAGCACTTCCTTGACCATTTCAGGGTCGAGCGCCGAGGTGGGCTCGTCGAACAGCATGATCTTCGGGCTCATGCAAAGCGAGCGCGCGATGGCCACCCGCTGCTGCTGGCCGCCGGAAAGCTGCCCGGGATATTTGTGCGCCTGATCCGGGATCTTCACGCGATCGAGATAGTGCATGGCGACCTGCTCGGCATCCTTGCGCCGCAACTTGCGCACCCAGATCGGCGCCAGCGTCAGGTTTTCCAAAATGGTCAGGTGCGGGAACAGATTGAAGTGCTGGAACACCATGCCGACGTCGCGGCGGATCTCATCGATCTTCTTCAGGTCGCCGGTCAGTTCAATACCATCCACGACGATGCGGCCCTGCTGGTGCTCTTCGAGTCTGTTGATGCAGCGGATCATGGTCGATTTGCCTGAACCAGACGGTCCGCAGATCACCAGTTTTTCACCGCGTTGGATGGTGAGATCGATATGTTTCAATACGTGGAAGGCCCCGTACCACTTGTTCACGCCGACCATCTCGACGGCGGTGGGATCGTTTGTCATGGGCAGGGATGGAACGTGCCGGATGGCAGATACGGACGTCGACATTGCAGCATTCCTAGTGAGCGGCCGGGCCCCGCCGCTCCAGGAAATCGGCGAAGCGGGCGAAGGAGAAGGACAGCGCAAAGAAGATCGCGCCAATGAAGAGAAAGGTCTCGGCGGCTGGCGACGGCCATTCGGGGTCGGCCAGTGCAGCCTTGCCTGAACTGATCAGGTCGAACAGCCCAATGACCAGGACAAGGCTCGTATTCTTGATCATGACGATGATGGTGTTGGCGAGCGCAGGGATCACCACCCGGATGGCTTGCGGCAGGATGACGAGACGTTGTGTGCGCCAAAAGGGCAGGCCGAGCGACGCTGCTGCCTCATACTGCCCGTTCGGGATGGCCTGCAGGCCGCCGCGGATCACTTCGGCGAGATAAGCAGCCGCGAAGATGGTGAGCGCGACAAGCGCGCGCACGAACTTGTCGGGCAGCAGCGCCTCGGGCAAGAACAGCGGCATCATGATTGACGCCACGAACAGGATGGACAGCAATGGCAGTCCACGCACGGATTCGATCAGCAACACCGCGCCGACTCGGACGGCCGGCAGGGTCGAGCGCCTTGCCAGCGCGAGCAGGATGCCGACCGGAAAGGCGATCCCGATGGCGACGACGGTCAAGATCAGTGTCACCGGCAGGCCGCCCCAGGATGAAGTCGGCACTTCGGCCAGTCCGAAGCCTCCCCCCATCAGCCAGAAGATCAAAGCGAACGCTGCCACCCAGAGCGCCAGCAGTCGTGACGTCCAGCTCGCCGGACGCACCGACCAGCCGAGCAGCGCCAGAATGAGCAGGCAAACAATGGCTGGTCGCCAGCGTTCGTCGAACGGATAGATGCCGAACAGAAGTTGGCCGGATTTGGCATAAATGAAGCTCCAGCAGGCGCCAGTGGCTGCTCGGCAGGCATTCGGGTCGGGGTCGAAGAGCACCGCATCGATCACCAGCCAGCGCAGCATGGGCGGCACGGTGACGAACAGCAGCGCGCCGAACAGCAGCGTGAGCGCGGCGTTGAGCGGTGTGCCGAACAACAGCTTGGCGGGGCGCCGCAGGCCGGCGAACCGGAAATGGTCCGGCGTTGCCTCGGAGGACATGGGAAGAGACATGGCCATGGTCACCGCTCCACGATGGCGATGCGGCGGTTGTACCAGTTGGCCGCGCTCGACAGGGTAAGATTAAGGGCGAGATAGGCGCCGAGGATGATGAAGACGCCTTCGATCGAGTGGCTGGACTTGCTGATGATGGTATTCATCACCGCGAGGAAGTCCGGGTAGCCGACGGCGATCGCCAGCGTCGAATTCTTGACGACATTGATGTACTGGCTATTGAGCGGCGGGACGATCACCCGCAGCATCTGCGGAATGACGACCAGCCGCAGGATCTTGCCACGTGGTAGGCCGAGCGAATGGCCGGCGTCCCACTGGCCGCGGCCGACCGACAGAACACCCCCGCGTACGATCTCGGCCACGAAACCGGTGGTGTAGATCGTGAGGCCGACGAGGATGGTGCTGAGTTCGGGCGTCAGTTCACTGCCGCCCCGGAAGTTCGAACCCGTGAGGACCGGGAAATCGACAGCGAAGCGAATATCGGCGAGCCAGAGTCCCACGACGCCGGCAGCCAGAATCGCCGGCACAACCAAACGCGGTAGGCGACCACTCCGGGCGAGACCGTAGCTGAGCGCGGCGAGTGTCAGGGCGAACAGGATGATCAGTGCGCCTGTCATGCCGATGTCGATGCTGAAGGCCGGCACGACGACGCCGCGCATGGATGCATAAACACCGGGCAGCGGATTCAGCGCTTCGCCGACCGGTGGCAGCACCTTCCACCACAACGAATAGAGAAAAATCAAAAGGACGATCGGCGGTGAGTTGCGGGCTATTTCAACCCAGACCCGGCAGGTACCCGCGGCTAGGGGATTGCTGCTCAGCCGGGTGATGCCGACGACGAGGCCAAGCAGAGAGGAGAAGAAGATGACAAGAGCGGAAATGAAGACCGTGTTGGCCAGCCCGACAACGATCGCCCAAATGTAGGGATCGCGCGATTTATAGGTGAGGATGGCCTCGGAAATGATGATCCTGGACGGCATCGTCAGGAAATCGAAGCCAATCGGGATACCGCGCGCCCTTAGATTGGCGAAGGTGGTGGAGACCAGCAACGCAGCGAAAGCGATGACAGCTGTCACCAACACGCCTTGAATGATGATCGATCTGGTCTTGGCGTCGCTCAGCATACCGGCCTCGGTTCATCGATTGAGGGGAAGGGCGCGCGCACGGCACGCCCCCGACCAGGGCTCAATCCCATGGGAAGGGATAGTTGAGACCGCCGTCTTTCCACAGCGCATTCATGCCGCGTTCGACCTTGAGCGGGCTGTCCTTGCCCAGGTTCCGGTCCCAGATTTCGGCATAGTTGCCCATCTGCTTGATGACGTTGTAGACCCATTTGTCGTCCAGCCCGAGCGGCGCGCCAAAGCCGGGCTCTTCGCCAAGCACCCGTTTGATCTCCGAATTGCCCGCCGCGAGCCTTTCATCGATGTTCTGCGCGGTGATGCCGTTGGCTTCGGCCCAGAACAGGGCGTTGATCGTCCAGCGCACCACGTCGAAGAGCTGGTCGTCGCCGCGCGCGACAGCCACGCCATTGGGCTCAGCGGCGTGGCCGACCTTGAGGATGTCGTAGTCCTCCGGATTCTTGGCCACCGAGGCACGCTGGCCTGCCGCGGCGGTGCCGTCGGTTACGTAGGAGTCGCAACGACCACCGAAGAAAGCGTCACGCGCCTGAATGGTCGAGTCGTAGTAGACCTTCTTCATGGAAATCCCGAATTCCTCCTCGGTTTCCTCAATGGCCTTTTCGGTCAGCGAGCCGCCGCCCTGCAGGCAGACAGTCTTGCCGTCGAGCAGTTTCGGCTCAGTGATGTTGTCGGCCTTGCGCACCAGCACACCGTCCGTGTCGTAGAGGTTGATCCAAACGAAACGGACAACCGTGTCCCGTGTAAACGTGATGGTGGATGTGCGCGATAGAATGTCGATCTCGCCCGTCTGCAGTGCCGGGAAACGTTGCCCGGCATTGAGGGGCACATAGCGGATTTTATCCTTGTCGCCGAGGATAGCGACCGCGAACGCGCGGCAGATGTCGGAATCGAAGCCGCGATAATAGCCTTTCTCGTCCGGGCGCGAGAGACCTGGCACGCCTTGGCTGGCGCCGCAGCTGACATAACCGCGCTCCTTGATCTTGTTGACCACGGCCTGCGCCGATACTTCGCCGACGCCGGTGGCCAGACCCACTAGCCCGATCGACATACCGGTGATCCATTTCAAACTTCTGGTTTTCATCGTTATTCCCCTTGTTTTGTTGAGTTTGGCGTCACTCGGCAGCTTTGGCATCAGCCGAGGCAGCTCCGTTCCGCCGGGCTACGGCAAAAAGGTCGAAGGCTTGGGAAAGATCGGCCAGCAGGTCGTCGGGTGCCTCGAGGCCGATCGATAGGCGCCAGACCGGACCACGCTTCAGCCAATCGGGGGCGGGCCGGTCTCTTCGCGGATCGCTGACCGCGATCAACGAATGCACACCGCCCCAGCTCGCACCCAGCCTGAACAGACGCATGCGACCGAAGACTTTGGATTGGAGCGAGGCCAGTTCCGGCCGTAGCACGAAGGAGAACACACCCGCCGAACCGGCGAAGTCGCGTTTCCAGACAGCGTGGCCGGGATGGTCCGGCAGGCTCGGGTGAAGGAGCTGGGCGATTTCGGTCCGTCCCGACAGCCACTCCATGATGCTGCGGGCCGTGGCGTCGGCGTGTCGCATGCGCACCGGCATGGTCATCAAGCCGCGCTCGCATAGCGCGCAGTCCTCTGGCGAAACGCCGTAGCCGAGAAATCGCGCCGTATCCTTGAGGCGCCGGAACAGCGCCTCATCACGCACGGCGAGCGAACCCATTAGCAGATCGCCATGGCCGCCGGCATGTTTGGAAAGCGCCTGCATAGAGATGTCGACGTTGTGGTCGAGCGGCTTGAACAGCAGGTGCGAAGCCCAGGTATTGTCCGCCGCCACCAATGCGCCTGCCCTGTGAGCTACCGCCACGATGGCCGGCACGTTCTGCACCTCCAAGGTGGTCGAGCCCGGCGATTCCACCCACACCAGCCGTGTCGTGTCGTCAAGCAGCGCAGCTATTCCAGCGTCGAGCCGGGGATCATAGGGAACGGCGTGGATGCCGAGCGGCCCCAGAAAACGGGCCATCATGTCGCGCGCCGGACTGTAAAGTGTTTCAGGCATCAGCACCCGGTCGCCGCCGCGGCAAGTGGCCATGGTCGCCAACACGATGGCGGCCATGCCGGACGGGACGACAAGCGCGCGCGTCGCGTGCTCCAGCATGGCGATATGATCCTCCAACTGACGGCTGGTCGGCGTGCCGTAGAGCCCGTAGCTGAAGCCGTCATACAGACGCTCGACGCGACGTTCGAAGGATTCCAGATCGTCGAAGACGACGGTCGACGCACGCTCGACAGGCATCGCCAGCGACCGGAACGGCTCTTGCGTACGCTTGGGAGGATGGACATGGCAGGTGTCGTCGCGCTGGGTCATAGGCAACCATAGCCATCTCGCCCATTGCTATCTATGACCGCAACGATAAAGTTAATCCGTTTTTGATATGGCTTATCCATGAACCTGCACGACGTCGATGTCTTCAACGCAATCATGATCACGCGCGGCGCTGGCGCTGCCGCAGCGCTGCTCGACACCTCGCAGCCAGCGATCAGCCGCTCGCTCGCGAAGTTGGAGGCCGAACTCGGCTTCAAGTTGTTCGACCGCATCCGCGGCAGGCTGGTAGCCACGCGCGAGGGCGAACTTTTCCATGCAGAAGTGAAGGCTAATCTGGTCGGTCTCGACCGGCTGAAGCTGCGCGCGGCCCAGATCAAGGAAGTGGGCGCGGGGACGATCCGTGTCGCCAGCTTGTCGGCACTGGGGCACGGGCTGGTGCCGCGCGCCATCGTGGCCTTTTCGCGCAAGCATCCGCAGGTGCGCATCAGTTATCAGGTGCGCACCTCCAATGTGGTGCGCGATCTGGTGGCGTCAGGCAGTTTCGACATCGGGCTCGCCGCTGACGAGGTGGACACGAGCGGTGTGCTCCACAGCGTCTTCAACACGCCGCGCGCGGTTTGCGTGATGCCGAAGAACCATCGGCTGGCGGAGAAAGCGGTGATCACGCCAACCGATCTCGCCGACGAGGCGTTCCTGGCATTGTCACCGGAGGACACGGTGCGGGTTGCGATGGACAAGGTCTTCGCCGCGCATGGCGTGCGCCCGCGCATCCTGATCGAGACCCCCTACGGCCTAACGATCGCCATTCTTGCTGCAAAAGGCATGGGAATCGGCCTGGTTAATCCGTCCGTTATCGCCGACCGCATGATCGCTGGCATTATCGCGACGCCCTTCGAGCCGGCAGTCCATTTCCGAGCGCTGATCCTGCGACCGCCAGACGGCATCAACTCGGCTCTGATTACCGATTTCACGGCGGAACTCTATGCCGCGCGCAATATGCTCTCGCCCGAAGAGTAGGCAAGGAAGCACGGTCCAGAGGCGAGGCGGACGCCAATACCTGTCCCGCGTAAAGTAGTGCCCTTCTATCCGCGGCCCTTTGCAGCATTCCAGACAGGATCGACATCACCGCTCAGGGAACGGGACCGAGAGGAGACTTTGTCATCCGCCTCCTGACCTGTGAGAGGCTGTTTCGGTCAATTCTTCCGGTTCTCGAACTGGAGGGTTGCGGGGGGCTCGGTCATTGGCCAAATCTCTGAACGGCTCGTTTCGGCGCAATGGCGCCGGGTGCATGTCTTTCACGATGTTGCCGCCGACTCTACGATGAGAGCTTTGCAGGCCTAGGCGAGGGGAGGGTGCTACGCTAGCTTACCACTGACTTCGATCGGAATCTCTGCTGTTTGTACTATTCCAGCAGAACGAATCGGATCGATGCGTGGGGAAAAATCGCACGTCGGCGCGCAATATCGCGCCCTGGCGTAAAAGGCGGTGGCTCCCCGGGCCGAACGAAACTGCGAACTATGTGCTGCCGATTCCCCTCGAAACTACGCCACAGCCCACGATCAGGATTCGGAAGCGTGATCGCGATCGCGCCGAGCGGATCCGGCTTGCCGGTGGTCCGAAGCCGAAATTGAGGGAACGCGCCGTCCGGCTCGCTCTTGAGAATCTGGACGGGCCAGGGCCGCGGACATCGTCGCAGGCCCGCTGGCGACAGCGAAGAATCTACTGGAAGTCCCCTTTGCGCCCCTAAGCGGGCATTGGACATCGCCCTTGCGCACGGCGCAGTTTGCCGGGAAGCCACCCTAGGCATTCAATCCCCGGTCGAGCGCGCGCTCTGAACGCTCGGTTTGTTCGAGCGCCTCGTCCATCGCTGAGGTCACCCGACTGATGTGACCCTCAAAGCTGATATCGAGCTCGAAGCGCGCGAAGCGAGCGCCGCACAACTGGGAAGCAAGTGATCCCGCAACAGCAGGGCGAGCATGCAGGTCTCCGGAGCGATGGAAGGCGGGCCTGCTCGGGCGGAAACGCTTCGCTTCCGGAAGGAACCGCAGCTGATGCGGCCCCGTGAACGGATGGGCGATGCAGCGCAATGATTTGCGCATTTTTACAATCGCTTCCCCGCCGCGCCCTCTAGCCTCATCTCATCACAACACGCCTGAGTTGAGAGATGAACCGCCGTCTCTACTCAGGGGCTTCACCAGCAACTCCATCTTCTCACAGGAGACCTCTGCCATGACCAAACCGACAGCTTTCGAAATTGCTAACCCGAGGCCCAGCTTGCCGACCTGAGATATCGGCTCTAACACACGCGCTGGCCGGATGAGCCGACCGATGCGGGCTGGGCCATGGGAACCAATCTCGACTATTATGAAGCGGCTGACCGATTACTGGATCAATGACTACGATTGGCGGCGGGCAGAGGCGGGCTTGAACGCGCTTGCCAAATTTCAAGGTCAGCATCGACGGGATCGAGCTGCATTTCGTCCACCAGCCCTCGAAGAAACCGGATGCGACTCCGCTCCTGCTGCTGCTTGGCTGGCCGGACTCGTTCTATCGCTACCACCGGGTGATCGAGCCGCTGTCCGAGGACTTTCATGTCATTGTCCCCTCCATTCCCGGCAGCGGCTTTTCCGGCAAGACCGCCCTCCCGATGGACATGGTCGCCGTTCGCGCGTCTGATGACCGAGACGCTCGGTTATGGAAAATTCATCGCTGCGGGCGGCGACGGCGGATCCATCATCTCGATGTCACTGGCCCAGCGTCATCCGGAGGTGCTGCTCGGCTATCACGTGACCGATGTCGGCTATCCGGACTAGAATACCGATTTCGCCGCCTTGACTCCGCCTGAACAAGCTTAGCCGGCGCCATCCGGCAATGGTTCTTTACCCACGGCGCGTTCAATCTGATGCACGCGACCAAGCCACAAAGCCTGGCGTTCGCGATGAACGACTCGCCGGTGGGCATCGCGGCCTAGATTATGAGTTTCATGGCCGGAATGGGCATCGGTGACGAGGCGGATGCGCGGTTTGGCCGTGACGACCTGCTCAGCAATATCATGATCTATTGGCTAACCGAGACGGCGCCCTCATCTTTCTGGGTCTATAACCAGAATGCGATGCAGCCGCCGACCATCAAGGGCAAGAACACCAAAGTTCCGGTTGCCGTGGCCAGCGAAGCGCCCATCCCCGGTGGCGTGCGCCTTCCGCGTGAATGGGCGGACCGCCAGACATCGGTTCCACGACATGGAGAACGCGGAGCATTTCGCGGCCTGGGAGGATTCTAGCTTCTTTGTCGGCGACATCCGCCAGTTCGCGGCGCTCCTGTAGGGCTGATCGCGGTAGCAGGCCTGAACTCCATGGGCGCGTCAACGGGCGCATCACGACCGATATCAAGTGATCCACGACTAGCGCCGCGGGTTGGAAATAAACCCCCGGCCGCCGTCCGATCAGGCAAAAACGCGCTTCATGACGAGGGGCCGCGCAGAATGTTATCCAGAGATTCTCTTTCCAATCGTCAGATGCGGAACGGCTTAGAGGCATCTCTATAGGATATCTTCGCGCGCCACGCTCACCATACGCCGGATAATTGCAGCGAACGCGTGCACGATGCTTGCCGGTATCTTCATACCTGATGGCGCCGTTCGCGGCTGTTTCGACGAAGCCAATAGCGACGTCGAAGTCATAGTCCCCATCTCGCGAGACGCTGTTGTTCAGGATGCTGAGCTGGACCGAGGTGGCATCTGGAAAACTGGCAGTGTAAAAGATCAGTTGCGCCGCCGCCGTCGAGGGCGTAGCCACCAACACGCCGGCAAATAATGCAATGGCGCGCATTTCCTCCTCCTGGGGAGGCGAGACCATTGCCTCTCGCGTCGACATTCGATTCACTGTTCCAGGCAGTCGGCCGAGGCATTCAGCTGCGTTTTGCGTTGCATGTCTCCTTCCTTTCATTATCTTGAGTCAGGACCATCGATGGCAAATCCTCCGCGCCGACCGACAAATCCAATGGCTGCCGCCGAAGCCGCGTTCAAGCCTGCCAAGAAGCCGGCCGCATCGATTCGCGAAACCGCAGCTGCTCCAAATTTCAGAGAGCTTGTTTCAATCAGGATTGATCGAGCTGTCCTGGATTATTTCCAGGGCGACGGACCGGGCTGGCAGGACCGTATTAACGATGCTTTGCGGGCCACGGTCGAGAAGCGGATCGGCGAGGACGACCGTCCGGACGCCATCACCTGAGCATCGCAGAGCCGCCGGGCGGAGCTGGCGGCGGCCCAGGAAAGGCGCTCTGCCCGAAGCAAAATGAGCACCGGGCGATATCCCCCGGCATTTAGGACGGGATCAGTGAAACGCCGGTGGTTGCCACTATGGCGACTGCTCAGCGGCTTATTCTTTCCGGAGAGCCCGCTCTGGGAGTTTGAGCTTCCACGTCTCGATCAGAAACAGGCGTACGGCGCTAGCGCTGTGGATCGCAAGCCGTGCGATCCTCGCGTCGACCCGCTTAAACCCGCGTTCGCGACCATGTGCGTCGCCGCCGTGGGTTCGAGCGCACCGATCGACTGCACCGCGGTTATCAGACCAGACAGCGTATGGCGCACATCCTCGGCGATTGCATCAGGTAACCCTTCTTTGGTCGGTGATACTCCCAGCGGTTCCCGCACGGCGCGATAGAGGCCAGAGATATCTTGCTTCGCCGGCAGATCAAGATTGCTCTCAATCAGTATCGATCGACACACGCTCTCGACGACCGAGCATGCCGCCGTAACCGCATCCTCGGGATCGCGCTCGGCGCTATCCAAGGCGCGTTGGAGATCGCGCTGGACCGTATCGAGGTCGAGGGCCTGAATAGCCGCTGAGAAAGCGCTCACGATTGGGGCATGTCGCCCCAAATTAACGAGACGTACGTGCATGCCATCACGTTCAAGCCGCAGATCCTCGAAGGCAAGCCGCGCATTAAGATAGTCCATTGCTTCGGCATGCCAGTCGTCGTGACCAACATAATCTCGAGGATCGACTCCCTTGATTAAGAGCTTCTCGTATATGTCATCAGCATCGGGAAACATGCCAGCCGACATCAGTGCGCGGACGGTCTCCGAAACGCGCGACGTGCCTTCGAGCTCGTAGTGCAGCCCATAGTTCTTGAGGAGAGCCTTCAGCTTCCAGCCTTGGCGGTATACGCCAACGGAGTTTTGTGCGCCGGCTGCACCGCCACTGATTACTTGTGCAAGCGCCTCAATTGACTGATCGGAAAGCGTGATTCGCATGGACTACTACTACATGGCCGACATTGCCATGCTACGATCGAAAGCCGTCCGTCTGCTAGCAGCCGCAAGGCCGTCCTCGGAAAGGCGCCCCATTCCGCCAGCAGAGGCCAACATTCCCTTCATCCAAGAGCGGATGTTGGAGCATCCATCTTCCTGGCTCGTCGATCGGCCGCGAAATAGCGGCACCAGCCGCACCAGCCTACCCAGACGTGACCGGCCACGAGGTGGTCGCCGGCGCCTTGACGAAGATTGCAAATAGTTCGCGCTGAGAGGATATGCGCATCTTGGCATAGATATTCTTGCGGTGAATGCGCACCGTCCCGGCTGAGATGCCCAGCAGGTTGGCGATCGACTCGGAGGAGTGACCTTCAAGAACGAGGCCGACGACCTGCAGTTCTCGTGGGGTCAGCGGCGGCATGCCGCGTGCCTCCAATGCATCCTGCACGGTGCGCCGCATCACTGCCTTGTCGTCTTCGACCGGCGTCGCGGTCTTGAGCCTTTCGTCGGTGCGCCAGTGCATCTCAACGATGCGCCGGACCAAGGGCTCGACGATACGCAGCGTGCGCAGGTCGTGCGCGGTGAAATTCTGGCGGCTGGGCGCGCGCATCAGCGACGTCGCTACGATCCACCCGTCCTTGCCGGGGGAGAAAAAGGCGATCTCGTCGACCGGTCCGGTCTGCACATAATAGGACTTGTAGTATTCGCTCTTGTAGAACTGGTCGGGCGCAAGGTCGGACAGCCGGTAAACTCCCGACCGCGTGCCGTTCGCCGTCGCCTTATAGAACGGATCGAGTAGGTAAGGCCCGATCTCGTATTCCCGAACGTGGATGTCGAACTGCTTCGGGGCGAAGGTGTGGTGCACGCACAGCGGCTTGCCCGGGCCGCTATAGGCGAAACTCACCGTGTAGTCGAATGGTGCGAGACGATGGATGGTTTTGGCGAATGCGTCGGGGAACTGGTGCGATCCCACCTGCGCGAGAAGTTCGCCAAGGGCGTCAAACCATTCGGGATCCGACAGCAGGCGCCTGCCTGACGCTGCTGCAGAGGCTTCGTCCCTCACCGTCGCTCCTATCCCCAAATGCATATGCGTTTTGGATTACACTGTAAGGGAAATATCCCATGATCGGCATGCTCTTATAGGCTTTGTCTAGTTTGTGGAATATGCCTTCTTCGTACCAAGAGCTACGCAGGCAGGCGTCGATAGCATATACTGACACCCTGAGGCCTTGCGGACCTGAGGCCTCGCGGACAAGTCGGGCGATTCCGCGCGCAGTGGTGGAGGACTTGAATGGCGGATCGCCGCCAACACGCCATAGATCTCACGGGCGGCCCGGGCACGGCCCGATCCCCCGGCGGACCAGCATTCAAGCCCAGCCAAGTTGGACAGCACCGCAACGACAATTAACCAAAGGGGAATCTCGATGTTTGGAGACAGTTCACGCCTACGCATGCTGATAACGGCACCGGCGCTCGCGGCATTCGCGACGCTCGGCATTGCCGGACAGGCCGGTGCCTGGACGCTGGAGGAAGCGGCGGCGCCGTACAAGGGAACCACGATCCGCACTATTGGCGAGGCGCTGCCGCCGCTCGAGGCGATGAAGAAGCTGGCGCCCGAGTTCGAGAAGCGCACCGGCATCACGGTCGAGATCGAGATGTATGAGGCGTCCGAGACCGCCAGCAAGGTGATGCTCGACCTCAACTCAAAGCGCGGCCGCTACGACTTCATCCTCCAGCAGCACCGCAATGTCGGCAAGTTTGTCACCAACGGCCATGTCGAGCCGATCGAGCAGTTTATGACCTCGGCGACGCTGCGCGACCCCGAGTTCAAGCCGGAGGAACAGCTGTACCAGGGTCTCTGGAAGGAAATCTCTTGGTACGGGGGCAAGGCCTATGGCTTCCCGTTCACCGCGCTCACAATGTACGCTTGGTATCGGTCCGATCTCCTGACCGACGCCAAGGAGATGGACGGCTTTAAGGCCAAGTACGGCTACGACCTCGGCCCGGCGCAGGACTGGAAGCAGTATCGCGACATCGCCGAATGGTTCAACCGCCCTGACCAGGGTCTCTACGGCACCGCACTGCAGGGCAAGCGCCACGAAGCGCTGTGGTACGAGTGGCTGAACTTCCTCTACTCCTTCGGCGGCGACATGCTGGAGGTGAAGTCGGGCTCCGAATGCGGCCCGGTCATCGTCAACAGCCCGCAGGCCATTGCCGCGACCGAATACTACAAGAGCCTGATGGCCTTCTCGCCACCCGACACGCTCAACTACTTCTGGGACGACGTCATGGCGTTGATGCAGCAGGGCAAGGTCGCCGAGCTCATCATGTGGAACGACGCGACCTACGCCGTCGCCGTCGATGAGAATGTGTCGACGGTCGTCGGCAAGATGGGTTTCGACATCATGCCGCAGGGTGAAGGCGGCAAGGTCGCTCAGGTGGAGGGCTGGTCATACCTCATTCCAACGGCGTCCAAGAACAAGGAGGCCGCATACCTCTTCATCCAGTGGATGCTGGAGTACGAACAACAGCTCAACCAGCATCTGAATGGCGGCGCTTCCGCAAGGCCAGATGTTTATGCATCCGCCGAGGTGCAGAAGCTGCCGTATGCCAAGGCATCGATGGCGTCCAATGAGGTGGCCAAGCCGAAGCCTACGATCCCGCAGGCGAGCGAGATGACCGACATCCTAGTGCGCGAATTGTCCTCCTATCTCGCCGGCGAGAAGGAAGCAAAGGCGGCGCTCGATGAGTCGGCCAAGGAGATCTCGGCGCTGCTCGGGGCCTGCGCACCGATGAAATATCCGGTGCAGTGAGGGCTGCTATCCTAATCCCGTGGGGACAACCCCGGGAGAACGCCGGGCATATCATGACCAAATGCACTCGACCTTTGCGCGGACAGTTCCTGCTCGACCGCGGCGCATCTATGCCCCTGATCCTGCCCGCGGCGCTGCTCGTCCTCGTCTTCCTCGTGGGGCCTTTTTATTACATGGTTTACACGGCGATGACCGACTTGAGTTTCGCCAATCCGGACCAGAAGGGCGTATTCATCGGCTTCGACAACTTTCGCAGGCTGGTGCGTGAGGATGCAATCTTCTGGGGCTCCTTCTGGCGTACTATCCGCTTCGTCCTGGTCGCGGTGTCGATCGAGTTCCTGCTCGGCTTCGCGCTGGCATGGCTGATCTGGCGCTACATCGAGCGGCAGCGCCTGCTGACGACGCTGCTGCTGGTGCCGATGATGCTAGCTCCTGTCGCTGTCGGGCTGATCTGGCGCCTGCTGCTGCAGGGCGACTTCGGCATGGCGACGCACTATCTGCGGGCCGTTGGCCTGCTGTCGCAATCCAGCGCCGTCTTCTCGTCGCCCAGCCTCGTCATGCCCACCATCATCGCCATCGACGTCTGGCAGTGGACGCCTTTCGTGACGCTGATCATCCTGGCCGGGCTGATGAGCTTGCCGCGCTCGCCCTTCGAGGCAGCGACAATGGACGGTGCCGGGCCGTGGCGGCAGTTCACCGACATCCTGTTGCCGCTGATGCGCCCGATCATCGCGCTGGTGCTTCTGCTGCGCGGCATCGACGCCTTCAAAGAGTTCGACAAGGTCTTCATCATGACCGGCGGCGGCCCCGGTACCGTCTCGGAACTGCTCTCGATCTACGCCTACCGCGTCAACTTCAAGACCTGGAATCTCGGCTACGGCGCCGCGGTCTCGTTCATGGTCTACCTCGTCGTGCTGATCATGTGCTCGGTCTTTTACAAGGCCGTGTACTGGAAGTCGGCGGACCAAGGGGCTAGGCCATGAGCAAATCCTGGAAGATCCTCGCGATCGGAATCCTCGCCTGCGTCCTGGTGCTTGCGCTCACGCCGTACGTCTGGATCTTGCTGACGTCCTTCAAGGGCCGCCTCGATATCCTCTCGACGCAGCCGACCTGGTTCTTCATGCCGACCTTCGCCAATTATCCGGCGGTTTTCATCGATAAGGAATATCTCCCCCTCGTCTTCAATTCGCTGGTCATCTCGCTGGGATCGACTGCGCTGTCGATCCTGATCGGCGCGCCTGCCGCCTATGTGTTCGCGCGCACGGATTTCGCCGGCAAGGAAGACCTGTTTTTCTTCTTCCTGACGACGCGCATGGCGCCGCCGATCGCGATCGCGGTGCCGCTCTTCCTGTTCTTCACGACAATCGGCCTGACCGACACGATCTACGCCGTGGTGATTGCCCATACGAGCTTCAATCTGTCCCTGGTCGTCTGGATGATGCGCGGCTTCTTCGCCGAGATACCGAAGGAGATCGACGAGGCGGCGATGATGGACGGGCGCTCGAAGCTCGGAGCATTCGTGCGCGTCATCGTGCCGCTGGCCGCGCCCGGACTCGCGGCAACGGCGGTGCTCTGCTTCATCATGTCGTGGAACGAGTTCCTCTACGCCTTCATCCTCGTGGCGTTCGAGGGGCGGCCGCTGACGGTCGGCATTCCCGGCCTGATCACGCCACACGGCACCCTGTGGGGGCAAGTCGCCGCGGTGGCAGTGGTCGCCACCCTGCCGATCATCGTCTTCACATTTCTCGTCCAGAGGCACCTCGTGCGCGGCCTGACCTTCGGCGCGGTGAAGGGCTAAGGACCAGCGGAGCATCCAATGGCAGTCTCGTTCAAGGAAGTGACGAAGCGGTTTGCGGACGGCACCGTCGCGCTCGATCGGCTCGATCTCGACTTCGATCTCGGCGCATTCATCGTGCTGCTTGGGCCCTCGGGCTCTGGCAAAACAACTGCGTGCCGCCTGCTCGCCGGGCTGGAGCAGCCGTCGAGCGGCCGCATCGAGATCGAAGGTAGGGACGTGACCAACGTGCCGCCGCGCTTCCGCGGCATCGGCATGGTGTTCCAGAACTACGCACTCTACAGCCACAAGACCGTCTTCGAGAACATCGCCTATCCCCTGCGTATCCGCAAAGTGGCCGCCGCGGAAATCGAGCGTTCGGTGAAGGACATGGCCGAGCTTCTGCGAATCGCCCACTATCTGCAGCGCAAGCCGGCGCAGCTCTCCGGCGGCCAGGCGCAACGTGTCGCCGTAGCGCGCGCGCTGGTCTGGCAACCGGCGATCTGCCTCATGGACGAACCGCTTTCCAACTTGGACGCGCTGCTGCGCCTGCATATGCGCACCGAGCTCAACCGCCTGCATCGCAAGCTCGACAAAACCTTCGTCTTCGTCACGCACGACCAGGAGGAGGCGATGACACTGGCGACGCGCATCGCCGTGCTGAAGGAGGGCCGGCTGGTGCAGTTCGACGAGCCGAAGACGATCTACCGCCGGCCCGCCAACCGCTTCGTCGCCGAGTTCATGGGCCGCCCGGCGATGAACACGATCGACGGAGTGGTCAAAGGCGGCATATTCAAGGCTGGCGCGGTGGCTTGCTCGGTCGATCGCCCCGACGGGCCGGTCACGCTCGGCATCCGGCCGGAGCAGATCGAATTCATGGCGTCGAATGCACCGGCAGCCATGACGCTCACCGTGGACGTGAAAGAAGCGATCGAACCCGACACGCTGCTGATCTTCCAAAACGCGGGCGAGCAGGCAATCACGCTGCGGACGCAGACGAATTGCGATGCGATCGAGCCGGGACAGCCGGTGAGCGTCTCCTTCCCGAAGCAGGCGCTGCACTATTTCGACGCTGCCACGGGAAAGAGGGTCGAGTGACCGCCGCCAGCTTTGTCCCGCTCATCCTGGCAGCGATCGTCTGGCTCGGCTTCTGGCGCGTCAACCGCATGAAGCGCTGGTTCACAATCGGCGAGGTGATCTTTTGGGACGTGATCGTGCTAATCCTCATCCAGCTTGTGTGGCTGCGATGGTTCTGAGCGCTCGACATATGGGAGGGACGCAATGACTTCGCCCCCGCGCTGGCGCCGCTTCGATGAATGGGACACGCGGCCGCTGCGGCACGACCGCTTTGCCGCGGAGGATCCGGAAGCGGGCTTTGCCACCTTTCACAGCCCGTGGGACCCCGCGCCGTCGGCGCGAGTCGAGAACGGACGCGTGGTCGAGATCGACGGTAAGCCGGAAGCCGACTTCGACATCCTCGATTCCTTCATCGCCGCACATCATCTCGATCTCGACGTGATCGACGAGGCGATGGCGATGGATTCGGTCGAAGTCGCCCGCATGCTGGTCGACATCAACGTGCCGCGCGAAAGGCTCGAGCGGCTGGCTCGCGGCATGACGCCGGCGAAGCTGGCTTCCGTCGTGTCGCACTTGTCGTCACTGGAGATCACCTTCGCCTATTCCAAAATGCGGCAGCGCCGCACGCCGGGAAACCAGGCGCACGTCACCAACGCTAAGGATGATCCTCTGCAGCTTGCAGCAGACGCCGCCGTTGCCGTGGCGCTCGGCTTCGACGAGATCGAGACGACGATGCGCGTTGCGTCGAACTCCTGGGCCAACGCCGTCGCCTGCGCCGTCGGCGCGTCGGTTGGGCGTGGCGGCGTGCTGTTCCAGTGCTCGATCGAGGAAGCGGAAGAGCTGCGCATCGGCATGGCTGGCTTCACTTCCTATGCCGAGACGGTATCGGTTTATGGCACGGAAGCTGCGTTCGTCGATGGCGACGACACACCCTGGTCCAAGGCTTTCCTCACCGCCGCCTACGCCTCGCGCGGCATCAAGGCACGCTGCACGTCTGGCGCATCCTCCGAGCTGCTGATGGGTTTTCACGAACATCAGTCCGTTCTCTACCTGGAAGCCCGTTGCCTCTGCCTGCAGCGCGCCGTGGGCGTACAGGGAACGCAGAACGGCGGCATCGACGGCGCGCCGTTGACCGTCTCGATGGCGGGGGGCATGCGCGAGCTCATGGCCGAAAACCTCATCGCCGTCTGGCTCGGCCTTGAATGCGCCTCCGGCAACGACACCCGCGTCAGCGAGTCCGAGATCCGGGTTGGCGCCAAGATCACGCCCTTCCTCATGGCAGGCTCCGACCTGTTGTGTTCCGGCATGGGATCGATCCGCAAATACGACAATTCGTTCAACCCATCCCTGTTCAACGGCGAGGACGTCGAGGACTTCCTCGCTCTGCAGCGTGACCTCGAGGCGGATGGTGGGCTGACGCCCATTGAGGAGAGCAATATCCGCGAGCTCCGCATGCAAGCGATCAAGGCGCTGGCCGCCGTCTTCCAGGAGCTTGGCCTCGCCGAAGTGCCGGAAGCCTGGATGCTCTCCGTCGCCGCCGCCTCGGGCTCGCTCGATACCGAAACCTTCTCGACAGGCGAGGTCACGCGCATCAGCGAAGCCATTCGCGATCGCGGACTAACGGCGGTGGATGTGGTGCGGGCGCTGCACAAACGGGGCTTCGGGCGCGAGGCCGAGAACCTATTGCTGATGCTTCGCCAGCGCATCTCCGGCGACTATCTGCAGACTTCGGCCATCCTGCGCGACGGCAAGGTCATCAGCGCGCTCAACGATCCCAACGATTACCGGGGGCCGGGCAGCGGATATCGAATGTCCGAAGCTAGATGGGAAGCGGTCCGAGGCGTGCGCGATGTTCAGACACGCGAGAAGGTGCTGGAGAGCGAGCGTCGCGTCGACCCGACCTCGGAGCCATGGCTGATTCCAGGCGGCGAGGCCGGCAAAGGCACGGATCCGCGCGAGGTGGTGATTGGCCTCAGCCCCGCATTCGGCAACGAGCTCACGCAAACGACAGCCGGCCACGACTTGATCGACGTGGTGCTGGCCCTGACCGATGGTGTGAGCGAGGGCGGCGGCGTGCCGCGCCTCGTCCGCATCCGACATACCGCCGACACGTCCTTCCTCGGCCTCACCGCGGCGCGCCTCTCCGGCTCGGGTTATGCCATCGGCATCCAGGCCAAGGGCACCGCAGTCATCCACCGCGCCGACCGGCTGCCGCACATGAACATCGAACTGTTCTCGAATGCACCGATCACGACGCTCGATCACTACCGCGCAATGGGCCGCAACGCCGCGCTCCACGCGCTGGGGCTCGCGCCGGAACCCGTCATCGTGCCGACCGAAGGTCAGGCCCTTGGCGCCCGCTACCATGTGCGCGTCGCCATGCTCTACGCGATAGAGACCGGGCTGGTAGTGCCGGATGCCCCGCCGCTCGATGTCGCGTTTGCAATCGGGCAAGGAGGGCTTCGTCCGTGACATCCCCTCTCGACCTCTATCCCATCTCCGAGAACGCGCCCGATCAGGCGGTGTCGGCGTCGGGCATGCCGCTTGCCGATTTGACGCTCGACGCAGTGATTTCGGAACGGATCGGTGCCGAAGACATCCGGATTTCGGCCGACGTGCTCAGACTTCAGGCATCGATCGCCCGCGATGCGGGCCGCGACCGGCTTGCGCTCAATCTCGAACGCGCCGCCGACCTCGTCTCCGTCCCGCAAGACCTCATTCTGGACACCTATGAAATGTTGCGGCCGGGCCGGATTCCCGAAGCCCATCTGCTCAAAGAGCGCGCCGAGCTGCTGCGTCGCGAATACGGCGCGCACACCATCGCGGCGCTGATCGACGAAGCGGTCGCCGTTTACGAGCGCCGCAATCTGTTTCGCCGCCGGTACTAGGGGAAAATCGAATGATACTTCAGGGGCGGATCGCCATCGTCACCGGTGCCGGCTCCGGCATCGGTCAGGCCGGATCGGAAGCCATGGCGCGCGAGGGCGCGACGGTCATCGTCACCGACCGCGATCTCGATGCCGCGCGTGGCACGGTCGACTCCATCGCCGCCGCCGGCGGGCGCGGCGAGGCCATCCGAGTCGACGTCACCGACGATGCAGCCGTCGTCGGCGTCATCCAGGACGTGGCCGATCGACATGGGCGCATCGACATCTTGCACAATCATGCCGGTGTGCAGGTCGCGGGCAGCGTCGAGGAGATCGACGGCGCCGGTTTCGATCACTCTTGGGCGGTTAACGTGCATGCCCAGTTCGTCGCCTGCCAAGCAGTCCTACCGGTCATGAAGAGACAGCGCGGCGGCGTCATCCTCAATACGTCGTCGAACTCCGGCGTCTTCCTCGACAGAGCGATGACCGCCTACATCACCAGCAAGGCCGCATCGATCACCATGACCCGCCAGATCGCACTGGATGTCGCGCGTTACGGCATCCGCATCAATTCGCTCTGCCCCGGCTGGGTCGATACGCCGTTCAACGAACCCTACACGGACCAACTCGGCGGCCGCAAAGCGCTGGAGCACGCGATCGCCAACATCGTCCCGATGGGCCGCTTCGCAACGACCGACGAGATCGCCGAGGTCATTCTGTTCATGGTGTCCGATAAGTCGTCCTACATGACCGGCCATGCACTGGTCGCTGACGGAGGCGAGTCTCTCGCGGGTGGGACGAACTCGGGCCAATCTATCACCCGTTGAGCCTATGCAGCGGGCCTGGCGCGATCGCGGGACGGGTTTCGGTCAAGCCGGCAAGGATCGCAGTCCGGTCGGAGGGCTCGTCTCAGGCACCGGCGCCGGGGCAAGCTGCTTGGCCATGTCGATGAGCGGCAGCCTGATGATCGCGCGAAGGCCGTTGCTCCGGTTTTCCAGCACGATGTCGCCGCCGTGGTGGCGGGCGATGGCGCGGGCAATTGACAGGCCGAGCCCGACGCCGCCGGTCTCCCGGTTGCGCGACTGCTCCAGGCGGAAGAAGGGCGCGAACACCTGTTCCATGTCGGCTTGCGGAATACCGGGCCCGGCGTCCTCGACCACGATGTCCAGGCTGTCGGTGCGCCTGACCAGGCTCACCCTGGCCTGCTCGCCATAGCGGACGGCATTTTCGACGAGGTTGCGGATCGCCCGGCGCAGCGAGTCCGGCCGGCAGCGATACAGCACCTTGGGCCCGTCGCTGACGGTGACGTTTTGGCCCAGCTCCTCGAGGTCGTCGCAGAGGCTGCCGACCAGCGCCGAAAGATCGACGGTTCGCGTCTCCTCCACCGCGGCGTCCTCGCGCGCGAAGGCGAGCGCTGCTTCCGTCATCGTCTGGATTTCCTCGATGGTCTTCAGCATCTTTTCCTGGAGATCGCGATCCTGGACGAACTCGGCGCGCAGCCGGAGCGAGGTCAGCGGCGTGCGCAGGTCGTGGCTGATCGCCGCCAGCATGCGCGTGCGGTCCTCGACGAAGCGCTGCAGGCGCTCCTGCATGCGGTTGAACGCCTCGGCGGTCTGGCGGATGTCGTCCGGCCCTGATTCCGGCAGCCGCGGCACGGCCTCGCCGCGGCCAAACAGTTCCGCGGCATTGGCGAGCCGTCGCAGCGGACGCGCGATTGCCTGCGCCCCGAAAATCGCTATGGCGGACAGGATGAGCGCGGTGAGCGCCAGCGATATCGCCGATTGCGCGGTCCAGAAAGCGCTCGGCATCACCTTGGCGTAGGCGGCATTCAGCCAGGTGCTGTCGTCAAGGCGGACGGAAAGCCCCATGCCGTTTGGGGCGCCGTCCAGATAAAGAAACTTGGCAGGTCGCGTGAACGGGCTGCCACTCCCGGACAGGTCCAGCATGCGCGGCGGCACCGAAGGATCGGCGGCAGCGACCGCGTTCGAGGCCTGCCCGTTCATGTAGGCTGCATATTTGGCGGCAATGCCGGGCAGCGGCTTGGCGAGTTGCGTCAGCGCCTCCTGTTGCCAGGCGAGGGGATTGCTCGGCCCGTCGTGCGAGGTCCAGAAGCGCGTATAGGCCGTGCCGCTGACGTTGAGGATGTCGGGTCGAAGCGAGGGCGGCGTCGTGTCCAGCAAAATGGCAAGCGAGGACGTGCGGCTGACGAACTCGCCCTTGGCCGCCGCGTGCAGGGCTTGTCCGCGCTCGTCCCACGAGATCAGGAAGGTGATCGCCTGCGACAGGGCGAGCGCAAGCAGCACCAGCATGAGGAAGCGGGCCGCCAGGCTGCGTCTCCATAACAGCATCATGCCTGGGCCACCTCGGCGGTGAAGCAGTAGCCGCCGCCCCAGTGCGTCTTGATCAGCATCGGATTCTTCGGGTCCGCCTCGATCTTCTTGCGCAGCCGGCTCACCTGGTTGTCGACGGCCCGGTCGAAACCGTCGGCCGAGCGCCCGACGGTGAGGTCGAGCAACTGATCCCGGCTGAGCACGATTCCGACATGCTCGATAAAAGCGGTGAGAAGGCGGAATTCGGCCGTGCTGAGCGCGACCGCCACGCCGTCGAGCCCGACCAGCTCGCGGCGGCCGACATTCAGCGTCCAGCGGTCGAAGCGCAGCGCGTTCGACTTGAGCCGACCGCGCTGCGGCGGCAGGCTGTGGACGCGCCTGAGCACAGCCTTGATCCGCGCCAGCAATTCCCGCGGATTGAACGGCTTCGTCAGGTAGTCGTCGGCCCCGATCTCGAGGCCGACGATCCGGTCGACCTCCTCGGCCATGGCGGTAAGGAAGATGATCGGAACGTCGACCGTTCCGCGCACGTGCCGGCAGGCGGCAATGCCGTCCTCGCCAGGCATCATGACGTCGAGGACGATTAGATCGGGCAGGCTGCGGTCGAGCAGCCGCTTGAGCGCGGCCGTGCTGTCGGCGACGCTGACGCGATAACCCTGCTGCGTGAGGTATTTCCCCACGAGATCGCGGATGTCCCTGTGGTCGTCGACGACCGCGATGTGCTGCGCCACTTCCATGCAATGCTCCCAAGGTCGCCGCTGAATAGTCGGTCAGTATCGACGATATCTAGTTTGCGTCTACACGGATGATCACCTTCCGCGCCATGGCGGCAATCTCGCCCGACATCAACAAAGCGTGAGAAGTGTAACGAAATGTATCAGAGCACTGCGCCCGCGACAACTTGCGATGAACTGCCGGTGTTCGGGACAAGGTTCTGCGACAGCTCCCGCCTAACTTGGCCCCGTCGCTAGCCGGGACGTCCGGTCTTTGTCGCCAGGGGCGGCATCCAGACTCGATCCTCGCCAGCCTTTGATCGAAAGGATTGCACAATGGCCAGATTGATCATCAACGGCACGCCACGTGACATCGAGGTCGATCCGGACACGCCGCTGCTGTGGGTGATCCGCGAGCAGATCGGGCTTACCGGAACGAAGTACGGTTGCGGCGTTGCCGCCTGCGGCGCCTGCACCATCCATATAGACGGCGTCGCCACGCGCTCCTGCGTGCTTCCGGTGAGCGCGGTCGAGCCCGACCAGCAAATCACTACTATCGAGGGGCTTTCGCCGGACAGCTCGCATCCGGTCCAGCAGGCCTGGCTGGCGCTCGACGTCCCGCAATGCGGCTACTGCCAGGCCGGCATGATCATGGCTGCGGCGGGTCTGCTCATGCAGAACCCGAACCCCGCGGACGAGGACATCAACGCCGAGATCACCAACATCTGCCGCTGCGGCACCTACAACCGGGTGCGCGCCGCGATCAAGCTGGCCGCCAAAGCCGGCGAAGCCACGCAACGCGGTTGAGGAGAACAGTCATGAACGCCACAATTTCCCTCTCCCGCCGCAGCTTCATCATCGGCGTGGCCGCCACGGCCGGCGGCTTGTCCCTCGGATTCAACGTGCCGTTCATCAAGCCGGCACGCGCCGAGGGCGGCGAGGCGGCGCCGGAGATCAACGCCTGGGTGGTGATCAGGCCCGACGATACCGTGGTCATCCGCATTGCCCGCTCCGAGATGGGGCAGGGGACACTGACCGGGCTTGCGCAACTCGTCGCCGAGGAGCTGAACTGCGACTGGTCCAAGGTCACGACGGAATACCCGTCGCCGGCCCAGAACCTGGCGCGCGACCGCGTGTGGGGCAATTTCTCGACCGGCGGCAGCCGCGGCATCCGCGAGTCGCACGAGTATGTGCGCATTGGCGGCGCCGTTGCGCGCGAGATGCTGATCGCCGCCGCGGCCGCCGAATGGGGCGTCCCGGCCAGCGAATGCACCGCAAGGATGGGCATGGTCACGCATGCAGCGTCGGATCGCGCCACCTTTTATGGACAGCTGGCTGCCGCCGCCGCGCGAATGACGCCGCCCGCCAATGTCACGCTCAAGGACCCGAAGGATTGGACCATAGCCGGCAAGCCGCTGCCGCGGCTCGACACGGCCGACAAGCTTAACGGCAGCCAAGTCTACGGCGCCGATCTCAAGCTGCCGAACATGCTCAACGCGGCGATCCGGGCCTGCCCGTATTTTGGCGGCAAGGTAGCGAGTTTCGACGCGGCGGCGGTGGCGGGCATGCCGGGCGTGCGCACTGTCGTTCAAGTCGACGAGACCGCCGTTGCGGTTGTCGCCGACACCTGGTGGCGGGCGAAGACCGCTCTCGATGCCTTGCCGATCGCCTGGGACGAAGGTCCCAACAGGCAGGTCACCAGCGCCTCGATCGCGGCGATGCTCGAAGAGGGGCTCGCCGCAAACGACGCCTTCATCGGCGCCAGGCAAGGTGACGCCGGTGCTGCCCTGTCCGCCGCCGGCCGGACGGTCACGGCGACCTACGCCTTCCCCTACCAGAACCACGCGACCATGGAGCCGATGAACGCGACGGCGCTCTACACGCCGGAGCGCTGCGAGGTGTGGGTGCCGACCCAGAATGGCGAGGCCAGCCTTGCGGCAGCGGCCGAGGCCGCCGGCCTGCCGGTGCAGCTATGCGAGGTGCACAAGATCCATCTCGGCGGCGGCTTCGGCCGGCGCGGCAACTTCCAGGACTATGTGCGCCAGGCGGTCAGCATTGCCAAGCAGGTGCCGGGAACGCCGGTAAAGCTCATGTGGTCGCGCGAAGAGGATATGCTGCACGGCGCCTATCACCCGACCACCCGATGCCGGCTGACGGGCGCGCTCGACGCGGACGGCAATTTGACCGCTCTGCACATGCGCATATCCGGCCAGTCGATCCTTGCCGCGGTGCGGCCGCAGGGCATGCAGAACGGCATGGACCCGGTGGTCTTCCAGGGCCTCGTCCTCAGCGGCACCGAAGGCACGCTGGGCTATACGGTGGACAATCTGCTTGTCGACCATGCCATGCGCAACCCGCCGATCCCGCCAGGTTTTTGGCGCGGCGTCAACCTCAACCAGAACGCGCTTTACGTCGAGTGTTTCATGGACGAACTCGCCCATGCGGCCGGCGTCGACCCGCTCGCCTTCCGCCGCAAGCTGATGGCCAAACATCCAAAACATCTCGCGGTGCTGGAGGCGGTTGCCGAACGGATCGGCTGGGACACCCCGCCCGCGACCGGCATTCACCGCGGCCTGGCGCAGATCATGGGTTTCGGCAGTTATGTGGCGGCGGCAGCGGAGGTTTCGGTGACCGATGGGCAGCTCAGGATCCATCGCATCGTGGCGGCCACCGACCCGGGTCATGTCGTCAACCCCGCCCAAGTCGAGCGGCAGGTCGAGGGCTCCTTCGTCTATGGCCTTTCCGCCTGCATCTACGGCGAATGCACGGTCAATGGCGGCCGCATGGAGCAGGAAAACTTCGACAGCTTCGAGGTCCTGCGCATGGCCGAAATGCCTGATGTGGAGACGATCATCCTGCCGTCCGGTGGCTTCTGGGGCGGCGTCGGCGAGCCGACCATCGCGGTCGCCGCGCCGGCCGTCCTCAATGCGATCTTCGCCGCCACCGGAAAACGCATCCGCACGCTGCCGCTGAAGAACCATGACCTCGCCTGATATGAGGCGCGCGAAGAACAGGCCTGGCGGACGGGCGCTCGCGCCTGTCCTGCTTGCGGCGCCTGTCCTGCTTGCGGCGCTTGCGGCCAGCGCGCCGGCATGGGCCGACGCGGCGCCTGGTGCTACGGCATGCACCGGCTGTCACGGGCCGGCGGCACTCGGCTCAGCCATCCCTTCGCTCGACGGCCACGCGGCAGACGACATCGTCGCCCAGATGCACGCCTTCCGTTCCGGTGGGCGCAAGGCGACGGTCATGGACCGCATCGCCAGGGGATTTACCGAGGCGGAGACGCGCGCCATCGCCGAATGGCTCGCCAAGCCGGAGGCCGTACGCCATGCCCAGCCGTAGAGCCCTGATCGGCGGCGTGGCGGCTAGCGTCGCCGCGGCCGTCCTTGCCGCGCCGCAGCTGCGCGCACAGACGCAGCCCAGCGTGGTCATTGTCGGCGGCGGCTTTGCCGGGGCAAGCTGCGCCCGCGCGCTGAAACGGCTGGATCGCGATCTTGCGGTGACGCTGATCGAGCCAGAGCCCGCCTATCTGGCCTGCCCGTTCAGCAATGCCGTGATTGCCGGGCTGCGTGGCATCGAGGCGCAGACTTTCAGCTATGACCAATTCGGCGACATCGCGCTGATCCGCAAGCGGGCTGTCGCCGTCGATGCCGAGCGCTGGCGTGTTCGCCTGGAGGATGGCACGGACATCGACTACGACAGGCTGGTGCTGGCGCCCGGCATCGACCTGCGCTTCGACGCCTTGCCGGGCTACGACGAGGCGGCGGCGGCGATCATGCCGCATGCGTGGAAGGCTGGCGCGCAGATGCTGCTGCTGCGCGACCAGCTCGCGGCGATGCCGGACGGTGGGGTCGTCATCCTCGCCGCGCCAGCCAATCCGTTTCGCTGCCCGCCCGGTCCCTACGAGCGGGCAAGCCTGATCGCGCATTATCTCAAGACCAGCAAACCCAGATCCAAACTGATCATCCTCGACGCCAAGGACGCCTTTTCGAAGCAGCGGCTGTTCGAAGCGGCCTGGCAAGAACTCTATCCCGGCTTGATCGAATGGGTGCCGCTGTCGTCGGGGGGCAGGGTGACGGAAGTCGACCCGGCGACAAGGACGCTGGTGACCGAGTTCGGCAATCACACTGCCGATGTCGCCAACGTGATCCCGCCGCAGCGTGCGGGCGCGATTGCGCAGTCGGCCGGCGTTGCCGACCAGACGGGCTGGTGCCCGATCGACCCGGTCACCTTCGAGTCCCGCCTGCAGCCGGCGATCCACGTCATCGGCGACGCGGCGATCGGCGGGGCGATGCCGAAATCCGCCTTCAGCGCCAACGCCCAGGCAAAAGCTTGCGCCGCCGCGGTCGCCGCCCTGGTCAGGGAGCGGCAGCCGGCGCAGCCGAAGCTCATCAACACCTGCTACAGCCTGGTCGCGCCCGGTTACGGCATTTCGATCGCCGGCGTCTACCAGCCACGTGACGGGCTGCTTGCCGAGGTGGAGGGTGCGGGCGGCACCAGCCCGCTCGAAGCGCCGCTTTCCGTCCGCGAACTGGAAGCGGCCTATGCGCAGGACTGGTTCCGAACGATCACCAGTGAAGTCTTCGCATGATGAGGGTGGCTTTTCTGGCTCTGATGGGATTGCAGCTTGCGGCCTCGCCCGGTGCCGGCGAGGAGACGGGGTCTTATGTCGTGACCGGCGATGCGATCATGCAACCTCTGATTGTCGACAAGGGTGATCCGGCGCGCGGCGCCGCGCTGATCGCGGGCCGGCAGCGCAGCCTCTGCACGCTCTGCCACAGCGGGCCGTTTCCCGACGCGCATCTGCACGGCACGCTGGCGCCCGACCTGACCGGCGTCGGGGCAAGACTTTCGGAAGGCCAGATCCGGCTGCGCGTCGTCGACATGAAGCGGCTGGTGCCGAACACGATCATGCCTTCCTACTATCGGGTCGCGGATGAGCAGGGCCGGCGCGTCGCCACCGTCGGGCGCAGCAAGCCGATCCTGGGCGGCGCCGATATCGAGGATATCGTCGCCTATCTCACGACGCTGAAGGGGTGATCATGCACCAAGACCCGCTTCGAGTTTACGCAGGCCTGGTCGGACGGCGGCAGTTTCTTCGGGCCGGCATGACCGGCCTGCTGGCGATCAGCCTGCCGCGCTGGGCCGTTGCCCGTCCGAGCCTCGAGGAAGCGATCCGGACCTTCACCGGGGGCGCCAACGTTCTCGATGGCCGCGTCCGGCTCGACCTGCCGCCTCTGGTAGAGAACGGCAACGCGGTCGGGATCACAGTCGTCGCCGAGAGCCCGATGACCGAAGACGACCATGTCCGGCGCATCGCGGTCTTCAACGAGAAAAACCCGGAGGCGAATGTCGCGGTTTTCCACCTCGGGGCGCGCTCCGGCCGCGCCATGGTCTCGACGCGGATCCGGCTCGCGACCTCGCAGGTCGTTGTCGCGGTCGCTGAGATGAGCGACGGCAGCTTCTGGTCGAGCCGGGCGAGCGCCATCGTCACGCTGGCCGCCTGTATCGAGGACCTTTCATAATGGCGCGCGCGCTCGTCAATGTGCCGAAAGTGGCCAGGCAGGGCGAAGTCGTCGAGATCAAGGCGATGATCGCCCATCCCATGGAAACCGGCTATCGTATCGGCCCGAACGGCTCCAACATCCCCCGCGACATCATCCGCCGTTTCACCTGCACCTACAATGGCAAGGAGGTGTTTTCGGCCGATCTCTTTCCAGCGGTATCGGCCAATCCGTTCATTGCCTTCACGCTCGTTGCCACGACGAGCGGCACGATCGACTTCACCTGGACCGACGATGCCGGGAAGACCCAAACGGCGTCGGCGACGATCACGGTGAGCTGATGCGCGCCCTCGGGGGCCTGGTGGGGATTATCGCGGCGGTCGTCTGCGGCATTGCCATCGCCGCCGGCCTCGAAGACGTCGAGAAGCGCTCCGGCTTCGACTTCATGACGCCGCAGACGCAGGCGCTGCAGGCCGACGACATGAGCAATCCCGGCATGCTGTGGGTGCTGCAGGGCGAACAGCTCTGGCAACAGGCGCAGGGCAGGGCGGATGTCGCCTGCTCCGGCTGCCATGACGATGCCCGCCAGACGATGCGCGGCGTTGCCGCGCGCTACCCGGCCTTTGACGCGGCGACGGGCCGGCCGATCGACCTTGCCGGGCGTATCAACTCCTGTCGAGCGGGGCGGCAGCAGGCCGAGCCGCTGGCGCCGGAGTCCGACGCTTTGCTCGCCCTGACGGCCTATGTGATGCATCAGTCGCGCGGCATGCCAATCACGCCGGCGACCGACGCCCGGCTCGCGCGGTTTCGCGACAACGGCCGGCGTCTGTTCCAGAGCCGCATCGGACAGCTCGAGCTCTCCTGCGCCTCCTGCCACGACGACAATTGGGGCAAACGGCTCGGCGGCAGCGTCATCCCGCAGGCGCATCCGACCGGCTATCCGCTCTACCGACTGGAGTGGCAGACGGTCGGTTCGCTGCAGCGGCGCCTGCGCAACTGCATGATCGGGGTCAGAGCCGAGCCCTTCGCATTCGGCGCAGCCGAACTCGTCGACCTGGAGCTCCATCTGACCGAGCGGGCCCGCGGCCTGCTGATCGAGACGCCGGCCGTGCGGCCGTGATGCTGGGCTGTGGCCGTCGTTTCCTGCCTAGAACAAAGCGGCTATCACCGCGATCAGGGCGACTGCAAGCGCGACAACGCTTGGAACCATCACCGCAACGCCGGACACAGTCGCCAGCCCCGCAATCCAGTCAAATTTTCTGTCGGCAGTTTCGCCCATTGTCGCTTCCCTTAGAGATCAACGCCTGTTCGGTGATGGCTGTTCCATATCCGGCAGCGGGGTGTCGGCCGCCTCGTTGAGAAGCACCCGCTCCGCTGCTCCGTCCAGGTCCTCGAGCTGGCCGCTTTTCATCGACCAGAGGAAGGCGAGAAGCCCAACCAGGCCCATGCCGAGTGCTACGGGGACCAGCCAGGCGAGCAGGCTCATGCAGCCTCCGCGAGATGAGTGGACGTCACGCCACCTTGTATTCCTTGCGGATCTCGGCTCGGACCCGAAAGACGAAGCGCATTGGCAACCACCAGGATGGATGATGTGGACATCGCCACCGCCGCGACCAGCGGCGTAACGTGGCCTGTAACCGCGAGCGGGAGGGCCAGCGCATTGTAAAGGATGGAGAGCCCAATGTTCTGGGTGACGAGCTGCCTGGCCTTGCGGGCAATGGTGATCGCTTTCGGAACGCTGTCCAGGCTGGAGCCCAGGAACACGAGATCGGCCGCGTTGCGCCCGACGTCCGCGGCCGAGGAGGGCGCCATCGACACGTGAGCCGTTCCCAATGCGGGCGCGTCGTTGAGGCCGTCACCGACCATCAGCACCTTGCGTCCCTGCGCGCGCAGGACTTCCAACCGCGCGACTTTGTCGCGAGGAAGCATCCCGGCAGTGGCTGCTGCTACGCCGAGCATGCCTGCCACCTTCCTTACCTCCGTTTCCACGTCTCCGGACAGGATCTCGACGCCGAGGCCGAGACTGCGCAGGCGCTTTGTAGCGGCGGCGGCTCCGAGACGGAGGCTGTCGGAAATCCGGAACGCGCCGAGGACGCGGCCGTCAGCCGACAACCAGGCTTCGGCCGAGGCGGAACCGGCAGTGGAGCGGGCGTCGACCCAAGATTGGCGGCCGAGCCTGTAAACGCGGCCGCCGACCGTGCCTTCGATGCCGTTTCCGGGCTCCTCCCGAATCTGCTCGACGGCAGCCTGCCCGGCCGGATGCAGCGCCGCCACCGCTCGCGAGGCAGGATGCCGAGAGAACCGGGCAAGCGCGGAGGCCGCTTCGATCTCGTCGTCCGGCACCGTGAAAGACGCCACTTTTGTCAGGCCTGAGGTGAGCGTACCCGTCTTGTCCAGTGCGACGTGATCGACTTCGGCCAGCCGTTCCAAAGCCGCGCCGTCCTTGAGGGTCACACCGAGAGCGAAGAGACGCCGCGCAGCGACGGCCTGGACCATCGGCACGGCCAGGCCCAACGCGCATGGGCAGGTGATGATGAGGACGGCGATCGCCACCGTCAGTGATCGGTGCAGGTCTCCGGTGGTGATCATCCACCCTGCAAAGGTGGCGAAGGCAAGCAGATGGACCACCGGCGTATAAAGCGAGGCGGCCCGGTCGGCGATGCGCCGATAACGGGCGCGGCCGCCTTCGGCAGCCTCCATCAACCGCATCATGTCAGCAAGGAAGGACTCTTTCTGAGGTCGGTCGACACGCAACGTCAGCGGCCCGTCGAGGTTGAGCGATCCCGACAGCACGCTGGCCCCCGGTCGGACCGACTCCGGGGCGGACTCGCCGGTCACAACCGACAGGTCGAGCGAGGCGTTTCCGGAAATTACGGTGCCATCGGCCGGCACGCGCTCTCCCGCGAGAACAAGGACAGTCTCGCCGCTGCGGATAGCGGATACGTCGCGATATTCGCGTTCGCCATCAGGCGTGAGCACCGTGGCGCCTCGCGGCATCATCCGCGCGAGCGACCTGACCGCTTCGCGAGCGCGTCCGCGCATCGCCTGGTCCACAGCGCGTCCAGCCAGCAGGAAGAACAGCAAGGATGTCACCGCATCGAAGTAAGCATGGGCTCCGCCCGTCACCGTATCGTATGCGCTGAGGCCGAATGCGAGCAGCACGCCGACGCTGATCGGCACGTCCATGTTCGTCCGGCCGCCGCGCAGGGCGCTCCACGCGGAAGCGAAGAAAATCCGGCCCGAATAGGCCAGCGTCGGCAACGCGAGGGCCGTGGAGATCAGGTGGAATGCGTGCCTCGTGCCGGCGTCCGCTCCCGACCAGACCGAGACGGAAAGAAGCATGATATTCATGGCGGCGAAGCCGGCAACGGCCGTGGCGCGCAGCAAGCGGCCCATCTCCGGATCGCCGTCTCCGTTCTCAGGCTCGGCGAGTGTTGCTTCGTAACCGGCTTTTCGAAGCGTTTCGATCATCGGCGGCACGGCGCCGTCCCGCCGCCACTTCACTACGACACGTTTTGCGGTCAGGTTCACCCGCGCGGAAACGATGCCCTCGACTTGGCTGAGCAAGCCTTCGATCGCGCCGATGCAGCCTGCGCAATGCACCTGAGGGACGGAAAAGTCCGTCTGAATCGTACCATCGCCGAGATCTCGGCTCGCAAAGACCACCTCTTGCGGGACGATCTCGCGCCGCCCGGGCCCAATCATCAGGGCCGCCTCGGATCCCGGCGCGCAGCAACTCATCGATCAGGCCTCCGGCCGGGCCACTGCCCGGTAGGCGTGCCATGTCGCGTGTCCGAGCAGCGGGAAGATGACGATCATGCCGACAAGGCCAGTGGCGACGCAGATGCCGAAAAGCACGAGCACCATGGCACCCCAGGCGATCATCGGCGGCAGGTTGTTCCACACCAGTTTCATGCTCGTGGCCATCGCGGTCAGAGCATCGACGCGCCGGTCAAGCAGCATAGGAACGGCAAACACGCTGATCGAAAACGCGAAGGATGCGAACAGACCGCCGATCGCCGTTCCTATGATCAACATCGCCCATCCCGATGGCGTGCCAATCAGTATCCCGATCACATTGTCGAGGCCCGGAAACGCCGTCACGCCAAAAAACAGCGCCCACAGGAGAACCGCCGCCCGCATCCAGAGCAGCATCAGGAGACAGAGAAGCAGGCCCGTGAAGAAGATCTGCTCGCCCGCTCTCGGTCGCACATGAAGCATCGAAGCAAGCCCGATTTCGCGGCCTTCGCCGATCGCGCGGCTCTTCTCGTAAAGCCCGATCGCCAGGAACGGTGCGACGATCAGGAAGCCGGCAAGCGATGGGAACAGGATATAGTCGCGACCGAACTCGACGAGGGTCCACACGAACGCCAAAGAAAGCACGAAAACGCCGACACCGTAAGCGAGGCTGGAGGCGGGGCGGGTCCAGAAATCGCGCCAGCCCTCAGCGAGCCAACGCAATCCTTCCAGGACCGGAAGGTGGCGTTGAAGCTTGGGATCCCGGGTCTCACCGATGCCGGATGTCTCGCTCAGCAGCCAGTAGGATTCGTCGGCCTCGCCCATGACTTTCTCCTTCAGCAGGCTGGCTTGGCGGCGCGATAGCCGCCGCCGTCGCTGGTATCCTTCACGTGCGCCACGCAGTCCGGCTGCGATTGGAACGCCACGTAGACAAGATGCGCGTTGGCGCCGGCGAAGAGCAGCAGCCCCGCCGGGACGAGCAACCAGAGGATCCATCCGCCGGGAAGGCGAGTGCTTCTGCGGGGGGTCATGGCTGGCGCGTCCCCAGGTCATGGACAAAAAGCGCAAGTGTCCGAATTTCTGCGGTGGTCAGCCGCTCGTCCCAGGTCGGCATGTGGCCTTGCCGGCCTCCGTGGACGGAAGCGATGATGGTGTCCATGCTTCCGCCGTAGATCCAGTACGCGTCGGTCAGGTTCGGCGCTCCGACCTCGCGATTGCCTTGCGCGTTCTCGCCATGACAGGCCGCGCATGTCGTCACGAAGACTTCCTTGCCGGCGTTGATGCGGCCGAGGTTCTGCGGTGTCGAGGTGTCGGGATTTGTCAGCGAGTAGACATAGGCGGCAACGTCGCGCACCTGGTTCCGGTCGAGCATGTCGTCGCGGCCGAAAGCAGGCATCTGCCCGACACGGCTTTCGGGATGGGCGGTGTTGATGCCGACGCGCATCGTCTGCTCGATCAATTGGGGACCGCCGCCCCACAGCCAGTCGTCGTCCGTGAGGTCGGGATAGTTCGCGCCGCCCTTGCCATCGCGTCCGTGGCAGGCGGCGCAGTTGTCGCCGAACAGCTGCTGCCCGGTGTGACGGACGGTCTGCATCAGAACTTCGTCCGCCATGATGGCGTCGTAAGGTTCGGATTCGAGCCGGGCCGTCCAGGCGGCGCGCTCGCGCTGGCCTTCCATCACCCGGGCTTCAACCGTCGTCCGCTGATCAACGCCCAGAAGCCCTTTCGTGTAGGTCGTCCCCAACGGCCATGCCGGCACAAGGAACCACCATGCGAGCGCCCAGATATGCGTGACGATCAGGAACATCAGGACCCCGCGCGGGACCGGCGTGTCCAATTCCTTGATGCCATTCCACTCGTGGCCAGTCGTTTCGCGGCCGGTAGCGGGATCGCGTTCGCTTACTTCCATGGCTTGTCGTCCCGATCGAGGATGCTGGTCTTGGCCCTGTCGAACCGTTTCCGGTTGGACGGCCAGAAGGCGTAGACAACGACACAGAGGAAGAAGCCCATCAGGTAGAAAAGGCCCCAGCTCTTGGACAGGGCAACGAGCGTGTCGTGGTCGAAATCCATCATCGGTCCTCCCGTCAGCTTTCCGGGTCCGGCTTCTTTTCCGGCGCCGCCGTATCCTCGTACGCGGCTCCCGTCAGCCTGCCCAGCACCTGCAGGTAGGCCACCAGCGCGTCCATCTCGGTGACGTGTGTGGTGACGCCGTCGAATGCGCTCACCTGGGTTTTGTCACCATACCGCTCAGTCACCCCGCTTGAGAAATCAGTGTCGGGGGTCGCCTGCCCGTAGGCGTCGCGGGCAGCGTTTTCCACCATCGCCTCGGTATAGGGTACGCCGAGTGCCCGCTGGGCCGCCAGATGCTGCGGCAGGTCGTCCGTCTTCAGCGTCGTGCGGGCAAGCCAGGTATAGGCGGGCATGTTCGATTCCGGCACGACGTCGCGTGGATTCGTCAGATGTGCGACATGCCAGAAATCCGAATATTTTCCCCCAACACGCGCAAGGTCGGGTCCGGTCCGCTTCGACCCCCAGAGCATCGGCCGGTCGTATTGGGATTCCACGGCGAGCGAATACGGACCGTAGCGCTCGACCTCGTCGCGCAGGGTGCGGATCATCTGACTGTGACAGGCGTAACAGCCTTCACGGACATAGATGTTGCGGCCCGCGAGCTCCAGCGGGGTGTAAACCCGCATGTCGGGCGCCTGCTCGACGGTTTCGTCGATGGTGAACAGGGGAGCAATCTCGACGATGCCGCCAACGCTGGCCGCAGCTATTATTCCAAGTACGAAGAGGATCGCGGACCGCTCGATCTTGCGGTGGAAAAGTTCAGGCATCCGTCATTCTCCCGGTACTGCGGCGGGGATGACGGGTGCGTCTGTCTCACGGGCTGCCGCGAGCGGCACCATACGGACCGTCATCCAGATATTGTAGCAGCCGACCAGTGCGCCCAGCAGGAACAGCAGTCCGCCGATGGCGCGGGCAATATAGTATGGATACATTGCCACCAGTGAATCGACGAACGAATAGGCGAGAGCGCCTTCCTCGGTATAGGTTCGCCACATCAGACCCTGGATGATGCCGGAATTCCACATCGCGAAGACGTAGATCAGCGTTCCGGCGATCGCGAGCCAGAAATGGACCTCGACGAGCGCGGCCGAATACATCCGCTCGCGCTTCCAGAGCGCCGGGACGAGCGTGTAGACGGAGCCGAAGGTGATGAGCGCGACCCATCCCAACGCTCCGGCATGGACGTGGCCGACTGTCCAGTCAGTGTAGTGCGAGAGAGAGTTCACCGGTCTGATCGCCATGAACGAGCCCTCGAAGGTGGAGAGCCCATAGAAGACTGCCGCGGCCATCATGAATCGCAGGGTCGCATCGTCACGGACCCGGTGCCAGGCGCCGTTGAGGGTCAGCAGCGCGTTACCCGCGGATGCCCACGAAGGCACGAGAAGCATCACGGAAAAGGTCATGCCGAGCGTTTGCACCCAGTGGGGGAGCGCGGTGTAGTGCAGGTGGTGGGAACCCGCCCACATGTAGAAGAAGGTGATGCCCCAGAAGCTCAGGATCGAGAGACGGTAGGAGAAGATCGGGCGCTGCGCCCGGACCGGCAGGTAGTAGTAGAGCATGCCGAGAAAACCTGCGGTGAGGAAGAACGCAACCGCGTTGTGGCCGTACCACCACTGGACCATCGCGTCCTGCACGCCCGGCCAGATCGTGTAGCTCTTGGCGTGCCCCCAAGACACCGGCAGCGCGAGGTTGTTGACGATGTGCAGGATGGCCACGACCAGGATAAAGGCCATGAAGTACCAGTTGGCGACGTAGATGTGCGGCTCTTTCCGACGCGCGATCGTGGCGATGTAAAGAATGAAGTAGGTCACCCAGACGATCACCAGCCACAAGTCGGCGTACCACTCGGCTTCCGCGTACTCCTTCGACTGGGTGGTACCGAGCAGATATCCGGAAATGGCCAGAACACAGAACAGGTTGAAGCCGAGAAGCACGAACCAAGGGCTTATCTGGCCGGCTAGCCGCGCGCGAGACGTGCGCTGCACGACGTGGAAGGATGTGGCAATGAGTGCGTTGCCGCCGAACCCGAAGATGACGCCGGACGTATGCGTTGGCCGCAGCCGCCCGAAGCTGGACCAGGCCGCATCGAAGGCGAGGTCTGGCCAGGCGAGCTGCGCGGCCACCCACACGCCCATGAACATGCCGAAGACAGCCCAGGCCATCGACAGCACGATCCCGACCTTGATGGGATCGTCGTAATAGGAGACTGCTCGGTCTTCGGTCGGTTCGGCGCCGTAGAACGACGACATGAGGAGGTAGATTACGACGCCCGCGAAAAGCATGACGATGACGCCGTGCACCCCGAGAGTGTCCGAGCGTCCGAGGGCGGCCATGGCGAGTCCCGCGAGCGCTACTGCCACCGCGATGAGCAAGGCGTACTGCCGTTCAGAGGATTTGAGGTTCGATATCATGCATTCCCTCCAGGTACGGCATTCGCTCAGGCAACTTCCCCAGAAACTCTGTGCATTTCAAACAACTCCACCAGTTCGGATCTGTTTGCGGCTATGTCAGCCAGAGTATAGCCATCGAAGACAGCGAGAAACGCCTGCAGCGCCTTGACGACGACGCCCTCGAGCCGGCAGGCAGGGGATATGACGCACAAGCCGCCATCCCTGCGCATACACTCCGTCAGAGCGAAGTCGTCTTCCATGTGCCGCACGACCTCACCCAAGTTGATGTCCTCCGGCCGCCGGGCGAGCGCTATGCCGCCGGTGCGCCCCCGAGCCGTGGTGAGGTAACCCAGTCGCCCGAGCCTGAAAGCCACTTTCAGGAGGTGATTGCGTGATATCCCGTATGCCGCGGCCACGTCGGTTACTCGGCACGGTCTTTCCCGGTGGACCGCCAGGTAGATCAGCATCCTGAGCGCATAGTCCGTCTGAAAGGTGAGACGCATCCCGCGGATTCCTGGTTCTCATCGCAGAAAGAACCCACCCTAGCAGGCTGTCAGCTAGACGAAAATGCGACGTCAGCGCGAGCATGCCCGCCCACGCTACGAAAGCCGTCTTCTCGGCGGGAAAAGCCTGCCCTTCCGCGTTTATCATCCCGCCGCCCCCGCGGTCGGGCGACCAAGCCGGAAAAACATGGCGACCTTCAGGCTCCGCGCGATCCTTTCGGCGCTGTCGACGAACACTTCGGCTACCTCAGGCGGGCATCGCTCTTCGACGGTTTTGCGGAAATGACCGAGCCATATGTCGAAATCCTCCTCGCGCACCTGCTTCAGCTTAAGGTGCGCAGGCACGGGGCGGCCGCTGTACGCGCCATTCTTCAGAATGACCGAACACCAGAAGTCGGTCATCTTCTCCAGATGCGGTTCCCAGTCGCCGTGGATTTCCGCAGCGAAGATGGGTCCGAGGCGAGTATCCGACCTGACGCGGACGTAGAAATCGCGGACAAGCGCGGCAATGAACCCGCGGTCGACCAACGGGTGGGACAGCGGCATTTCCGCCTGCGGGCGGGCGCGATCGTAAACAGCAGAATTCATCGCAGCACACAAAGTGGTATCGTGTCTGCTACTTTTAGGTGCCTGACTTCCGCACGGCAAGCGCTCAATTCGTCCCAGCCCGCTCGTTCCGCCATTTGTTTGCGCCTGCGCAAAGTTCCGGGCGAGGCGGACGGTTTAGATGGCCTTCTTTGGAGACGACTATCGTGAACCAACCTGAAACCATCGATCCCGATATGACGGTCGACGAGATCATGCGGCGATGGCCGGCAACCATAAGGGTGATGATCCGCAACAGAATGCTCTGCATCGGCTGTCCGATCGGAATCTTCCATACGGTCGCCGACGCATGCCACGCCCATCGGGTCGACCTGGAATCCTTCTCCCAGGAACTTCTCGAGGCGATAAGCAGCGATCCGCTTGCGAACGCGCCGTCGGCCTTCCTCGGTGATGGCGTCGCGGCGCTCTGAACCGCATGCGCCGCATGCGGCACGCTCCACCCGGAGAGGCAGTTGGCAAAATAGCGGATCCGTCACCGAGATCATTGGAATTCCAAACGTTTGGCTGATGTCGATTACCGCTCGCGGCTGAATGCGACTTGATCCAGATCAAATTTTGGCGCCTTCCGGGAGCATGCCTTTGATCGTTTCCACGTTGTGGCCCTTGTCGGTCGGCACGAAGCGAATGGTATCGCCGGAGGCGGCGCTGACGAAGTCGGGTTGGAACACCATCGCACCCTTCTCGCCCTTGTTCAGCATCGTGACCTCGATTTCGGCCGCGCCAGCCGCGCCTGCGATCGCGACGGCCGCGCCTAGCGCCAGCGCTGCGATGAGCTTCTTCATTTTCCTGGTCCTTTCCTGGTATGCGGCTCCAATGCCGTTGAAGGCTTTATAGTGCGTGTCGCCAACAGGCAGTTTGCGCTGGCGCAAATAGCCGCTAGAAATCGAACAGGAGCGGCGCCCCACAGGAGCAGCGCCCCACAGGAACAGCGCCCCAGACTGGAAGCGAAGACAATGCCTCTCGACAGGTCCCTGATTTCGGGATTGCCCGCGTTTGCCGGCCTCGACGGCAAAGACCTCGATGCTATTCCCTCGCGGGCGCGGTCCTCCCGCTTTCCCAAGGATTCGGAGGTTTTCGGACAAGAGGAGGAGGCCACGTCCTTCTTCCTGCTCCTGTCGGGTCATATCCGCGTCGTCCGCACCTCGCCCGAAGGGCATCAAGTGATCGCTCGATACATCACCGAGGGTGAACTCTTCGGCATCGCCATCGCCATGGGCAGGACGACCTATCCGGCGTCCGCGGTCGCGGCGGTTGATTGCGTCGTCCTCGCCTGGCCCAATTCCGCGTGGGCAGAACTGCAATCGCGTTTCCCGACGTTCGGGGCCAGTGCCTACCGCACGATCGGTTCCCGCCTCCAGGAAACCCAGGCGCAGGTCATGGAGATGTCGACCCAGCAGGTCGAGCAGCGCATCGCCCACGCGTTGCTGCGTATCGTCAGCCAGTCCGGACGAAAGACGCCAGAAGGGATCGAGATCGACTTTCCAATCACGCGTCAGGACATCGCGGAGATGACCGGAACGACGCTGCATACGGTCAGCAGGCTGCTCAGCGCCTGGGAAGACCAGGGTATTGTAAGGAGCGGGCGCCAGAAGGTCACCGTGACTGACCCGCATGCGCTCATGCTGGTGTCTGAGAACAGGCGCAAGGGGCCGGCTGCATAGCGCCGCCGTCACGTCGCTGGCATAAACGGGCGCGTTCAATACGAGCTTTGTAGAATGGGGAGCAATCGGGGGTTCCGATAAGTTCCTACCGTCGATTCTCGTCGGAAGCCGACTTCTTCGAAAAGGGCGAGGTGAATGTTGGCCAATTCCGGGTCGCGTCGCGCAAGGCCTTCAAGAGCAAGTTCAACGAGGTCTTCACGGTAACGCTCGATAAGGAAGGCGTCTACGGCGTCAAGTGTGCGCCGCACTACGGAATGGGCATGGTCGCCCTGATCGAGGTGGGCCAGCCGGTCAACCTCGACGCAGCGAAGGCCGTCAAGCAGACCGGCAAGGCCAAAGCCGTGTTCGCCGAACTCTTCGGCCAGGCCGTGGCGGCCAGGTAGCGCGGGCCAACAGACGCGAAATGGCGCGGACGGCGGGGGCCGCGTCAAGGAGGCGGAAGTGATGGACCGAGCGGACAGGCAGGCTTGGCGCCAAGGCGCGCCGAACCACGATCCCGCGATCAGGAAGGAAACGTCGCGGCGATATGGCCGCTGCCATCCGGGCCACAGCTTCGCCGACCTCGTCCGCCGGTCTTCCTTTTCCAAGGAGGACGGCGGCTCTTGGAAAACTGACTGGGAGCCGGAGGCCGCGCCAAGCCTCCAAATGCACTGAGCGGCCGTCAGGAAAGCGTTCGCCCTGCTGGTCGAGTAGCTGCTTGGACGCTCGACGTCGACGCGGATCCGCCGCTCTGCCTCATTTCTCATGGGCCTCCCGCCCGGACATCCGCTCGACATGGATTCGAAAGAAGACGTGCGAAGCATGGTCGACGAGCGGTGCAACGACGGGCTTCAGCGCGCCGGGTTCCCACCAGTTGGCGTGCTGGCTAAGCAGAGACCAGGCCCGGTCGCGCTCTCGTTTGATGTCAATGCGGTCGGGCAACTCCTCGAAGCGGCCTTCGGCGACGACGCTCTTCCAAGAACGGGCCTCACCTTTTTCTTCGACCAGAAGCGCCACTTGAGGGTTGCCCCGCATGGTGTCCAGCTTTCGGCCCGGCATAGTGAAGGAATAGGTGCATCTATCGTCGTAGGCGTAGTAGATTGGCACAAGGTAGGGCTGGTTACCGGACGAGCAGGCGAGCCGCGCGAGCCGGTTCTCAGAAATCAGGGCGGTGCATTGGGCGAGGGATAGTTGTCGAATTATCATGGCGGAACTCCTCATCGAAGTCTCACAATGCGCGCGTCGCACACAATCGTCGTTGTCTCAGATCAATGTCCCTCGTTGACAACTCCCGACCAAACGTCGCTTCGAAGTGTCAATCAGCGTGGCTGCCCGGTAGTGTCTCAGATCGAATTTCTGTTATGGCTGGGAAGCAAATCGCCCGCGACGTCACCAACTGCCGAAAGTCTAAGGGCCGCAACGGGCTGATGGCCCTCTCGCTCATCAGGCCTCTTGTCTTGAAGGAGAAGCGCCAGGATGAGCACCGACCGGGATACCGTGCGGGCCTATGATACGGTCGCGGCGGAGTACGCTGCCGAGGCCGCGGCGATGCCAGAATGGGTCGCGACAGAGATCGATGCGTTCGTGACCGAGCTGGGTGGCTCTGGCAGGGTGCTGGAGATCGGAAGCGGTGGCGGGCGAGATGCACTTGAGCTTGAGAAGCGGGGGATCAGCGTCCGGCGCACCGACATTTCGAAGGGCTTCGTCGAACCGCTTCGCGAGAGTGGCTTCGAGGCCGACCTGTTGGACCCGCTGACCGAAGACCTGGCCGACCCGCAGCGTCCCGGCACGCCGTATGACGGGATCTGGGCCTGTGCCTGCCTGATTCACGTCGCGCGCGAGGATTTCGGCACGCTGCTTGCACGGCTTGCCGAGGCGACCCGGCCCGGTGGCCGACTGCACGCCTCGGTTAGAGAGGGCGATGGCGAGAATGTGTCCACACACGGCAGCGCTGCAGCGCCTCGGCACTACGTCGAGACGTACTGGCGCGAGTCTGCCCTGCGGTCCGCACTCACAGACGCCGGCTGGATCGTCAGCGAGGTACGTCGGTGCATCGGAAAGCCCAATGATCGGTGGCTGAGCGTTCGGGCGAGGCGCGCGTGACACCCACAGAGTTCTAGCCCCGGATGGAGCGGTGTACACGATCATCTGGAAGGCGCGCCGTCGTCCAAGCTCCACATCATTCCGTGCGGGAACCGCTGTCCGAACCGGATAGATAGGTAACAGAATGGACTGATTGCATGGGTGACAGTTTTCTCCTTCGCCGGGAGGACCGG
>NZ_JBVVPZ010000016.1:0-49259 GCF_055811415.1 Mesorhizobium sp. WSM4846
CATCGCAGCGTAGAATCACAACCGATTCCCCGCTGCAACTCCTATCTTAGCGCATATGCCCAAGTGGGGGAGATGTCCGGCAGGACAGAGGGGGGTGCTTCGCCAAGCCAGCCTTCGCCCGAACGGATCAACTCCGCCCGTTCACCAGGTCCCCGACAATGTCGTACTTGCCGGAAATACGCATCTTATAGACTTCGTAATTCTCCATCACGCGCTGGACGTAACTTCTTGTTTCGGTATAGGGAATCCGCTCGATCCAGTCGACGACGGCGTCGATGTCCTTGCCGCGCGGGTCGCCATATCTGGCCACCCACTGGGCGGCGCGGCCGGGGCCGGCATTGTAGCCGGCGAAGGTCAGCACATAGGAGCCGTCGAAGCGGCCGAGCTGCTCGCCGAGGAAGGCGGCGCCCAAGGTCGCGTTGTAGCCGGCGTCGGTGGTCAGCCGCGCCTGCGAGAAGGTCATCCCGGCCTTGTCAGCCAATTGCCTGGCGGTCGCCGGCATCAGCTGCAGCAGCCCGCGCGCTCCGGCGCTGGAGACGGCGCCGATGTTGAACTCGCTTTCCTGGCGGGCGATCGCATAGGCCAGCGCCTTGCCGGAGCCGGAAATATTGGCTGTCTCGGGAATGACGCCGAGCGGATGCGAAAGCGCCCCGACATCGATGCCGCGCGCGCCGGCGATCTTGCCGACTTTCAGTGCCAGGAAGTGATTGCCCTGCTTTTCCGCCATCGCGGCCAGCAGCGCCAGCTCTCCGGGGCTGCTCAACTGGCCGGCGAGGTCGCGGAAAAGCGTGTCGGCGTAGCGCTGATAGCCCGCCTGCTGAAGTCGCCTGATGGCCCTGACCGCCTCGCGGCTGGAAAAATTCCGGTGATCGGTGGCGCTCGGCTGCGGATGGGCGATGTTGAGGACCTGCCGGCCAACGCGCTCACCGGCGAGCTGGCCGTAGAACGTCGTGCCATAACCTGCGGCACGGCTAAAATAATCCCTGGCGCTACCGGGGCCGCCGGCCGCGGCGGCACGGCCGAGCCAATAGTAGGCGCGCGACAGCGATATCGGCCCCTGGGCGAGACCGGCGATCCGCTCAAAATGCTTGGCAGCGGTGGCGGGATCGTTGAGGCCGCGCAGCGCGTACCAGCCGGCATGAAACTCCGCATCCGCCGCGTTGGCAGCAGTTTCGCCGGCGTGTGCTGCGACTATCCTGTAGGCGGTCTTCATATCGCCCTGGTCGACCAGTTCGCGCGACAGCACCCGGCGCTCGGCCCACCAGGCATCCGGGTCGATCAGAGCGCTGCGGTCGCTCGGCGCCTTCATCACCATTGCGGCGGCGTCGGAAAACTTCTGCTGCTTGCGCAGATATTGGGCTTGGGCGAAGAGATAGCCGGCCGAACGCTGCGCGGCGGGCACCGCCTTCAGCAGTCTGGCCGCGCTCTTGTCGCCCGCATTCTTGTCGCTCTTGTCCGCCGCGGCCCAGGCGTCGGCCAGCTGCCGGGCGCCGGCAAAGCCGGCGACGCGCAGCGCCGAATTGACCCGGTCGGCATAAAACATGCGCTCCATGCGGAAACGGTGGTCGGATGCGGGGATCAGCGTGCCGAATTCCTGGATGATCGCCGCCTCGTCCCTGGCTTGCAGTTTCTCGGTGCGCCAGAAAGGCGACAGCACCGAGCGCGCCGCCTGGACGTTGCCCTGCGACACATAGGAGCGGGCGAGGATCACCACGCCCTCGGCTGTTTGCGGCTGGCTGCCGCCGAATGCCTGCACCACGATCTCAGGCGCGGGGTTCTCGCGGTAGAGCGCGCGCTCGCTGTTCTTGCGCAAGGCGATCATGCCCGGCCAGCTCGGCAGCATTTTCGCAGCATCGGCGATGTCGCCGCTTGGCACCCTGTCGCCGCCATAGAACGCGATCGTCCAGGCAAGGATGTGCTGGTCGAGCGAATTGACCGGCAGGGCGTCGCGCACCTGGCGCGCACCGGCAATGTCGTTTGCCGCCAGCGCATCGAGGCCGCTCTTCAGCCTGGCGACGCTGGCGGGAGGGGATTCCGGACCCTGCAGGCCGGTATCCAGCAGGTTTGGCTTCGGAATGGTCGACGTGACCTGTGCATCGACCTTGCCGGCGGCCACAAGGGTCGGCGTCAACAGGAGAATTGCGCCAAGCAGCGCGAAAAAATGAGGCTGCCGGGTCGGCATCGTCTTCATCATTTCCTGTCTTGCACAATCACCAACAGGCACAGATCAACTGAAGCCTAGTTGGCTGTGGTGAAGAGCCTGTAAACGGGGCTATCGAAGTCGTTCAAATTGCGCTTGCTGGCATTCTTGTCATGCTTGCCGCGCAACAATGTCGAGACTATGGTGCGCCGCTTCGCTTTCGGCTAGAAGGCGCGCACGACAAAACACCTGCAGCACCGCGCGTCATCTCGGATGCGCAAAGGACGCTGTGGCACTTTTAATTTGGCGCATGACCTTTCCGTGAATCGGCTCCGATTTCGGGCTCATGCGCCAGTCCCAAGGAGTTGGACGACATGCTGAGAGGCTCGCTTACCGCGCTCGTGACACCGTTCGAAAAGAGCGGCCGTTTCGACGAGAAAGCGTTTCGCGCCTTCATCGCCTGGCAGATCGCTGAAGGCACGACCGGCGTGGTTCCGGTCGGCACCACCGGCGAGTCGCCGACGCTGTCGCACGACGAGCACCGCCACGTCGTCAAAGTGTGCGTCGAGGTGGCAAAGGGCCGCGTTCCGGTCGTCGCCGGCGCCGGCTCCAACAACACCGAGGAGGCGGTTGGCCTGGTGCAATATGCCGAGAAGGCGGGCGCCGACGCGGCACTCGTCGTCACGCCCTACTACAACAAGCCGACGCAGCGCGGCCTCTATGCGCATTTCGCCGCCGTCGCCAAGGCGACCAGCCTGCCGATCATCATCTATAACATTCCGCCGCGCTCGGTGATCGACATGATGCCCGAGACGATGGGCCAGCTGGTGCATGACTTCAAGAACATCGTCGGCGTCAAGGACGCCACCGGCAAGGTCGAGCGGGTTTCCGAGCAGCGCGCCACCTGCGGCAAGGATTTCATCCAGCTTTCCGGCGAGGATGCCTCGGCGCTCGGTTTCAACGCCCATGGCGGCGTCGGCTGCATCTCGGTGACGGCGAACGTCGCGCCGCGGCTGTGCGCCGAATTCCAGGAGGCGACGCTTTCCGGCGACAACGCCAAGGCGCTGGACTTGCAGGACCGCCTGCTGCCGCTGCACAAGGCGATTTTCCTGGAACCCGGCGTGTCCGGCGCGAAATATGCGCTGTCGAAGCTCGGCAAGGTCGAGAACGTGCTGCGTTCGCCGCTGGTCACCGTCGAGCCGTCGACCGCCGAGAAGATCGATGCGGCCATGAAGCACGCCGGCTTGATTAACTAGCGAGCCCGTTTGGAAACTCTACTCCCGCGGCCAACTGAAGGCGTCACCTGCGCTTCCGGTGCTCACGTACTATATGTACGCTCCGCTCCGGTTCTCGCATGGCCCCGAAAGCGTTCGCTTTCGGAAAGGACCATGCGCAAACTCAGACTTCTAGAGCGTCCTTTGCGCGTTTAAGAAACGCGCGGCGCTCTAGTGCCACCATCATCTGACTCGCAGGAGCGAGTTTCGAAACGGACTCTAGACGTCATGAACCAGGTCAGAAAAGCCGATCCCAACAACAAGACCGTTGCGGAAAACCGCAAGGCGCGGTTTTCCTACGAGGTGCTCGACACGATCGAGGCCGGCCTGGTGCTGACCGGCACCGAGGTGAAGTCGCTGCGCCAGGGCCAGGCCAACATCCAGGACAGCTACGCCTCGGTCGAGGGCGGCGAGATCTGGCTGATCAACTCCTATCTGCCGGAATATCTGCAAGCCAACCGCTTCAACCATGAGCCGCGCCGGCGCCGCAAACTCCTGCTCAACAAGCGCGAGATGGCCAAGCTGTCGCAGAGCGTCGATCGCGAAGGCATGACGCTGGTGCCGCTAAAAATCTATTTCAATGAAAAAGGCCGGGCGAAGCTTTTGCTCGCCGTCGGCCGCGGCAAGAAACTGCACGACAAGCGCGAGACCGAAAAGCAGCGCGACTGGTCGCGCGAAAAGGGCCGGCTGCTGAAGGAGCGTGGGTAGGCCGGGAGCCACTCTTTTGAAGAACCGGATGAGGAACCGGATTGTCTTTTGGGGTACGGCCAGCCTGATCCTGGCGTGCCTTGTCACGGCCGCCGGCTATTTTTACTCCCGACCGTTTTCTCCGGACCGCAGCAAATATCCGGTCAGGGGCATCGACGTTTCGCATCATCAGCGACAGATCGACTGGCGGCGTGTAGCCGCCGACGATGTCGCCTTCGCCATCATCAAGGCAACTGAAGGCGGCGACCACGTCGACGATGCCTTCGCCGCCAATCTGCGTGAGGCGCGAGCGGCTGGTCTGGCGGTCGGCGCCTATCATTTCTTCACCTTCTGCCGGCCTGGCGCCGATCAGGCGAAGAATTTCATCTCCGTCGTGCCGCGCGATCAAGCGCTGCTGCCGCCGGTGGTGGATATCGAATTCGTCGGCAATTGCCCGCGGCGGCCATCGCCCGAAGAATTGAGCGTTGAACTCTCGGCTTTCCTCGGCCCTGTCGAGGCAGCCTTCGGCAAGACGGCGATCCTCTACGTGACCGACGACGCGGCACGGGCCTATGCCGGCCAGATTGTCGGCCGCCGGCGCTGGGTTCGTTCGCTGGCGCTGCAGCCAGGTCATGACGACTGGATCTATTGGCAGTACCACGACAGCGGTCGCGTCGACGGCATCACCGGGGATGTCGATCTGAATGTGCTTCAGGGCGGGCCGGAGAAATTGGCCGAGCTGTTTGCGTCACCGCCCGAATCTATCTCTCCAGAAACGCCGCTATCTCCCTGAAGACGTTGACGAACATTGCTTCCGTCAGCACGCCGGTGTTGGTGTTGTAGCGCGAGCAATGATAGCTGGAAAACAGCGTCACGCCATTGGTTTGCTGCTGCCCGCCATGCTTGAACGGATAAGCGGCGACACCCTGGCCGAGCGCCCGCACGGTCGACTGGTGCGCGATCGAGCCCAGCGCCAGCACGGCGCGCAGGTTCTTGAACCGCGCGATCGTCGGCACCAGGAACGTCCGGCAGGTGGCAATCTCGGCGCCGGCCGGCTTGTTGTCCGGCGGCACGCAGCGAACTGCATTGGTAATCGCCGTGCCGACAAGCTCCAGCCCGTCATCGGGCCGCGCCTTGAATTGGCCACGGGCAAAGCCGTGTGCGATCAGCGTGTTGTAGAGCAGGTCGCCGGCAAAATCGCCGGTGAAGGGGCGTCCGGTGCGGTTTGCGCCGCGCAGGCCCGGCGCCAGTCCGACGATCAGCAGCCGCACCGCATCCTCGCCCTCGGGTGGCAGAAAGGTCGGCACTGGTGCATTGAACCAGGACGGCTCGCGCTGCCGCCATTGCGCGATAAAATCATGCAGCCGCGGGCAGAGCGGGCAATCGCGGTCGGGCTCGGAGGACGCGACCAGGGGAGCGGTCAAGACCGCCGCCGTCAATACTCGTCCTCGTCGACTTCGGCCGGTTCGGGCCGGCGCACCGGCCGCTCTGACGGATCGCGGCCGACATCGCTCTTCAAGGTAATCAGGTCGATGAAATGATCGGCCTGGCGGCGCAGATCGTCGGAAATCATCGGCGGCTGCGAAGCCATGGTCGAGACGATCGAGACCTTGCGCCCGCGCCGCTGCAGCGCCTCGACCAGCGTGCGGAAATCGCCGTCGCCGGAAAAGATGACATAGTGGTCGACGACATCGGCGAGTTCCAGCGCATCGACGGTCAGCTCGATGTCCATATTGCCCTTGATCTTGCGGCGGCCGGTCGAGTCGGTGAACTCCTTGGCCGGCTTGGTCACCACCTTGAAGCCATTATAGTCGAGCCAATCGATCAGCGGCCGGATCGAGGAATATTCCTGATCCTCGACCAGCGCGGTGTAGTAGTAGGCACGCAGCAGGTAGCCGCGCTTCTGGAAGTTCGACAAAAGCCTGCGGTAGTCGATGTCGAAGCCGAGCGCGCGCGACGTGGCGTAAAGATTGGCCCCGTCGATGAAAAGGGCGATTTTTTCACGAGGGTCGAACATGGAAATATTCCTTTTCGAAAATATGCGGTCGTCTAAATGCGCGTGACTATCGGTCAGCTTGAAATAACCGGCTGACCTTCGTCATTCGAGATAACGCCGGTTTTACGGCAATCCAAGGGTATGATGCTGCATAGCAAGCAATTGTGATCGGTGCCGCATGTCGCAGGCGGCGCGCGCCCAGACTGGCCTTGGCCAGACCCCAGGCCCAGGCCCCCAGGCCCGGCATTGTCCGGCACTGCCAAAAAGCTTGTATTTTGGCAGCGTTCGGGTTATGGACCGCGCCTGTTTTCCATCAAATCCAGGCATGAAAGGGGCAGCTCATGGCCCGCGTAACCGTTGAAGATTGCATCGACAAGGTCAACAACCGCTTCGAGCTCGTGCTTCTGGCCGGCCACCGCGCCCGTCAGATCAGCCAGGGCGCGCAGATCACCGTTCCTCGTGACAACGACAAGAATCCGGTCATCGCGCTGCGCGAGATCGCCGAGGAGACATTGTCGCCCGACGACCTCAAGGAAGACCTGATCCACTCGCTGCAGAAGCATGTCGAGGTCGATGAGCCGGAAGCCGACGGCGAGGCGATCGCCGACCAGACCGGTACCGCCGCTGCGGCAACTGACGCCGACGACACCGAGGACAACATCACCTTCGACCGCATGACCGAGGAAGACCTCCTGGCCGGCATCGAAGGTCTGGTGCCGCCGGAAAAAAGCGACGATTATTGATCTTCCCACCGGCCGCCGACACTTTCGCGCCGGCGGTTTCGTGGTTATCTATGACATGCGCCGTACGCCAGTGCGGCGCATGATTCATTTCAGCACTGCGAGATCCCGCCCATGATGCGTCAGTATGAGCTTGTCGAGCGCGTCCAGCGCTACAAGCCTGACGTCAACGAGGCGCTGCTCAACAAGGCCTATGTCTACGCCATGCAGAAGCATGGTCACCAGAAGCGCGCCTCCGGCGATCCCTATTTCTCGCATCCGCTCGAAGTCGCCGCCATCCTCACCGAAATGCACATGGATGAGGCGACCATCGCGGTTGCCTTGCTGCACGACACCATCGAGGACACCACGGCGACCAGGGCCGAGATCGACGAGCTGTTCGGTCCGGAAATGGGCAAACTGGTCGAAGGCCTGACCAAGCTGAAGAAACTCGACCTCGTCTCCAAGAAGGCCGAGCAGGCGGAAAACCTGCGCAAGCTGTTGCTGGCGATATCAGAAGACGTTCGCGTGCTTCTGGTCAAGCTTGCCGACCGCTTGCATAACATGCGCACCCTCGACCATGTCCCCGAAGCCAAGCGCCTGCGCATCGCCGAGGAAACGATGGATATCTATGCGCCGCTGGCCGGGCGCATGGGCATGCAAGGCATGCGCGAGGAGCTCGAGGAGATCGCCTTTCGCTTCATCAATCCCGAAGCCTACCGCGCCGTCACCGCGCGGCTCGCCGAAATCTTCGAGCGCAACAAGGATGTGCTGTCCGAGATCGAGAAGGCGCTGTCCACGCTGTTCGACAAATATGCGATCAAGGCCGAGGTCAAGAGCCGCCAGAAGAAGCCGTGGTCGGTGTTCCGCAAGATGGAGGCCAAGGCGCTGTCCTTCGAGCAGCTGTCCGACATTTTCGGCTTTCGCGTCGTCGTCGATACCGTCGAGGACTGCTACCGGGCGCTCGGCGCCATCCACACGACGTGGTCGATGGTGCCCGGTCGCTTCAAGGACTACATCTCGACGCCGAAGCAGAACGACTACCGTTCGATCCACACCACCATCGTCGGACCGTCGCGGCAGCGCGTCGAGCTGCAGATCCGCACCTATCAGATGAACAAGATCGCCGAATATGGCGTTGCCGCGCATTCGATCTACAAGGACAGCGGCGGCAAGGTGAACGGCACTGCCCATGCGATCTCGAAGGAGACCAACGCCTATGCCTGGCTGCGGCGCACCATCGAGCAGCTTGCCGAAGGCGACAATCCCGAGGACTTCCTCGAAAACACCAAGCTCGAGTTGTTCCAGGACCAGGTTTTCTGCTTCACGCCCAAGGGCATGCTGATCGCGCTGCCGCGCGGCGCGACGCCGATCGATTTCGCCTACGCCGTGCACACCGATGTCGGTGACACCTGCGTCGGCGCCAAGGTCAACGGCCGCATCATGCCGCTGATGACCGAACTGAAGAATGGCGACGAGGTCGAGATCATCCGCTCCAAGGCGCAGGTGCCGCCGGCGGCATGGGAATCGGTCGTCGTCACCGGCAAGGCGCGCTCGGCGATCCGCCGCGCCACCAAGAACGCCATCCGCAAGCAGTATTCGGGTCTCGGCATCCGCATACTGGATCGTGCTTTCGAACGGTCAGGCAAAATTTTTACCAAGGAAAGCTTGAAATCGGTGCTGCATCGGCTGGCACGCAAGGACATCGAGGATGTGCTGGCCTCTGTCGGCCGCGGCGAACTTGCCTCTACCGATGTCATCAAGGCGGTGTTTCCCGACTACAAGGACGAGCGCATCACGCTGGCGGCGCCCAAGCAGCGCGAGGAGGGCTGGTCGAAGATCCGCAACGCCGCCGGCATGCTGTTCCAGATTCCGGGCCGCGCCGCACGCAAGGACAAGGACCAGCCAAGGGACGGCGCCGTACCGATCCGCGGCGTGCGCGGCGACCTGCCGGTGCGCTTCGCGCCGGAAGGTGCCGTGCCCGGCGACCGCATCGTCGGCATCGTGCAGCCGGGGACCGGCATCACCATCTATCCGATCCAGTCGCCGGCGCTGCAGGCCTTCGACGACCAGCCAGAACGCTGGATCGACGTGCGCTGGGACATTGACGAGCGCACCAAGGAGCGGTTTCCGGCGCGCGTCTCGGTCACCGCCATCAACGCGCCGGGCTCGCTGGCCGACATTGCGCAGGTCGTTGCATCCAACGACGCCAACATCCATACATTGTCGATGGTGCGCACCGCGCCTGATTTCACCGAAATGCTGATCGATCTCGAAGTCTGGGACCTGAAGCACCTGAACCGGCTGCTGTCGCAGCTCAAGGACAATTCGAGCGTCAGCGACGCACGGCGGGTGAATGGGTGAATGGCGAGAGTAGTGAATAGTGAATAGTGAATAGTAAATAGTGAATAGTGAATAGTGAATAGTGAAAGAAGGGCGCTCTCACTGCCGACTACTGACTATTCACCATTCACCATTCACCATGGACGGAGCGAACAATGAACACCGACGAAGTGCTGGGCGTTTTCCGTGAAGCCGGTGCCGTTCTCGAAGGGCATTTCATCCTGACATCGGGCTTGCGTAGCCCGGTCTTCCTGCAGAAGGCGCGGGTCTTCATGCATGCCGACAAGACCGAGCGCCTGTGCAAGGCGCTGGCCCAACAAATCCGCGCTGCTGTGTCCGGCAGGATCGATTACGTCGTCGGCCCGGCGATCGGCGGGCTGATCCCGGCTTACGAAACCTCGCGCCATCTTGGCGCACCGGCGATCTGGGTCGAGCGGGAAGCGGGCGAGTTCAGGCTCCGCCGCTTCGAGATCGCCAGCGGGTCGCGCGTCGTCATCGTCGAGGACATCGTCACCACCGGCCTGTCGATCCGCGAGACCATCGACTGCCTGCGCGCGCTTGGCGCCGAGGTGGTTGCCGCTGCCTGCATCATCGACCGCTCGGCCGGCAAGACCGATGTCGGCGTGCCGCTGATCGCGCTCGCCGAATATGAGGTTCCGGCCTACCCGGCCGACAGGCTGCCGCCCGAGCTTGCCGCCATACCGCCTGTCAAGCCGGGCAGCCGCAACATTTAAGGCATGTCGCCTAAAAGCATGCCTTGGGCTTGAACCGGGGCTTGAACCGAGGGTGCGTAGCGGTTTTGGGACACGACCTGCTAAAACAAACATTAACTGAGGCGCTACCGTGATTACCGGCATCGATCATTTCGTGCTGACCGTTCGCTCCGTCGAAGACACCTGCGCCTTCTATCAGCGCGTGCTCGGCTTCAAGCGCCTCGACGAGCCGGACCGGCCGACGGCGCTGCTGTTTGGAACGCAAAAGATCAATGTGCATGAGGCAGGCCACACTTTCGAGCCGAAGGCCAGGGCGCCGACGCCGGGCTCCGCGGATTTTTGCCTGGTCGCCGCGCGCCCGCTCTCGGAGATATGTGCCAGCCTGGCTGCCAATGGCGTGGCGATAGAAGTCGGGCCGGTCGAGCGGATCGGAGCCCGTGGCCCGATGATGTCCGTCTATTTCCGCGATCCGGACGGCAATCTCGTCGAGATCAGCTGGTACAACAGGTAACCGGAATTTTCGGCGCGAACGAGCGCATCGGCAAGTCGGCTTGCGGGCAACCGTGTTCACGCCCGCCGCAGCCATCATCGAGGTGCGACGCGCTTTGCTTTAGTTTTGCCAAAGCCACAGCTCAGGCCAGTTCCGCTTCCACAGGGCAGTCAAGGCAAGCGGTATAGTTGCAGAGCCGGCAAATACGGTATGCATGGTCCTCGGTGCTGACGAGCCCACGCAACAGCTTGGCGGCAAGGTTACCGAATTCCTGCAGCTCCTCCTGACTTAGAACAGCGAGCGCTGACGCGAGCCCTTTCTGGCGAGCGGAAAGAATAGCACTGCAGGTCGTCTCGCCCAGAGGAGTGAGCCTTAGCGCTACCGCGCGATGGTCGTCAGGCGCCGAGAACCGAGCCGCCAATCCATCCGCGACCAGTCGATCGACCAGTCTGACGGTGCCCGAATGGGACAGTGACAATGCGCGGCGCAGCCTCTCGATCGACAGGCCCGGTACGTGGCCAATGAGGGTGATCGCGGAAGCCGCCGGGCCGGGCTCCGGTGCTTTGGCCTGAGCGTCCCGCTGCAAAATGTCCGCAAAGGCGAGCGCTAGAGCACCAATCACATTTTCAATCCTGGAATCGGTCATCGCCAAAAAATATATGCTCGGAGCATATACATCAAGGTCGAATTATTATATGCTTGGAGCATACAATCGAAAGGAGAAGGCCATGTTTACCTCTGCAACCGCCAACGCTCCGTTCGTGGCGCGCATCAATCAAGCTGGCTACCACCTTGCTGCCGTCAGTCGCGCGGTAACCCTTTTGGGGGTGGTGCTCCCTCTGCTGTTGATCGGCATTTTGAAATTTACTGCAATCGAGATCGAGGCGCTTAGGCCATTCGTCGAGAATACGCCGTGGCTGGCATGGCTCTATCCCGCATTCGGATTTGCGGGAGCCTCCTACTTCCTGGGCGTGGTCGAACTGGTCACAGCGCTTCTGCTGATAGCATCTGTCCGTAGCGGCTGGGCTGGCCTCGTGGGGGGTGCCATCGGTTCAGTCATCTTTGCGCTGACATCCTCGACAATGATCACCCTGCCGATCTGGGAAACGGGATCCGGAGGGTTTCCTTTCCTCAACGGGTTAGGTGCCTTTCTGATCAAGGATGTCGCCTTGCTCGGAGTAAGCCTGGTCATTTTGGGGAGCAGCCTTCAACAACTCGTATCCGACCCCAGCCGAAAAAATGATCGTGGTGATGAACAACGCATCGAGAGGTGAGAGCATGTCTCTACTCGCTATCTGGCGCAGGACGGACGAACCAGGGCACGATGTCGTGCAGCTAAAGCAGACAGACGTCGGCTGGCACTTGAATGGAGCCGCTGTATACCTGTCGGATGCGGGCCCGGCACGCTTGGACTACACTGTGCAACTGGCCGAAGATTGGACGACCAAATCCGGCACCGTTCGCGGGTTCATCGGTTCCCAGTCAGTTGATCTCACAATCATCCACAACGTGACCGGCGTCCGCAGCGAGACCGGCATCCGCAATGAGACCGGCTGGACCGTTAATGGGCAGCGGCAGCCGGCGGTTCAGTCGATGGTGGATCTGGACTACAGCTTTACGCCGGCGACGAACCTGCAACAAATTCGCAGAATGAACCTGAAGGTCGGCGACAAGGCGGATTTTCCGGTGGCCTGGCTGGTTGCCGGCGCGTCGAGTTTGGTTGTTCTGCCGCAAATCTACCATCGTGTGAGTGAGACCGAGTATATCTACGAGGCTCCCACAGTGCCTTACCGCGCCACGCTGCTCATTCCCGAGGCTGGCTTTGCTCAAGATTACCCCGACGGTTGGGTCTTCGAGACCGGCAACGCCGGCCGTGCACTATAGGAGTGCGGCTGAAGCTTTGCTGCTCGCAAGCTGACATCCATGCAACTTGCTGCTTCGGGGCAAGGCGAACCCGTCGCATTTGGTTACCTCCTGTGGCAGACCATCGCGGCAGCGATTCGTTGTCTTGGGGCTTGGGTGTCGCTATATCGAAGCCTTGATTGCCTTCCGGCGTGCAACCGGGTGGCCGGCCGGCGTATTGGATCAGGACAGGGACAGAGTGCTTTTTCGACGCCGCAAGCCTGATGGTCTTCTCGAGCGGGTGCGTCTCCATGTGTGGCCACGCCGCTCTTTCTCGCGCTCCATGCGCCTGACGAACAGAGCTGGAACGGCCGGACGGGAAGTTCCCGCTCAATGATCATTGGCATCGGCAGCGACCTGATCGATATCAGACGCATCGAAAAATCGTTGGAGCGCCATGGCCAGCGCTTCATCCAGCGTATCTACACCGAGGTCGAACAGGCCCGCTCCGAAAACCGCGGCGCCCGCGCCGCCTCTTATGCCAAGCGTTTTGCTGCCAAGGAGGCCTGCGCCAAGGCGCTGGGCACCGGTATGGCGCAAGGGGTGTTCTGGCGCGACATGGGCGTCGTCAATCTGGCCAGCGGCAAGCCGACCATGGCGTTGACCGGCGGGGCGGCGGCGCAGTTGGACAAGATCCTGCCTGAAGGGCACAGAGCGGCGATCCACCTCACCATCACCGATGATTTTCCGCTTGCTCAAGCCTTTGTGATAATCGAGGCGATGCCCGTCGAATAAGCGCCATATTGATCGCATCTGACCACCGGCATGACGTTGCCCAGCGCGCGCCGAGACTCTATACCAACCAACGCATAATCGAGGACGACATGAGCGTGGCTGAAAAATCCCAGAAGAAATCCGGCGGGCTTGGCGAAACCGTCAGCGTCATCGTCCAGGCGCTGTTGCTCGCTCTGGTCATCCGCACGCTTCTTTTCCAGCCATTTTCTATACCGTCCGGGTCGATGCGGCCGACCTTGCTCGAAGGCGACTATCTCTTCGTCACCAAATGGTCCTATGGCTTCTCGCGCTATTCGCTGCCGTTCGGGCCGGACCTGTTTTCGGGCCGCATCTGGGGCGCCGAGCCGAAGCGCGGCGACGTGGCGGTGTTCAAGTTCCCGCCGGACCCCTCCGTCGACTACATCAAGCGCGTCGTCGGCCTGCCGGGCGACAAGATCCAGGTCAAGGATGGCCAGCTCTTCATCAACGGCGTCGGCGTGCAGCGCCAGAAGGTCGGGCAGATCGACAATCGCGACATCACCGAGGAGAGCGGGCCGGTCGACGTCTATCGCGAGACATTGCCGAATGGCGTCAGCTATGACACGCTCGACCTGATACCCAACTCGATCGGTGACAACACCCAGGAGTTCGACGTGCCGCCCGGCCACTATTTCATGATGGGCGACAACAGAGACAATTCCTCGGACAGCCGCTTCACCGTCGGTTTCGTGCCCGACGAGAACCTGGTCGGTCGCGCCAACCTCATCTTCTTCTCGATCGGTGGCAGCGCCAGCCCGCTCGAAATCTGGAAATGGCCGTCGCAGATGCGCGCGTCGCGCGTGCTCCATTTCGTCAAATAGGTCATGGTGGCGACAAAACGGCTGACCGTCGACGCGCTCGCCGAAGCGCTCATGGAGCGCACCGGCCACGCCTTTGCCGATCGACTGCGCTTGCAGCGCGCGCTGACCCATGCCAGCGCCCGCAGCAGCCATGCCGGCATCGACTATGAGCGTTTCGAGTTCCTGGGCGACCGCGTCCTCGGCCTGGTCGTCGCCGACATGCTGCTGGCCGCGTATCCTGATGCTGCCGAAGGTGAGCTGTCGCTCCGGCTCAACGCGCTGGTCAATGCCGAGGTGCTGGCGGACATCGCTGAGGAGATCGGCCTGCCGGAACTGATCCGTGCCGGCTCGGACGTACGCGGCCTGGACGGGCGCAAACGCGTCAATCTGCGGGCTGATGCGCTGGAATCGCTGATCGCCGTGCTCTATCTCGACGGCGGGCTGGAGGCGGCCCGCGCCTTCATCCACAAATACTGGCGGCCGCGCTCGCAGGCCATCGGTGCCGCCCGCCGCGATGCCAAGACCGAACTGCAGGAATGGGCGCATCAGGCGGCAGGCGCCGTGCCGGTCTACATAATTGACAGCCGCGAGGGACCGGACCACGATCCGCTGTTCACCGTCAGCGTCAAGGTCGGCGCCTATCCGCCGGCGAGCGGCAGCGGGCGCTCCAAGCGCGAGGCCGAGCAAGCCGCCGCGACCGCACTGCTGTTGCGCGAAGGCGTCTGGCTAAACAAGGGGAGCGCGGCATGACCGCCACCGAAGACCTCCCGCCGCCGGCAACAGAAGCCGCCACCACGCATTCTGGCTTCGTCGCGTTGATCGGCGCGCCCAATGCGGGGAAATCGACGCTGGTCAACCAACTGGTCGGCGCCAAGGTGTCGATCGTCACCCACAAGGTGCAGACGACGCGCGCCATCGTGCGCGGCATCGCCATCCACAACAACGCACAGATCGTCTTCGTCGACACCCCGGGCATCTTCAAGCCGAAGCGGCGGTTGGACACGGCGATGGTGACGACCGCCTGGGGCGGCGCCAAGGACGCCGACATCGTGCTGCTGCTGATCGACGCCGAGCGCGGCATCAGGGGCGACGCCGACGCGATCCTCGAACGGCTGAAGGATGTCCGCCAGCCGATGGTGCTGATCCTCAACAAGGTCGACCGGGTCAAGCCCGAGGCGCTGCTGGCCCTGTCCGCGGCAGCGAATGAAAGAGTGCCGTTCAAGCGCACCTTCATGGTCTCGGCGCTAACCGGGTCGGGCTGCAAGGACGTGCTCGACTATCTCTCGGAAACCCTGCCTACCGGCCCCTGGTATTACCCGGAAGACCAGATCTCCGACTTGCCGATGCGTCAGCTGGCGGCCGAGATCACCCGAGAAAAGCTCTATCTCAGGCTGCATCAGGAACTGCCCTATTCCTCCCATATCGAGACCGAGAAATGGGAAGAGAAGAAGGACGGCTCGGTGCGCATCGACCAGACCATCTATGTCGAGCGTGACAGCCAGAAGAAGATCGTGCTCGGCCACAAGGGCGAGACGATCCGTGCCATCGGCCAGGCGGCACGCATGGAGATATCCGGTATCCTTGAACAGAAGGTGCATCTTTTCCTGTTCGTCAAGGTGCGCGAGAACTGGGGCGACGACCCCGAGCGCTATCGCGAGATGGGGCTGGATTTTCCGCATTAGAGCATGTCCCGAAAAGTGGGAGCCGGTTTTCGGAAAAGATCATGCTCGAACCAGAAGTCACTATCGGCACAGCCCTCGTGAGCCCGTTGGTCGCCACCCAATTTCCCCGATGGAAGGATCTTGCTGTCCGGCCGGTTGCATCAGGCGGATGGGACAACAGGACCTTTCATCTCGGAGACCATATGCTGGTGAGGCTGCCGAGTGCGGCGGCCTATGCCTTGCAGGTCGAAAAGGAACATCGCTGGCTGCCAAGGCTTGCGCCTCTGCTGCCGCTGCCTGTCCCTGTCCCGCTGGCGATGGGAGCCCCGGTCGATGACTATCCCTGGCATTGGTCCGTCTACCGCTGGATCGAAGGCGAGACGGCGACGCTGGAGCGTATTGCCAGCCTGCCGCAATTCGCGGCCGGCCTGGCCCAGTTCCAGGTCGCCCTGCAACGGATCGATCCCGCCGGTGGACCGGCGCCAGGGCAGCACAATTTTTTTCGCGGCGGACCACTGAGCGTCTATGACGGTGAGACCCGGCAAGCAATTGCAACCCTCGACGGCAAGATCGACACGGTCGCCGCGAGCGCGGTGTGGGAAGCAGCGCTTGCCGCGACATGGCACGGCGCGCCCGTCTGGTTCCACGGCGACGTCAGTTGGGGAAACCTGTTGGTCAGGCAAGGTGCTTTGAGCGCCGTGATCGACTTTGGAACTTCAGGCGTGGGCGATCCCTCGTGCGACTTGGCGATTGCGTGGACGCTCTTCGAAGGGAAAAGCCGAGAGGTGTTTCGCGCCGGTCTTCAGGCCGATGAGGCAACCTGGGCGCGAGGCCGTGGCTGGACGCTATGGAAAGCGCTGATTACGGTCGCCGGCCATATAGACATCAATCCAATTGAGGTTGAAAAGTCGCGACGCGTGATCGATGAAGTGCTTGCCGATCACCTCCGCGCGGATCGCCGCGGAGGGCACCCACACAGCGCCTGAAAAACTTGATTTCACCGCCGAAGCGATGACAAGCTACGTTCATGGAATGGCGCGACGAGGGAATTATTCTCGGCACCCGCAAGCATGGCGAAACCAGCGCCATTCTTGAGGTCATGACCCGTGCGCACGGCCGCCACCTCGGCCTTGTGCGCGGCGGCCGCTCGCGCAAGCAGCAGCCGGTTCTGCAGCCCGGCAACCGCGTCGACCTGTTGTGGCGGGCGCGACTCGACGAGCATCTGGGCACCTTCCAGGCCGAGGCGATCGAGATGAACGCCGCCCGGCTCATGGACAGCGCCGTCGCCATCTATGGGCTGCAGACCATGGCGGCGCATCTGCGCCTGCTGCCCGAGCGCGACGCGCATGACGGTCTCTACGAGACGCTGGCCGTGATGATCGCCCATCTCGACGATGCGGACGCCGCCGGCGAGCTGGTGGCGCGCTTCGAATTGCTGATTCTCGACGAACTCGGCTTCGGCCTCGATCTCAGCCAGTGTGCCGCGACCGGCGCCAGGCAGGACCTTGCCTATGTCTCGCCGAAGTCCGGGCGCGCCGTGTCGCGCGCCGCAGGCGCGCCATGGCGCGACAAGATGCTGGTGCTCCCCGAATTCCTGCAGCGCGGCTCCGGGCTGCGCGCCGATCCGGCGGCGATCGAGGACGCCTTCCGGCTGACCGGCTTCTTTTTTTCCCGCCATGTCTACGAGCCGCGCGGGATCGAGGCGCCCGGTGCCCGCACCGGCTTCCTCGCCGCCCTACGCAAGCACCATGCGGCGGGCAAAGAGATTGGCGCCGAGACCGCCGCCGGAGAAATCATTACATGAGCGACGTGGAACTCTTTCCAGGCCAGGTCTCGCCGCCCGGCCTCGGCACCATTCCACACGCCGACATCGCCTGAATATACCGGCCTGGAATTGCTCCAGCGCATCATCGACAACAAATACAAGGCGCCGCCGCTGGCTTTCGGCACCGAAACATGCTCGATCTTTCCGCTCGCCAGTCTTTCCGCTCGCCAGTCTGGCGGCGCTGACTCGGCTGGCCGTCTGGCCGCCGTATTTGTCGGTCACTACTGGCTTGGTTTGGGGGAACCGCCATGTTCGAAAGCCTGATCGGCCTCGTCGCGATCATCGCGCTGTTCGTCATTATCTCGCGCCAGCAGAGCCGCATCGGCCTGATCGAGCGCGAACTTGGTGCGCTGCGCAGCCTCGTGCTTTCGGGCGTCCATGTGGCCGCGCCGCAGGCCAAGCCGGTAGAACAGGCCGCAAACGACAGCATGCCGGCAGACGCGGCAATTGCGGCCGTCACCGACATTGCCCCGCCACCGGCGGGCGAAGCTGCTGCTGAGGAAAAGCCGCCCACGGAGGTTGAAGCCACGGAGGCTGCATCCGGACCGTGGGCTGCGGGCGAAGCGGCGCCGGCTGGGCCTGCACCTGCGCAACCGGTGGCCGCGACGGCGAAACCGGCCCAAAAACCCGATATTGAAACGGCGCTCGGCACCCGCTGGGCGGTCTGGGTCGGCGGCATCGCGCTGGCGCTGGGCGGGCTGTTTCTGATCCGCTACACCATCGAGGCCGGCATTTTCGGTCCCGGCGTGCGGCTGAGCATGGCAGCAATGCTCGGGCTGGTGCTGGTCGCCGTCGGCGAGTTCATCCGCCGTACCGGCTTCAAGGTGCCGGTGCAGGGAGTCGCCGGCGCCTATATTCCGGCGATCCTGACGGCGGCCGGTGCTTTCATCCTGTTCGGCACGGTTTATGCCGCGCATGGCGTCTACGGCTTCATCGGGCCGGCGCTCGCCTTCACGCTGCTCGGCGCCATCGGTGTGGCGACGATCGCAGCAGCCCTCGTCCATGGCAAGGCGCTGGCCGGTGTCGGCCTGCTCGGCGCGGTGGTGACGCCCATGCTGGTCGCCTCGCAGGCGCCGAATCCTTGGGCGCTGTTCGGCTATTTGGCGATTGTGCTCGCCGCTACCGGCGTGATCGCCCGCCTGCGCGACTGGAAATTGCTGATGGCGGCAGCGTTCGTCGGCACCGGCCTCTGGACCATTCTTTACATGACCGATGCGCCGGGCACCAACCTGCCTATCGTCCTCTTTATCAATGCAGTGACCCTGGCGGTGCTCGCCCTCGTCTGGCTCGGCCGTCGCGGTGGCGAAGCAGAACCCGCCAGGGGCTTCGACTGGCCATCGGTCGCGCCTGGCTTCTTCGTCGGCCTTTCGGCGATGGCGCTGTTCGTCGACCCCGCATACGCTGCCGGCGATGCTCTGCCGGGTGCAGCCCTTATCGCAGCCCTGGTCGCGGTAGCGCTCTACCGACCGCTGGCGCTGGCGCTTCTGCACGCCGCAGGGCTGGCGACGGTTCTGGTCTATCTCGGCATCATTCCGCCAACCTCTGTCGTTTCAGACTTTTCGGGTGGCGCTCTCGGCGTCGATGGCCTGCCGGCGGCAGTTGCCGATACGCTGATACTCAGGATCGGCATCGTTCTCGGACTTGTGCTCATCGCAGCCGGCTTCTGGGCAGCGCGCAAATTTGCTGCATCGGCTCACATCCGCGCCGCTTCATGGGCGGCATGGGGCGTTGTCGCGCCGCTGGTCATTCTGTTGGCGCTCTGGTTCACCTTCGGCAATCTCGACCGCGATCTTGTCTACGCGGCGGTTGCAGCCCTTTTGGTGGTGGTCTTCGCCACCGGCGGCGAGTGGATTGCGCGCGGTGAACAGCCGCCGCTGCAGGGCGGTGCGGCCGTCTCGTTCGCGCTTGGCGGGGCAGCAGTCGCTGCCTTGCTGATGCTCCACATGGCCTTTGGGTCCGGCTGGACGACCATGCTTCTGGGTGCCGCGGCCATCGTGCCGGCGCTGGCCACCCGCTGGCGCGCCTACCCGGTGCTCGGCTGGATTTCGGTCGCTGCGGTCATCGCGGTGCTCGGCCGCATCGCCTTCGATCCGACAATCGTCGGCGCTGAATTCCTGTCGAGGACGCCGGTGTTCAACTGGCTGCTGCCGGGCTACGGCGTGCCGGCGCTTGCCTTCGGCTTCGCCGCCTGGCAACTCGCCCGCACCACAAATGGCCGGCCACGCCTCGCCATGGAAGCGGGCGCAGCGCTGTTTGCAGTGCTCACGGTTGCCATACTGGTGCGCCATGCCATGCATGGCGGCGTCATCGACATGGGTGCTGCGACGCTCGCCGAGCAGGCGATCTACACGCTGATCGCCATCGGCGCCGGCGCCATCCTGGTCGCCGTCGACATGCGCTCGCCAAGTTTGGTGCTGCGCTATGGTTCGCTTGCCGCGGGCGTCGTCTCGGTTGCCTTCATCGTCATCCAGCATTTTGTGGCGCTGAACCCGCTGTTTACCGACGAATCAACCGGCCGGATCCCGGTGTTCAACCTGCTGTTCCTCGCCTATCTCTTGCCGGCCCTCGCTGCCGGGGCGCTCGCGCTTTACGCACGTGACAAGCGGCCGAAATGGTATGCCGCGATGCTGGCGCTGGTGGCGGCGCTGCTCGCCTTCGTCTATGCGACGCTGTCGGTGCGGCGGCTGTTCAAGGGCGAGTTCATCGGCCTGTGGAGCGGCCTCGGTCAGCTTGAAACCTACACCTATTCCGCGCTGTGGCTGATCATCGGTGTGGCGCTGCTCACCGCCGGCGTCTGGCTGAAGTCGCAGGTGCTGCGCGTTGCGTCGGCCGCCCTGATCTCGGTCGCGGTGTTGAAGGTGTTCCTCTTCGACATGTCGGAACTGGAAGGCGTGCTGAGGGCGCTGTCCTTCATCGGCCTCGGCGCGGTGCTGATCGGCATCGGCCTGTTCTACCAGCGGCTGCTGACAAGAGCGGCGAAGGGATCAGCTGTTTGAATGTCCAATAAATGGAATAGTTGAAGGATCAGCAGGAGATATTCAAAAGTGCCTCTCTATATTCGCGACAAAGAAGTGGCTGCGCTGGCCACAAAATTGCAGCGCGAGATCAACGCCGCCAGCAAAACGGAAGCAGTGCGGATTGCACTTTTGCATGAACTTGAGCGTAACCACGTCTGCAAGCCTTTACGTGACAGGATTGCGGTGTGGCAGGAGAAGTGTGCCGCGTTGGGGCCGTCCGATCCCAACTTCGACATGAAGGCATTTACTGACGAGGCATGGGAAGACTGACGTTGGCGAGCCCGGTCTGGGCGGTTCAACTGTGAGTCCCAATACGGCGTGGGATATTTCGCAGCGCTGGAGGGTGCGAAGGAACTCGGCGGCTCGATTCTGGATCGCTGCGCCTTCCGCACATGCCACGGCGGGTTATCGGGGCCTTGTTGCGTCGCCCGCGATAGGAGGACTCTGCTTTGCCTCTCAATCCCACCGGGAATAAATTCCCCGCCGGCAACGTTATTGCATTGCTTGGGTGACCGGGGCGGCGGACCGCTTCGCGCTGGCCGCTTGCGCCGCGCCGTGAAGGCGCGTTCAATCGGATGAACAAGGGCGACCTCAGAACCAGCGGTCATGGACGAAAAGAAGGCAGCAATCCTTGGCGAGATACCACGCCTGCGCCGTTATGCGCGCTCGCTGCTGCGCGATCGCGATTCCGCCGACGATCTCGTTCAGGACTGTCTCGAACGGGCGCTTGTGCGGCTCGACAATTGGCAGACTGGAGAAAGCCCCAGGAGGTGGCTGTTTACGATCATGCATCATTTGTTCATCGACCAGATGCGCAAGGTGAACCGGCGCGGCGAAGCAGCGATGCTGCCGCTGGAAGCGCGCGAGGCGCAGGCAGCGCCCGCTGAGCAGGTGGAGAGCATCTCCTCGCGCGAGATCATCGACGCGTTGCAGGCGATCAGCCCCGATCGGCGCGCAGCACTGGTCATGGTCGCCATCGAAGGCTTTTCCTATGCCGAGGCCGCCAACATCCTCGGCGTGCCGGCCGGCACGCTGATGTCGCGCATCGCGCGCGGGCGTGACGAATTGCGCGGGTTGCTGGATGATGCCGCGCGTCGCCGGGCGATAAGGATCGTCGAGAAATGACCCGGCGCGACTTTTCCGAACGCGACATCCATATGGCCCTCGATGACGAGCTGCCGGTTGACGAGCGCGTGGCTTATGATGCCTGGCTCGAGGCCAATCCTGAAATGAAGGCGAGGAGCGCCCGCTATGTCGCCGACCGCGCAGCGCTGCGCGCCGCCTTCGCTGGCGTGGTCGACGAGCCGGTGCCTGCGCGGTTGCAAAATATCGTGTTCGGCGAGGGGCCGGTCAAGACGGCGGCATCGAGCTCGCGCTGGTGGCGGGCGGCTGCCGCAGCGGCGATGCTGGCCATTGGCGGTGTCGGCGGTTATGTCGCCGGCATCGACCAACTCGGTCTGGAAGATCCGGCCGAGGACCAACTCGCCGAACAGGCGATCGCAGCCCATGTCATCTATGCCGCCGAGCAGCGGCATGCCGTGGAAGTGCCGGCCAGCGACAAGGATCATCTGCAGACCTGGCTGTCCAATAGGGTCGGCCTGAAGCTGGTCGCACCGGATCTGGCGGCGCAAGGATTCCAGCTCGTCGGCGGTCGGCTGCTGCCCGCTGGCGAGAGCAAGGCCGCGATGTTGCTCTATGAGGACGACAAGGGCGAGCGCATCTCGCTGTTCGTCACGGCCGAATCGGCCGAGAAGGCCAAGGGCACCTATGGGTCGGAAGAGAACGGCCCCGAGGCCGTCTACTGGTTGGACAAGGGCTATGGCTGCGCCGTCGTCGGCTCGCTGCCGCGCGCGCAGCTGGCTGCAGTGGCGAAGAGCGCCTACAGCCAGCTTGTCGCCGGGCTTGCCAGCTGAGCTGCGCTGTTTTCAAAGCTTGCGTCTACAGAATCGAGGTGCGATAGCGCTTGACGGATGCTGGTGCTTCGGCTGTGTTGTCGACACTTCTGACCAGGCCTTTCCAAGAATCCAATCGAGGTTTTCCAAGCCCGCATGCCTGCCGAGATCCGCACGGCCCGCGCGTCCGACGTCGATGACCTCGCGGCGATCGAAAAAGCTGTTTTCTCTGGCGACCGCATTTCCCGCCGGTCCTTTCGTCAGTTGATCGAACGCGAGACCGCCGAGATGCTGGTTGCCGAAAACGACGGCCGCATCGCCGGCTATGCGGTCGTGCTGTTTCGCAAGGGCAGCGGAGTCGCGCGGCTCTATTCCATTGCCACCGGTCCGCTTTTCGGCGGACTCGGCATTGGCCGCATGCTGTTGAAACGGGCCGAGGAAGCCGCCTTCGAGCACAACCGCATGATGCTGCGTCTCGAGGTGCGCGAGGACAACAGCCGAGCCATCCGCATTTACGAGCAGAGCGGCTACCGCAAGATCGGCCGCGAACCGGGCTATTACGAGGACGGCGCCACGGCGCTGCGCTACGAAAAGACCCTGCGCGGCGACATTCCGGTCGCCACCAGGGTGCCGTTTTACCAGCAGACCTGCGATTTCACGTGCGGCCCGTGCTGCCTGATGATGGCGATGGCCAATTTCGATGCCGGCTTCGTGCCCGATCCGGTGATGGAAATCCGTTTGTGGCGCGAGTCGACCACCGTTTTCATGATGTCGGGGCCGGGCGGCTGCGAGCCGTTCGGCCTCGCCGTTGCCGGCCACGAAAGCGGGCTCTCTGCCGAGATATATGTCTCCTTCCATGGTGCGCTGTTCCTGCAGTCGGTGCGCAGCCAAGACAAGCGGCGCGTGATGGAACTGGCGCAGGTCGACTTTCGCCGGCGCGCGGAACGTTACGGCATCCCGGTGAATTACCGTCCATTCGCCATCGACGATATCCGCACCGCAATCGCAGAAGGAAAACTGGTGTTGGTCCTGATCAGCGGCTTCCTTATGTTCGGCAAGAAGGTTCCGCACTGGGTGCTGGCCATCGGCGACGATGGCGACCATATCCTGATCCACGATCCCTGGGTCGAAGACGAGAGACAGGAGACCATCCTTGATGCCGCCAACATTCCGGTGCCTTACGGCATCTTCATGAACATGGCGCAATTCGGCCGCGATGGATTGCGTGCCTCCATAATCCTCGGAAAGCGCTGAAGACAATGACCTGGGTCATCCTTACCGGCCGGCAGAACGATCTCGATCAGGTGGCGACACCGCACAAGATCATCACCAATCGCGACTATCTTGCGCATCCGGCGCTGTTTCGCGGCCAACGGCCGAAAGTCATCAACCTGTCGAACAATTACGGCTACCAAAGCCGCGGCTACTATGCCTCGCTGCTCGCCGGTTCGCGCGGTCACAAGGTCATTCCGACGGTCGAGACGATGATCGACCTGTCCGAGCGCAAGCTCTACGAGCATGCGCTGCCGGAACTGGAACTCGCGCTCAACAAATGCCGTAAGGATCTGGGCGGAGCCTTTCCGCAAAAAGTCTGCATCTTTTTCGGCATCGGCTCGTCGAGGATTTGGGATCGCTTCGCCAAGCTTTTGTTCGACTGGTTCCGGGCGCCGGCGCTGGAAGTCCATATCACGGACAGCGCCGAATGGGCGTCGATCCGCAAGATCGGCTTCCATCCGCTGGCCAGGATGACCGAGGAGGAAGAAAAGCGCTTTCTTCAGTGCCTCGAGACCTACACCAGCCGCGAGTGGCGTGACACCAAGGGCCGCACGCCGGCGCGCTACACCTTCGCCACGCTGGTCGATCCGCATGAGGAGTTGCCGCCATCGGAGATCTCGTCACTGCGCTATTGGGCCAAGATCGCCGAGAAGATGGGCGTCGAAATCGAGCCGATCACCAAAAAGGATCTGGCCAAGCTCGCCAACTACGACGCGCTGTTCATCCGCGAGACGACTTCGATCTCCAATCACACCTACCGCTTCGCGCGCCGCGCCCAGCAGGAAGGCATGCCGGTCATCGATGATCCGCTGTCGATGATCCGCTGCACCAACAAGGTCTATCTCAACGAGCTGATGACCTACAACAAGGTGCCGGTGCCGCCGACGGTGATGATCGCCGGCATCTCGGACCTTGAAGTGGCGGCGCAGACGCTGGGCTTTCCGCTGGTGCTGAAAATCCCGGACTCGTCGTTTTCACGCGGAGTCAAGAAATGCGCTACCTTTGAGGAGCTGAAGACGCTTGCCACCGAATGGCTGGAGGATTCCGATCTCCTGATCGCACAGAAATTCATTCCGACCCAATATGACTGGCGCGTCGGCGTGCTCGGCGGCCAGCCTCTGTTTGCCGTGCACTACCTGATGGCCAAGAAGCACTGGCAGATCGTCAACCACAAGGCCAACGGCAAGCCCGACCAGGGCGGCATCAAGACCTTCACCTTGAAGGAGGCGCCGGCCCATGTCGTCGAGACGGCGGTGAGGGCGGCGCGCTGCATCGGCGATGGCCTCTACGGCGTCGACCTCAAGGAGACCAAGGACGGTGTCTTCGTCATAGAGGTCAACGACAATCCCAACCTAGACCATGGCTGGGAAGATTCCGGCGAAAAAGACGAGGTCTGGATGCGGCTGACGCAGTGGTTCCTGGAGCGGCTCGACCGACAGGGACGGTAGCAGGGGTTCTATCCGATCGACGCCCCAGCCTTCTATCCGTCGCGGCAGGCTCACACCTTCGGCTCCCCGCCCGAACACGGCGCTGTATCCCCTCAGCGTTTTTCAGTCGGCCGGCTGCGCTGTTTGGCGCCGCGATTTCTCGATTGCCGCATACCGTTTGAGAAACGCGTTTTGCGCCCAGGTCACCGAACGCGGAGTGAAATCGAAGCGGTTGGCATTGAAGCCGCGCGGCCGGCCGAAGAATTCGGTCGCCTCGGCGGTCGAAAAACCGGCAAGCAGCGTCGCCTCGAAATAGGCGGCGATCTGGTCGGCGCGCTTGATCTCCTTGCGCAGGCCCGCAACCGGTTCGACCGGCAGCAAAAAGCGCAGATGGATGGCACGCTGCAGCCTCAGCTCGCACTCCTTGTAGCTGCCGCCCATCACCGATTTGAACGGTGAGATCATGTCGCCGATGACATATTCCGGCGCGTCGTGCAGCAAAGCCGCCAGCCGCGCATCGGCTGGGGCGTCCGGCACCAGCTCGCCGAAAAGCGCCTCGACCAGCAGCGAATGCTGGGCGACGGAAAAGGCGTGATCGCCGATGGTCTGGCCATTCCAGCGGGCGACGCGGGCAAGCCCATGGGCGATGTCCGAAATCTCGATGTCGAGCGGCGAGGGGTCGAGCAGATCGAGCCGCCGGCCCGACAGCATGCGCTGCCAGGCGCGCGGCGGCGCGCCGGGACGGTCGGCCGCCATCAGGCCTCCTCCGCGCCGACGGGTTCCTGCGGGAAGATGAATTTCGCCCAGGCCGGGATGGTGAGCGACACCGGGACGTCATCCGCCATGATCGGCTGGCCGGAGTCGAGCGCTGCCTTGACGCGGTCGATGCGGGCTATGGCGAGGCCCGCCGTGCCGGCGGCCGTGCCAAGCGTGCCGACCGGTCGCCCTGCAACTGTCAACTCTGTGCCAGGAGCGGGCAGGGGCCGTTCGGCCGAAACGATCAGCACCCGCCGTCTGGCGGTGCCGCGATGCTGCATCCGCGAAACCACCTCCTGGCCGACATAGCAACCCTTCCTGAAGCCGACGCCGCCGGTCTCGTCGAGCAGCACATCATGCGGGAAGGCGTCGCCGAGCTGATAGTCGCTGCCACTTTCGGCAATCCCATGGGCGATGCGCAGAGCTTGCCATGCGGCCGGGTCGCCGCCGGCGGCAGCGGCGCTATAAAAGCGATTGACGACTGCGTCGCGGAACCGTGCATCGGCAACCGGCGTTGAATCAAACTGCGAAGCAGTTGAATCATCCCCCCAAAGAACAGCGACAAGTCCCTGATCTGCCTTGGCGATCTCGACCTTGGCGCGCAATTTGTAGAGCATCAGCCGGCGTATGAAATCGTCTGACATATCGGATCGGCATTCGAGGCGGAACAAATTCTCGCCAGCGCGGGAGATCAAGAAGTCGAACAGAATCTTGCCTTGCGGCGTCAGCAAAGCGCCCGGCTTTGCCTCGCCGGCAGCCAGCGCGTCGAGGTCGGTGGTCAGAATGTTCTGCAAAAAGCTCTCGGCATCCGGTCCTGACACGGAAACGAGCGCGCGGTCTTTCAACTGGGCAAAGGGCATGGGCGGAAAAGAACCTGATCTTGCAAAACGGTCGGCCATTACGTAAGCCGCTGGCACTCCGCCCGCAAGAGACCGGATCAGCATGGCCACGACCTACGACCTCATCCTGACAGGCGGCACGGTGGTCAACCACGACGGCGAAGGCCGGCGCGACATCGGCATCAACGGCGGGCGCATCGCCGCTATCGGCGATCTCGGCCAGGCTTCCGCTGGCGAAACGGTCGACTGTCGCGGCCTGCACATCCTGCCGGGCGTCGTCGACAGCCAGGTGCATTTCCGCGAGCCGGGGCTGGAGCACAAGGAAGATCTGGAGACAGGTTCGCGGGCAGCGGCGCTGGGCGGCGTCACCGCCGTCTTCGAGATGCCCAACACCAACCCGCTGACCACCAGCGAAGCAGCGCTTGCCGACAAGGTTCGGCGTGCCACCGGCCGCATGCATTGCGACTTTGCCTTCTGGGTCGGTGGCACCCGCGAGAACGCAAAGGACGCCGGCGACCTTGAGCGGCTACCCGGTGCTGCCGGCATAAAAGTGTTCATGGGCTCGTCGACCGGTGACCTTTTGGTCGAGGACGATAAAAGCGTTGCCTCGATTCTGAGGAATACGCGCCGCCGTGCGGCCTTCCATTCCGAGGACGAATTCCGGCTGCGCGAGCGGCTCGGCGAACGCATCGAGGGCGACCCGGCCTCGCATCCTGTGTGGCGCGACGAGATCGCCGCCTTACGCTGCACCGAGCGCCTGGTGCGCATTGCGCGCCAGGTTCGCGCCCGCATCCACGTGCTGCACATCTCGACCGCCGAGGAGATTGTTTTCCTCGAACAGCACAAGGACGTCGCGACCTGCGAGGCGACGCCGCATCATCTGACGCTGAGCGCGGACGATTATGCGCAGCTTGGCACGCTGATCCAGATGAACCCGCCGGTGCGCGCATCGCGCCACCGCGACGGCATCTGGCGCGGCATTGCGCAAGGCATTGTCGATGTGCTGGGTTCCGACCACGCCCCGCACACGCTGGCCGAGAAGGCGAAACCCTACCCGGCCTCGCCGTCGGGCATGACCGGCGTGCAGACGCTGGTGCCGATCATGCTCGATCACGTCAATGCCGGCCGGCTGACGTTGCAGCGTTTCGTCGACCTGTCCAGCCACGGCCCGCAGCGTATCTTCGGCATGGCCAGGAAAGGCCGCATCGCCGCCGGCCACGACGCCGATTTCACGATCGTCGATCTGAAGCGCCGCGAGACCATCACCAATGCGCAGGCAGGCTCGAAGGCCGGCTGGACGCCTTACGACGGCCGGCAAGTCACCGGCTGGCCGGTCGGCACGATCGTGCGCGGCCGGCGCGTGATGTGGGAAGGCGAGATCGTCACACCCGGACAGGGCAGTGCGGTGGAGTTTTCCGAGGCGCTGGCGGTATAGAGCGGCGGACTTTCAAATCGCATCGTCCCGCCGCTTATCTTCTGTTTGAGCATCGGATTTTCCCAAAACCGGTATCCACTCCGATGCTCTGCGCGGGCTTGAGGGTAGGAGAGGCTATGCCGCTCAGTCTCCGGCGACGAAGAACGTCCACTGTCCATCCGGGGTGATGCCGACGCGGTAGAAGATGTAGGCGCCGAACTGCTTCATGCTGTCATAGTCGCCGGCGGTGACGATCTTGAACAGCTCGACCCGCTGCCTGGCGTCGAGCTTGTCCAGCGGCAGCGCGAAGAAATATGGCCAGACATAGAGCTCCTGCGGCGTGCCGACATCGACATGGACATAGCCGGCACTGAGCACCTCTTCCAGGATGGCGAGGATTTCCTGGCCTTCCGCGTCGCCCGAAAGCCCTTTCAGGAAGGTGATCGGATCGCCTTCGATCTCGGCCAGCGACAATTGGGTCATCGCATCGCCCTGGCCGATCAGCGGCCGGAGTTTTTCGATGTCACCGCTCTTGCAGGCCCCGATAATCAAATCGTGCATGCGCCTGACCGGCTCCGGCAGCTTGCCGAGATCGTAGACGACCTCGGGCAAGGGTTCATCCGGGTCGACTTGCGGATTGGCTATGCCACCATCGTCTGTTGGCCCGCCCGGTTCGACCTGTTCCCGTTCGTCGGGTGGCGTCGGTTGGCTCGCCGCAGGCGGCGTCGCGCCGAGCGGGCCGGGCGTCGGCACCGCGGTTCCGGGCGGCGACATGTCGTCGTCGGCGGGCGGCGTGACTGGCGAGGGCAGGTCCTCGCGCTTGATTTCACTCAAAGCATAGGCGGGGCTGATTGCGAGGCAAAGCGCCAGCGGAAACGCGGCGCAAAAAGCGGCAAGCCGGATGCTGAGGGCCAAGCCACGCGGCTGGCCTGACGTCGAAAAATTCACCGCCTGCCTCTCCATGATTCCGTCCAGCTGCCCAGGCCCGCCCAGGTGCCCGGGGCATGACGCACAAGCGGCACGCCGTCATCGAAGAGCCTTATGCCAATCAGTGCCGCAGCCGTCCCGGCTCGAAGGCCCCAGCTATCACCTTTTCACGCATGCGGTCGAGCAAGGCAAGGGCTGAGGTCTCGCCATTGGCGCGCAGCATCTCGCCGAACGCGGTTTCGAGGGCCGCCTCGGCGATGATTTCCGTCTCGATTCCGGCCGAAAGCCCTTCCGCCCAGGCCTCGCTGTGGCTTTCCACTGCAGTCAGGCGCTTTTCTTCCCTGACCAGCGCGTCGATGTCGTTGACGCCATGTTCCATTGCGATGTCCACCCTTTTCAAGCGGCGATCCGGCGGATGCGGATCAGGCTTGGGCTGTCCCTTTTACTCGCAGGTTAAGTAAGTACTTGTAAATACGACATTTCTAGGGTCGTTTCGACAAGGGTTCGTTACGTTTTGCAAACCTGCGTTCGATCCGATTCAAAACTTAGCCGATTAGGCCGGCGAGCGGGATGAAAACCTTCAGTTTGAGTTAATTCCACATCCGTGCCGTAACGTTTTGTTAACACCGTTGCAGAAGTGCAACACAACAATTGCACCAAGACGCCACCAGACACAAGCGGGCCGGGACACAAGCAGGGCGAGCCAGGCTCAGTTGCCGTAGCGCGAGGCGATGTCGCGCGACAGCGTCTCGCCTTCCTTCATGTAGCGGCTGATGGCTTCGGTCGCCGAGGCGGTACACTGTGTGTAGGTGCCGCCAAAGGAGCGGTAGCCGCGGTTGAAGCTGGCGATGAAGCGGGCGCGCCGCTCCGGGTTCGGGTTTTCCGAAGCAATCAGCTTCTCCATCTCGACCCGCCATTGGTCGCCCTTCTCGCCGCACAGATTACGCAGAAAATGCAGCGACCCAAGCACCTCGGCCAGCCGCATCAGCCCCGGCTCGAACGGCGACTCGGCGGCCATGGCCGGCCGCGCCCCGATTGCCGTACTGGCGGCGAGGCAAGCTGCAAGGAAAACCGATGCGCGGATCATAAACCTATGTGGCCAAACAATTTGTCGCCTGCAAGGCGATTTTGGAGGTTACGCGCCTGTATTCCTGAGCAATTCGTCGGCAACGGCAAACACCGAAGCGGCAATCGGCAGCGCCGTCATTTCGCTGAGTGTATAGAAGGCGGCGGTCTCGGCGTCGTCGCTGGCCACGGGCTCGCCGCCGGCATAGGTGGCGCCGAATACCGTCAGCAGATAGTCGACCGGGTGCCCGTCGCTGCCGCCGTCGATGTGGATTTCCCGAAGGCGGCGGTATTTGTGCGCATGCAACCCGGTTTCCTCCAGCAATTCGCGCTGCGCGGCTTGTTCCAGCGTTTCGCCGGCCTCGACCTTGCCGCCTGGAAACGCGTAGAATCCTTGCGAAGGCTGCCGCGCCCGCTTGACCAGCAGCACCGTGTCGCCGCGGACAATGGCGACCGATACAGCCGGGAGTATTTTGCGCATCTCGTCCATGGATCTCCGATCGCCATTTGCCGCAGCCGGTTGTGGACCGGTCGGCGAGAGCAAGCATTAGCGGTTGCGCAACGCCGGTTCCATCCCCACCTTCACAACCGACCAATCCAACGAGTTTCAGCATATGTGCGGACGCTTCGCCTTGACCGCCACGCCGGACCGGGCCGCCGCTTTTCTCGGTCTGCCAGAACTGGAGGATTTCCCGCCCCGCTACAACATCGCACCGACGCAGCCGGTGCTGATGGCGATTGCAGGCTTGCCGCGAGCGCCAGGCTCGAACCTGCCAGACTCGAACCTGCAAGACCGGCAGCCGATGCTGGTGCGCTGGGGGCTGATCCCGGCGTGGGTGAAGGACACGCGTGAGTTTCCTTTGCTGTTCAACGCGCGCTCGGAGGGAGCCGCGCAAAAGGCCTCGTTTCGCGCCGCCATGCGCCACCGCCGCGCTTTGGTGCCGGCTTCAGGCTTCTACGAATGGCGTCAATCAGGCGGCAAGCGGGGACAGCCCTATTGGGTGCGGCCGAAGCATGGCGGGCTTGTCGCCTTCGCCGGACTGATCGAGAGCTATGCCGAGCCGGGCGGCTCGGAGATGGACACCGGCGCCATCCTGACCGTCAACGCCAATGCCGACATTGCCCATATCCACGACCGCATGCCAGTGGTGATAGACACGCAGGATTTCGCCCGCTGGCTGGATTGCCGCACGCTCGAGCCGCGCGACGTGGCCGACCTCCTCAAACCGGCACAACTCGATTTCTTCGAGGCCGTCCCGGTTTCCGACCTCGTCAACAAGGTCGTCAACACCGGGCCGGAGATTCAGGAAAGGTGGCCGGAGCTCGAGAAGGCCAGGCGCCGGAAGCCGGGCGCCGACGACAGTCAGATGAGCTTGTTTCAGCAGTAGCTGCTATTTTCTGGGGCGCTTCAGCGCCTTCATTGCCGGCGCTGCCATTTCCTGGCGAACCCGCCGGCCGCACGTCACATCAGGCAGCGCGCGGCGAGGTGATCTTCTGCACCGGCTTCTTCTTCTTCGCTGTGTGGAGAAGGGCGGCGACGATCGCGGCCGGGCCAATCGCCCGGTATTGACTGGCGAGCGCCGGTTGCTTGGCGCTGCTGGAGTCCTGCTTGGCTCGAGGCATTTTTCTCTTCCCTGGTAACGTCTTCGTGTCCGCGTTTGCTGGTCGAATCCGACCAAATCGTGACATCTGCTGATCTAGCCGGTGAATGTTTCATGACTGTGCCGAGATGTTTAATAAAATGTTTCACCGCGTCATTACCTGTGATCCAGCGGCTCTTTTGCCGAAAGTTGCGACTTGACGGCAACACTGGCTGAGGCGATAAAGCCGCTCATGAGAACGTCTTTCGCCATTTGTGGCATCTGCATTATTGGCTAGCTTCGCGCTGGTCCGGACGTTTTCGCCTATCTTCCTTCTAGAGTGGACAAACGCCCCGGCCAGCAGGCTGGTGGCTGATTTGCGTCTCGGCGCAAGCGGGCCCCAACCAAAAAGTAACGCACCGGGAAGGCACGAATGTCTGACGCATCGAAGGGCCTGCGCCTCTACAACACGCTGACGCGGACCAAGGAGGATTTCTTCCCTATCGATCCGCGCAATGTGCGCATGTATGTCTGCGGCCCGACGGTCTATGACTTTGCCCATATCGGCAACGCGCGGCCGGTGATCGTCTTCGACGTGCTGTTTCGTCTGCTGCGCCATCTCTACGGGCAAGCGCACGTCACCTATGTGCGCAACATCACGGATGTCGACGACAAGATCAACGACCGCGCACTGCGCGATTTCGGCACCGAGATTGCCTCGGGAAAGCTGTCGCTGAACGAGGCGATCCGGCGGGTCACCGAAAAGACCGCCGACCAGTTCCACAAGGATGTGGCGACGCTCGGCTGCCTGCAACCTACGGTCGAGCCCCGGGCCACTGAATTCGTCGAGCCGCGCGCAGATGGCAAAGTCGACATGATCTCCTTGATTCAACGCCTGATCGAACGCGGCCATGCCTATGTTGCGGCAGGCGAAGTTCTGTTCAACACCGCCTCGATGCCGGACTACGGCCAATTGTCGAAACGCAATCTCGACGAACAGCAGGCCGGCGCTCGCGTCGCCGTCGATCCGCATAAGACGAGCCCTGGCGATTTCGTGCTGTGGAAGCTGTCCTCGCCGGAAGAGCCGGGCTGGGACAGCCCGTGGGGCAGGGGCCGGCCGGGCTGGCACATCGAGTGCTCGGCGATGTCGGCCGCCTATCTCGGCGAGGTCTTCGACATTCATGGCGGCGGGCTCGACCTGATCTTCCCGCACCACGAGAATGAAATTGCACAGTCGCGCTGCGCCCATGGCACCGAGGTGATGGCCAAGGTGTGGATGCACAACGGCTTTCTGCAGGTCGAGGGGCAGAAAATGTCCAAGAGCCTGGGCAACTTCCACTCGATCAACGAGTTGCTGGAGACGGAGACCTTTGGTGGCCGCAAGTGGCCAGGCGAGGTGCTCAGGCTGGCGATGCTGATGACGCATTATCGCGAGCCGATCGACTTCTCCGTGCGCAAGCTGGAAGAGGCGGAAAATACGCTGCGCAAATGGAAGCGGGCGGCGGACCTGGCACCGGCGGCGGCCAATCAATTGCCGGTCGAAGTGGTGGAAGCCTTGTCGGACGATCTCGCAACCTATCCTGCGTTCCAGGTGCTGACGCAACTGGCCGGCGAGACTGTGGATTCCAATACTGTCGGTGGCGGCAACGCTGCCGCCGCGGGCAACGATGCTGCCGCTTCGCTGAAGGCGGCACTGTCGTTCCTCGGCTTCGACGTCGCACCGGCCAAGGTTGATGAAGATGTCATCGCCAGGGCCATCGCCAGGCGCCTGGAACTGATCGCCGCCAAGAACTGGGCCCAGGCCGACCGCATTCGCGACGAGCTTCTGGCGCAGGGCGTGCAACTGAAGGACGGCAAGGATCCGGGCACGGGTGAGCGCGTGACGACGTGGGAGGTAAAGCGATGAGGGCGGCCGGCGAACCAGCAAGGGACGTAGTTCCATGATCGACCATCTTGGCATCACCGTTTCCGATTTCGACGTGTCGAAAGCTTTCTACGACAGGGCGATGGCACCGCTCGGTGCCTCGCTGCTCTACATGGTGCCGCAGGAATACACTGGTGGCGCCAAGGTTGGCGGCTATGGCCGCGACCGGCCGGTGTTCTGGCTGCATCAAGGCAAGGACAAGCCAAAGGACCGCCAGCATGTCGCCTTCACCGCGCGCAGCCGCGCCGAAGTCGATGCCTTCCACGCCGCCGCCATCGCTGCCGGCGGCAAGGATAATGGTGGGCCGGGCCTTCGTCCGCACTATCACGCGAGCTACTATGGCGCCTTTGTCTTCGACCCCGACGGCAACAATATCGAAGCCGTCTGCCATGCCCCGGAGTGAAGCGATGAGCCTGGATAACAGACCGGTCTACACAGGCGGCTGCCAGTGCGGCGCCGTGCGTTTCCGTGTCGAAGGCGCGCTGGGCGACGCCTCCGTCTGTCATTGCCGCATGTGCCAGAAAGCAAGCGGCAATTTCTACCTGCCGCTGGTGTCGGTGCGTGGCGCAAAACTCGACTGGACGCGCGGTGCGCCCAAACGCTTTCATTCCTCCAACGCTGCGTGGCGCGGTTTTTGCGCCGATTGCGGCACGCCGCTGACTTTCGAGGCGCCCGACGGCACCGCACTCGCCATCGCGGCCTTCGACCATGCGGAGGAGATCGCGCCGACCATCCAGTGGGGCACCGAAGCAAAACTCCCCTATGTCGATCACATCCACGAATTGCCTGGCGAGGACACGATGGCCGATGTTTCGTCGTCCTCCTATCTCGCCGATCTGGTTTCTTACCAGCACCCCGACCACGACACCGAACAATGGCCGCCGGAGGAAAGATCATGACCGAAACCGTTCGAACCGGCGGCTGCCAGTGCGGCGCCGTGCGTTTCCGCATTCGTGGGGCGCTCGGACGCCCTTCCATCTGCCATTGCCGCATGTGCCAGAAACAGTTCGGTTCCTTCTTCGGCGCGCTGGTGACGGTGCCGAAGCACGGCGTCGAATGGGTGCGCGAGGAGCCGAGTTATTTCCAGTCGTCGGTTAACATCGATCGCGGCTTTTGCAGCCGTTGCGGCACGCCGTTGACCTACAGGCAGCCTGGCGGGCTCGAGATCGCCATCGGCGCATTTGACGATCGCTCCGACCTCGCACCGCAGATCCAGGTCAACTACGCCGCCCGGCTGCCTTGGGTGGAGAAGATCTTCGACGCGCCGGTCCATGACGATCCTGACTACTACACAAGGCAGGAATCGATCATCTCCTTCCAGCATCCGGATCACGAGACGGCCAATTGGCCGCAGCAGGGCCTGAAATTATGAGCAATGACCTGCGCAGCCTCTATCCGGAGATCGAGGCCTTCGACTCAGGCATGCTCGATGTCGGCGATGGCCATCAGGTCTATTGGGAGCGTTCCGGCACCAGGGGCGCCAAGCCGGCCGTGTTCCTGCATGGCGGACCGGGCGGCACCATTTCCCCAAAGCACCGACGGCTGTTCGATCCGAAGCTTTACGATGTCATCCTGTTCGACCAGCGCGGCTGCGGGAAGTCGACGCCCAACGCCTCGCTCGAGGCCAATACCACCTGGCATCTGGTCGCCGACATCGAGCGCCTGCGCGACATGTGCGGCTTCGACAAATGGCTGGTGTTCGGCGGCTCGTGGGGCTCGACCCTGGCGCTGGCCTATGCCGAGACGCACCCCGAGCGGGTCAGCGAACTGGTCGTGCGCGGCATCTACACGCTGACGCGCGCGGAGCTCGAATGGTATTATCAGTTCGGCGTCTCGGAAATGTTCCCCGACAAATGGGAGCGCTTCCTGGCGCCGATCCCCGAGGGCGAGCGCGGCGACATGATGGCCGCCTATCGCAAGCGGCTGGTCGGCAGCGACCGCAAGGCGCAGGTCGAGGCCGCCCGCGCCTGGAGCCTGTGGGAAGGCGAGACGATCACGCTGTTGCCCGATCCGGAAACCAGCAGCCGGTTTGGCGAAGACGATTACGCCGTGGCCTTCGCCCGCATCGAGAACCATTATTTCGTCCATGCTGGCTGGCTTGAGGAAGGGCAACTGTTGCGTGATGCCTTCAAGTTGAAGGACATCCCCGGCACCATCGTCCATGGCCGCTACGACATGCCGTGCCCGGCGCGCTACGCCTGGGCGCTGCACAAGGCGTGGCCGAAGGCGGACTTCCACTTGGTCGAGGGCGCCGGCCATGCCTATTCGGAGCCGGGCATCCTCGACCGGCTGATCCGGGCGACGGATAAGTTTGCGGGGAAATGATCATGGGCCGCGAGCGCCTCTATCTCTTCGACACCACACTGCGCGATGGCCAGCAGACGCCGGGCATCGACTTTTCGGTCGAGGACAAGATCGCCATCGCCGGGCTGCTCGACGGGTTCGGCGTCGATTATATCGAAGGCGGCTATCCCGGCGCAAATCCGACCGACACCGCCTTCTTTGCCAAGCACCGCACGGCCACCGCCAAATTCGTCGCCTTCGGCATGACCAAGCGGGCAGGGGCGTCGGCTTCGAACGATCCAGGCCTTGCCGCATTGGTCCAGTCGAAGTCGGACGCCATCTGCTTTGTCGCCAAGAGCTGGGACTACCATGTCCGCGTCGCGCTGGGCTGCACCAACGAAGAAAACCTCGAGACGATCAAGGCGTCGGTCGAGGCGGCGATTGGCTCGGCCAAGGAAGCATTGGTCGACTGCGAGCATTTCTTCGACGGCTTCAAGGCCAATCCCGCTTATGCGCTGGCTTGCGCCAGGACCGCTTACGACGCCGGCGCGCGCTGGGTGGTGCTGTGCGACACCAATGGCGGCACGCAGCCGTCGGAAGTGCGCACCATCCTCGAGAAGATCATCGAGGCAGGCATACCGGGGGACCATCTCGGCATCCATGCCCATGACGACACCGGCCAGGCGGTGGCAAATTCGCTGGCCGCCGTCGAGGCCGGCGTGCGCCAGATCCAGGGCACGCTGAACGGCATCGGCGAGCGCTGCGGCAACGCCAATCTGATCTCGATCGTGCCGACGCTGGCGCTGAAGCCGGCCTTTTCCAGCCGCTTCGAGACAGGCATCTCGGCCGAAGCGTTGGCCGGAATATCGCGCCTTTCCCGCGCCTTCGACGAATTGCTGAACCGCGCGCCGGAAGCGCAGGCGCCCTACGTCGGCGGTTCCGCCTTCGCCACCAAGGCCGGCATCCACGCCTCGGCGCTGGCCAAGGAGCCGGCCACCTACGAGCATGTGCCGCCGGAAGCGGTCGGCAACCGCCGCCGGGTCATGGTCTCGGACCAGGGCGGCAAGGCCAATTTCCTTGCCGAGTTGAAACGGCGCGGCATCGAAATGCCGAAAGATGACCACCGGCTCGACGCGCTGATATCAGTGGTCAAGGAGCGCGAGGCCGAGGGCTATGCCTATGAAGGCGCCGACGCCAGCTTCGAGCTGCTGGCGCGCAAGATGCTGCACGGCCTGCCGGAATTCTTCAGCGTCACCTCGTTCCGCTGCATGGTCGAGCGCCGGTTCGACGCCAATGGCCAGCTGAAGACGGTCTCAGAGGCGATCGTCAAGGTGCTGGTCGATGGCGAGGAGAAGATGTCGGTGGCGGAAGGGCACGGTCCGGTCAACGCACTCGACATCGCGCTGCGCAAGGATCTCGGAAAGTTCCAGAACGAGATCGCCGACCTCGAGCTTGCCGACTTCAAGGTGCGTATCCTCAATGGCGGCACCGAGGCGATCACGCGAGTGCTGATCGAATCGCACGATGCGACCGGCGCCCGCTGGTGGACGGTCGGCGTCTCCGAAAACATCATCGACGCTTCATTCCAGGCGCTGATGGATTCGATCGTCTACAAGCTGATGAAGAACCGCGAGATGGCCGGGCTGGTCGCGGCGGAGTAGGATTGAACCATCAGCGAAAGTCCATTGATCCATCAGAACTTTGCGATGGTCTTGGCCCGGCGGCTGGCGCATAGCGTTGGGACATGGCCACGCAAGCAATTCAGCTCGAAGCAGTCTCAAATGCCCGGCGTGGATTCCTGCTGGCGCTGGGCGCCTATCTCCTGTGGGGGTTGCTGCCCTTCTATATGAAGGCGGTCGCACATCTGCCGCTGGCCGAAGTCATCGCGCACCGCATCGTCTGGTCGGTGCCGATCGCGGCGGCCGTTTTAATCTGGGCCGGCCGCACGGCGGATTTCAAAGCGGCGTTGCGTTCGCCGCGCATCATTTCCATGGCGGCGCTGACGGCGGCGCTGATTTCGGTCAACTGGGGCATCTATGTCTGGGCCATCGCGGTCGACCGTACCATCGAGACCGCTCTTGGCTACTACATCAACCCGCTTGTCAGCGTCGTCGTCGGCGCGCTGCTGCTCAGCGAACGGCTCGACCGGCTGCAAATCGCGGCGGTGGTGCTGGCGGCCATCGCGGTCGCGGTGCTGACGATCGACGCCGGCAAGCTGCCCTGGGTGTCGCTGGTGCTGGCGTTTTCCTTCGCCGCCTACGCCTTCTTCCGCAAGACGCTGCCGATCGGTCCCAGCCAGGGTTTCTTGCTTGAAGTGCTTTTGCTGTCGGTGCCGGCGCTCGGCTACATCATCTTCCTCATCGTCACCGGGCAGGACCATTTCGTCTCCAGTTCCCTGAACGATACCGCACTGCTGATCGGCTGCGGCCCGGTCACCGCCATACCGCTGCTGCTGTTTGGCTTCGGGGCCAAGCTGCTGCGTCTCTCCACCATCGGCATCATGCAGTATATCGCGCCGACCATTGTGTTCCTGATCGCCGTGCTGATTTTCGGCGAACCCTTCGGCAGCACCCAGGCCATCGCCTTCGGCCTGATCTGGGCGGCGCTGGCGATCTATTCCTGGTCGATGTTCCGCGGCCGCGAGATCCGGCCGGCAATGCGTTAGAGCGAGGATTTTCGATGTACGTGCTGCACATAGCAAACAAGAATTATTCCTCGTGGTCGCTGCGGCCATGGGTGCTGATGCGGACATTGGGCGTCCCCTTTGAGGAGCGGCTGACACCGTTTCCGACCGGATCGAGCTGGAGCCTCTACCGGCCGTTCTCGCCCAGCGGCCTCGTACCGTGCCTGATTGACGACGGCTGGGCAGTTTGGGATTCGCTCGCCATCACCGAATATCTGGCCGAGCGCCACGCTGGCGTCTGGCCCGCCGACGCGAAGGCGCGAGCCTGGGCGCGGTCGGCAGCGGCCGAAATGCATTCGAGCTTCAACGCCTTGCGCGGCTCCTGTCCGATGAACTGCGGTGTCCGCGTCGCGCCGGTGCCGATGTCGGATGCGCTGAAGCACGACCTCTTTCGTCTCGGCGATCTCTGGGGCGATGGGCTTCGCCGCTTCGGCGGACCGTTCCTGGCTGGCGATCGCTTCACTGCCGTTGACGCCTTCTTTGCCCCGGTGGCGTTTAGGGTTCAGTCCTACGGACTGTCCTTCGAGGGCGCAGCTGCCACCTATCCGGCGCGATTGCTGGCTCTGCCGGCGATGCGCGAATGGTACACGGCAGCCCTTGCAGAGGAGTGGCGCGAGCCGAACCACGAAGCGGAGGCGCGCGCTGCCGGCACTGTCCTCGAGGATTTTCGCGCGACCTTGTAACGGTTGCCGCTACATCCCGCGCCCCAGCCGCCTGACGAACAGATAGACGACCACCGCGACCGCGAGCGATATCGCCGACGCCACCCAAAAGCCCACCGGCGTGTCGACCAGCGGCAGCCCGCCGACATTCATGCCGAACAGGCCTGAGATGATCGTCATTGGCAACAGCACCGCGGTCATCACCGACAGCATGTAAAGCAACTGGTTCGACTGCGTCGTCAGCTTGGCCATCAGCTCGTCCTGCAAGAGCCGGGCGGGGGCCTGCAATTGCTCGCCGTCATGATGCAACGTATGGGCGCGGTGCGAAAGCCGTGCCGCCATGTCGTTGATCGCGTCAGGCAGGTCATTGCGATGCGAATGGTCGAGATGGCGGAACAGGCTGGTCAGCGTCGCCATCTGCCGATGGATCACCACCAGTTGCCGGCGCGCATCGACCAGCGCCTGCCGCTCATTGTGCCATGCATCGCAGACGATGCGGTCCTCGATGCCATCGAGCGTGTCGCCAAGGCCAGCGAGTTCCGTCGTCATGCCGTCGAGCGACTGGCCCATGACAGCCTCGATCAGTTCGGCCGGAGAGCGGAACTTTCGCGATCCGTTGTCGATCGCCTTGCGGATCTTGTCGACCGATTGCAGCGGTTGCTTGCGGCCGCCGATCAGCATCGTGTCGTTGAAGGCGAAGCGGAAATGGCCAAGCCCGCGCGCCTCCGCCGAATAGTCGTGGCGCAGGTCCGGCAAATCGCCGTACAGCCAGTCGTCCTCGAGGTCGATATGGCAGCCATGGCCGGCCGACAGGAAGGCATCGCGCACCGGCGGCGGCGAAGCCGGCTCGGTGGCGATCTCGTGGCGGGCGCGCATGTCGGAAACCTGGTAGCTGCGCCATGTCCAGTGTGTGGTGGTCGCGTCTTTGGTTCTCGTGCCTTCGGCGGTGAAGTGATAGACGAAGAACAGCCCGTGCTCGTCCGGCAGGTAAGGCGACAGATCGCTGCCGTCTGGATTGAGAGGGATGTTCATGATCGCGTCGCCAGTCTCTCGAATACGCCGCGTGGCGGCGACCTAGACTGTGATTATTAGCACGGGCGAACCGTTTTCGTGTGACTGTTTTGACGGTCATCCGAGGCGGCGTACCAACGCCGTTGTTTGGAGCGAGTTTGGAATAATACGTCCTTGACTCGCGTTTGCGTAAAGAGCACGACGCAATCCATGCGGAGGACGTCCGATGCATGCTGGCTTCCCACGAAGCCTACTCATAGCGGTATTGGGAGCCGTCATTGCGGGCTGCGCTGGCTTTTCGGCGCAGAAAACGGGGGCAATAACCGGCTATGGCCCCAACCCAACCTTACCGAAACCAAGACCGACGCTGATCCCGACCGTCAACATCGCCGAGGCGAAAGGCTGGCAGAAAGGTGGTATGCCGAACCCGGCGAACGGGCTGACGGTGAACCCCTACGCCACCGGCCTCGACCATCCGCGCTGGCTGCACGTGCTTCCGAACGGGGACGTGCTGGTTGCCGAAACCAATGCCCCTGCCAAGCATGACGAAGGCTTCAGCCTTAGAAAGGTCTTTATGGAACTGGCTATGAAGCGCGCCGGGGCCGCGACCAAAAGCGCCAACCGCATCACGCTCCTGCGCGACACCAATGGCGACGGCATTGCGGATGTGCGCAGGACATTCGCAAAAGGCCTCAATTCTCCCTTTGGTATGACGCTGTCCAAAGGCATTCTCTATGTAGCGAATACCGACGCGCTTGTCGCTTTCCCCTACTCCAATGGCCAGACCCGAGCCACAACGCCGCCGGAAAAGATCGTCGACTTACCGGCCGGAGATCTCAACCATCATTGGACCAAGGATGTGATCGCAAGTCCGGATGGACGCAAGCTCTATGTCACCGTCGGCTCCAACAGTAACGTTGGAGAAAACGGCATGGCCGCGGAGAAGAACCGCGCCGCCGTCCTTGAAGTGGACCGGTCGACCCGCCGTACCCGGGTCTTCGCGTCAGGGCTGCGCAACCCGAACGGGCTCTCCTGGAACCCTGAAACCGGCAAGCTTTGGGTCGCCGTGAACGAGCGTGACGAGATCGGCGACGATCTTGTGCCGGACTATATGACCTCGGTTCGTGACGGCGCTTTTTACGGCTGGCCCTACAGCTATTTCGGACAGAACGTCGACGAACGCGTCAAGCCGCAGCGCCCCGGTCTCGTGGCTAGGGCGGTCAAGCCCGACTACGCGCTGGGTTCCCATACCGCCTCGCTGGGACTGACCTTCTCCAAAGGGGCGTCGCTCGGCCCAGCCTACGGCAACGGCGCGTTCGTTGGTCAGCACGGCTCGTGGAACAGAAGTGTGCTCAGCGGTTACAAGGTGATCTTCGTGCCGTTCCGCGGTGGTAAACCGAGCGGTCCCCCGAAAGATGTGCTCGCTGGCTTCGTCGGGCGTGACGGCAGGGCGATGGGCCGTCCGGTCGGCGTTGCTATCGATCAGAGCGGCGCACTGCTCGTCGCCGACGATGTCGGCAATGTCATCTGGCGGGTCAGTAGGGCAGTAGGGCAGTAGGCCAGTAGGCCAGTAGGCCAGTAGGCCAGTAGGGCAGCGCCTCACGAGCGCGGCATGCACTACATACTCCCCTATACCCTAAAGCTTGTCGATCACCGACTGCACGCCTTCGGTCGGTGCGTCGACCGATGATCCCGCGACCATGATGGCAGCGACGATCGCTTCCGGATCGTCGACCACCAGCGGCCTGACCCGCTGCGCGGTGTGGATGAAGCCTTCGGCCATCATATGGTCGAGCAGCGCCAGCATCGGGTCCCAGAATCCTCCAACGTTGCCGAAGACGATCGGCTTGCGATGATGGCCGAGCTGGCCCCAGGTCATGATCTCGATGATTTCCTCGACAGTGCCGATGCCGCCCGGAAGCGCCACAAACGCGTCGGATTTCTCGAACATCGTATGTTTGCGCTCGTGCATGTTTTCGGTGATGACGAGCTCGTCAAGTCGGTCAAGCGCGGTTTCGGTGGCCTCCCTGTTGATCAGGAAGCGCGGAATGATCCCCGTCACCTTGCCGCCGGCCCGCATTGCGCCCTCGGCGACGGCTCCCATGATGCCCCTGGTACCGCCGCCATAGATCAGACGCAGGCCGGACTTGGCGATCGAACGCCCAAGCAGGTGTCCGGCCTTGGCATAGGTTACATCGCGGCCCGGAGACGAGCCGCAATAGACGCAGATGGATCGAATCGTGTTCATGAGATGATTGGTGATTGGGTCTTTATTCGCGGTCAAGCCCGGGCGGGTTTTTTCTTGTCGGCCCCGTTTATTCGTGTCGGGCCTTTTTCTTGTCGGCCCCCCTTGTTCTTGTCGCCTTGGGCAAAACAGGCTAGACCGCATTAGGTGGCTAAGGGCAGGGAAATATGGCAATTAATCCTTTGAAGGCGTTTTTGTTCGTCGTCGGCGGCTCCGTCGCCGCGGCGGGAACCGCCTATGTGTCGGGCGCGCTCGATCCGTATCTCACTCGCACGCCGCCGGCGGAAGTGGCATCGCTGACGCCGCCGGTGGAGACGCCGGCCGAACCAGTGACCGATGCACCGCCGCCGCCGGCGCCTGCCGCTGGTGCGATGGCACCGGCAGTGCCGGCCACGGCCGATGCGATTGCGCCGACTTTCGACATCGTTCGGGTCGAGATCAAGGGCTCTATTGTCGTCGCCGGCAAAGCCGCACCCAACGCCAAGGTCGAGATTCTCAACGGTTCGACGGTTCTCGGCTCGACGGTCGCCGGTGCCGATGGCGCTTTTGCCATCGTTCTCGACGATGCGCTGAAACCCGGCGATTACACGATCGCGCTGCGCTCGATGACCGGCAATGTCATAACCCCCTCGGCGCAGACGGCTATCGTCTCGATTCCCAAGAGTCCTGCTGGCCAGGTGCTGGCGATGATCGAGGAGCCGGGCAAGGCCTCCGAATTGCTCACCGTTCCTTCACCCGAGACAAAGCCTGAATCGCCGCCTGCCGGCGACAAGGCGGCCGCCCCGGCTTCCGAGGACTCCGCTGCCGGGGACCCCGCTGCCGCAGCACCAGCCGCACCGGCTGCCACGGCGCCGGCCACCATCGACGCCGCCCCCGCGCCCGCCCCGGGCGGGGCGGCCGCACCGGCGACAGCAGCTGCAGGGCCAAAGGTCGTCGTCGAAGCGATCGAGATCGACGGCAACAAGATCTTCGTCGCCGGGCTCGCCGACCCCGGTCGCAAGGTACGCGCCTATGCCAACGATATCTTGCTCGGCGACGCGAAGACTTCGCCCGATGGCCATTTCCTGGTCGAGGCGACGCGCAACATTCCGGTCGGCACCTACACGATCCACGTCGATGCGCTCGATGCCGAAGGGGTCAAGGTGGTGGCCCGTGCCGCCGTGCCGTTCGAGCGCGAGCCGGGCGAGTCGATCGCCGCCGTGGCGCCTGCCGAGGCAAAGCCGGCCGCGCCGGCAACCACGCCTGCGGCGCCCTCGGCCGAGGCGCCAGCCGATATGGCGGCTGCGACGCCCCCGACCGGAGTGCCCGAGACCGCGGCGCCGAAGCTCGAACACGCCGACAGCGCCGTTATCATCCGCCGCCGCGATACGCTGTGGCGGATTTCGCGGCGCGTCTACGGCCAAGGCGTTCGCTACTCGACCATCTACCTCGCCAATCAGGATCAGATCAGGAATCCCGACCGCATCTGGCCGGGGCAGGTGTTCAAGGTCCCCGGAAAATCGCAGGAAGGCGAAGCCGCCAACCTCAAGGCGATGGGCGACCAGATGACGACAGCCCCGACAAAGGCCAACTAGAAATCCTTTTCTTCTCTAGCGGGCTCTTGCGGAAAGTTCATTCATCGTCTATCGCCGATAGACGATGAACGCTCCCTTGACCGAGAAGACCTGCGGCTTCGCCGACAGCCAGGCCGTCGCCGCAAAGCTCGCCGCGCTTTCGCATCCGGCCCGGATCGAAATTCTCCGGCACCTTTCGGCCAGCCACTCCTGCTGCTGCCGCGAGGTCGTCGACCATCTCGACCTGGCGCAGTCCACCGTTTCGCAGCACCTGAAGATATTGGTCGATGCCGGGCTCGTCCGCTACCAGCCGGATCGGCAACGCTCGCGCTATGAAGTCGACAGCGATGCGCTCGAAGATGTTTCCGCATCGCTGGCCGCGCTGGTCAATTCGTGCTGCTCCGGCCGCTAGACCATAATCCCGAACGACCGTGTCAGCGAAAAGTGGAAGCCGATTTTCGGAAAAGATCGTGGTCAATCAATAAGAAATACGAAAAGGCGATAAAATGGCCGAAAAAACCGTCTCCGCCGATTCTGGCTCGACCCTCAAGACATTGCGCAATCTTTGGCCCTATATGTGGCCGGCCGACCGTGCCGACCTGCGGGCGCGGGTGGTGTGGGCGACCGTGCTTCTGGTCGTCGCAAAGCTGACGCTGGTTGCCGGTCCCTACTTCTTCAAATGGGCGACCGATGCGCTGGCTGGTGACGCCAAGTCGGCGCCGCCGCTGCCGGCCTTCATGCTGGCGCCAGTCATGCTGGTCATCGCCTACAATGTCGTGCGGCTGGTGCAACTCGGTTTCAACCAGCTGCGCGACGCGCTATTTGCCCGCGTCGGACAATATGCGGTGCGCCAACTCGCCTTCCGCACTTTCATCCACATGCATCGATTGTCGCTGCGCTTCCATCTCGAGCGCCGCACCGGCGGCCTGTCGCGCATCATCGAGCGCGGCACCAAGGGCATCGAGACGATCGTCCGCTTCACCGTGCTCAACACCTTGCCGACCATCCTCGAATTCGCGCTGACAGCCGGCATCTTCGCGGTCACCTATGGCTGGAAGTACGTGGCTGTGGTGGCGGTGACGGTCTGGCTCTATATCTGGTTCACCATCAGGGCGAGCGACTGGCGCATCGTCATTCGCCGCGACATGAACGACAGTGACACCGATGCCAGCACCAAGGCGATTGACTCGCTGCTCAATTTCGAGACGGTCAAGTATTTCAACAACGAGGGCATGGAAGCCGAGCGCTTCGACCGTTCGATGGCGCGCTACGAGACCGCTGCCACCAGGATATGGACCTCGCTCGGCTGGCTGAACTTCGGCCAGGGCGTCATCTTCGGTCTCGGCACGGTTATCGTCATGTGCCTTTCGGCGCTGGAGGTGCAGGCCGGCACGCAGACGGTTGGCGACTTCGTCTTCATCAACGCCATGCTGATCCAGCTTTCGGTGCCACTAAACTTCATCGGCTTCATCTATCGCGAAATCCGCCAGGGGCTGACCGACATCGAGCAGATGTTCGATCTGCTCGATGTGCCGCAGGAGATCGTCGACAAGCCGGGGGCCAAGCCGCTGGTCGTCGGCTCCGGCAAGGTCGAGTTCCGCGACGTGCAGTTTTCCTACGATCCCAACCGCAAGATCCTGAAAGGCATCAGCTTCGAAGTGCCGGCTGGCAAGACGGTTGCCATTGTCGGGCCATCGGGCGCCGGCAAGTCGACCATTTCGCGGCTGCTGTTCCGCTTTTACGACATCCAGGGCGGCAAGATTCTGATCGACGGCCAGGACATTCGCGACGTGACTCAGCAGAGCTTGCGCGCGGCGATCGGCATGGTGCCGCAGGACACCGTGCTGTTCAACGACACCATCGCCTACAACATCCGCTACGGCCGCGTCGATGCCAGCGAGGAGGATGTGCGCAAGGCGGCAGAACTCGCCCAGATCGGACCGTTCATCGAGCGGCTGCCCGACGGCTACCGTTCGATGGTCGGAGAGCGCGGACTGAAACTGTCCGGCGGTGAGAAGCAGCGCGTGGCAATCGCCCGCACCATTTTGAAGGCGCCGCCGATCCTGATGCTCGACGAGGCGACCTCGGCTCTCGACAGCCATACCGAACAGGAGATCCAGGCGGCACTCGACCTCGTCAGCAAGGGTCGCACCACCATCGTCATCGCCCACCGGCTGTCGACGGTGATTTCGGCCGACGAGATCATCGTGCTGCAGGACGGCCAGATCGCCGAGCGCGGCACGCATGCCGCCTTGATGCGCAAGGCCGGCCTGTACGCGTCGATGTGGGATCGCCAGCGTGAGGCAACCGAGGCCGAGGAGCGGTTGCGCATTGCTCGCGAGCGCGACGAGTTCGGCGTTGTCGTCCGCCGCCGCCCCTCCGAGGTGTCGTAGCCCCTACGGCCAGCCAGCGCCCGGCGCGGAAGCTTCGATGCTGAGCACCTGGCCGGTGCGCGCATCGCTGATCATGTGCTCGAAGCCGCGCCATTCGGCGGCGACGATGAACAGCGTCTTGCCGTCGGCGCCGCCGAGCATGCAGGCAAAGCAGCCGCGATCGGCATCGACACTGTCGAGCATCGCCCCGCCCTCGCGCACCCGCACGCAGTGCCGGTTGGGGACGTCGGCATACCAGATGGCGCCTTCGGCATCGAGGCAGATGCCGTCGGGAAAGCCGTTGCCGAGGTCGGCCCATCGCCGCCGGTTGGCAAGGCCGCCATCGGCGGCGATGTCGAAGGCGGTCAGCCTGTTGGCGTGGGACTCGGCGACGATCAACGTCTTGTTGTCAGGCGACACCGCCATCCCATTGGCGAAGGCGATCTTGTCCGCCACCTGCCGCACCGACCCGTCCGGTGCAATCAGCACGATGGTGCCGGGGCCGAAATGCTGGCCGGGAACCGGCGCTGGCCCACCGCCATTGACGTAGATGTTGCCGCGCCCGTCGACGACGATCTCGTTCCAGGCGTTCCCTGAGAGGTGTCGCAGATCGGCGTGGGTGACCAGCGTCCCGTCTGCTTCCTGCCGCAGCACCAAGCCCTCACGCCCGCAGACGACGACCAGGCGACCGTCCGGCAGCCAGTCGACCGAATAGGGCAGGGTGGCCGGCACGGTGAGCATGATCTCACTGTTGCCGTCGGCATCGACGGCGATGATCTGGCCGGTTCCCCAGTTGCAAAACCAAAGCCTGCCATCATGCCAGCGCGGCGATTCGCCGAACGCCAGACCGTTCATCACGACCCGCGCTTCCTTTGCTGCTGATTTCCGTGACAGCATTTGTTGCCTCCAGCTTTCGTTCGGCGGGCGCTTTGACAAGGCCCGTATCTCCAAGGACGCATGAGGCCGGTTCGCCCCGACACCAGTCATGCTTTTTTGGACAGGCTCATTGGACCCCTTCCAACGCCCGCGATCGGCTAATGCGGACGAGAACGCCGGATCCGGCGTTCCCTCATTGTCGCGTTGCGGCCACAGGGTGTTTCCGCTATTGAGGCCGGACCTGAAACTAGGTTGTTTCCATTCCATGGACCTCGTCGACACGATCAAGAAAACGTTGGTTCCGATCCATCGCGAAGGCTATCCGTTTATCGCCGCCTTCGCAGCGGTGACGCTTTTCCTCGGCTATTTCTCTTCGATCCTGTTCTGGGTCTGCCTCATCCTGACGGCCTGGTGCGTCTATTTCTTCCGCGATCCCGAGCGCGTCACGCCGGTCGACGACCGCCTGGTGGTGAGCCCGGCCGACGGCATCATCACGGCGGTCGGTCCGGCAGTGCCACCGCGCGAACTTGGCCTCGGGGGCGGCGAGATGACCCGCATCTCGGTGTTCATGGACGTCTTCTCCTGCCACGTGAACCGGGCTCCGGTGCGCGGGCGCATCACAAGGATAGAGCATCGGCCCGGCCAGTTCCTCAACGCCGCACTTGACAAGGCGAGTGCCGACAACGAGCGCAATGGCCTGGTCATCGACAGCCCGAACGGCACGGTGGCCGCGGTGCAGATCGCCGGCCTGGTGGCGCGGCGCATCGTCTGCTGGGCCGAGACCGGCAGCACGATCGGCATCGGCGAGCGCTTCGGGCTGATCCGCTTCGGCTCGCGCGTCGATGTGTTCCTGCCGTCGACCGCAACGCCGCGTGTCGCCGTCGGCCAGACTGCGGTCGGCGGTGAAACCATACTGGCCGAATTCGGCGGCGTTGCCGCAACGCCGCTCGTGCGGGTGTCCTGAGCCGTGGGCGCGCCGTTCAAAAAATTCGAGGCGCATGGCAGCGGCGGCCCGCGCATCCGTGAAATTCCGATGCGCATGGTGCTGCCCAATCTTGTCACAGTGCTCGCCATCTGCGCCGGCCTCTCGGGCATCCGCTTCGGCTTCGAAGGCCGTTTTGAGCCGGCAGTGGTGATGGTGCTGCTGGCCGCCTTCCTCGACGGCATCGACGGCCGTCTGGCACGCATGCTGAAGGCGACGTCCAAATTCGGCGCGCAGATGGATTCGCTGGCCGACATCGTCAATTTCGGCGTAGCACCCGCGCTGGTGCTCTATGCCTTCCTGCTCGACCAGGCCGGCTCGCCGGGCTGGATTGCCGCGCTGCTGTTCACCATCGCCTGCGGGCTGAGACTCGCTCGCTACAACGTGCTCGACGAAGAAACTGATCGCCCGCAGTGGCAGACCGAGTATTTCGTCGGCGTGCCGGCGCCGGCGGGCGCCGTGCTGGTGATGCTGCCGCTTTACCTGTACTTCCTGCGGCTTGGTGTGGAGCCGTCCCGCCCTGCCGCCTTCATCGCCGCCGGTTTCACCGTTCTGATAGCCTTCCTGCTGGTCAGCCGGCTGCCGGTCTATTCCGGAAAAAGCCTGAAAGTCCCGGGCGACAAGGTGCTGCCGATCATCCTCGGTGTCGTCCTCTACATCCTGCTGTTGATGACCTATCCCTGGTACACGCTGACGGCGTCGGTTGCCGGCTATCTGCTCTTCCTGCCGCTCAGCATCCGCGCCTATTCCAGGCGCGCCAAGCGCGAAGGCGAGAAGGTGCCGCCTTCGGACTTCGGCTGACAGATCTGTCGCCAATTCGCTGATAGTTCAATTAGTTCAAGTCGGACGCATCCCGCTCTAGCGGGAACCTGCCGGCGTCTTGACCGTTCTGTCTCAGCGGGCGTGGCGAGCGACGTCGCGAACGCCTCGCTATCAGCCCTTGACGCTGCTGTCCCAGGCGCAGGAGCTTAAAGAAGAGTGAGGAGAAATGGCTGTCGTCCTCATTGGCGCGTTGCTCATTGTCGCTGGCGTTGTGTATATGGCCGGCGCAGCCCTTTGGCGTGGGCGGCTCAGCGATCCGGCGCCGCGCTTTAGGCGCTAGGCCGCCGCGGCTCAAGTGTCGGGCCTGGCGTTGCAAGATTTGGCGTCGAGCGATCCGGCGCCGCGCGAGCA